>CAXUBB010000088.1:297-3924 GCA_964249105.1 uncultured Bryobacteraceae bacterium | reverse complement strand
TTCTGGAGCGCGGCATTGATCTTTCGCCCGTCCACGAAGTGCTGGTCGAAGAAAGCGTGCTCGGCTGGAAGGAGTATGAGCTGGAGGTGATGCGCGACTGCGCGGGCAATGGCATTATCGTCTGCTCCATCGAAAACTTCGATCCCATGGGCGTCCACACCGGCGACTCCATCACTGTCGCGCCTTCCCAAACCCTCACTGACCGCGAGTACCAGATGATGCGTGATGCCGCGCTCCGCTGCCTGAACGAAATTGGCGTCGATACCGGCGGCTCCAACGTGCAATTCGCCATTAATCCCCAAAACGGGCGCATGATTATCGTCGAAATGAACCCGCGCGTTTCCCGCTCCTCCGCGCTTGCTTCCAAGGCCACCGGCTTCCCCATCGCTAAGATTGCCGCCAAGCTCGCCGTCGGTTACCGCCTGGATGAAATCACAAACGACATTACGCGCGCTACTCCCGCCTGCTTTGAACCGACTATCGATTACGTCGTTGTTAAAATTCCGCGCTGGCAGTTCGAAAAGTTTCCCGGCGCGGAGCCCGTTCTCAACACGCAGATGAAATCGGTCGGCGAAGTCATGGCGATTGGCCGCACTTTCAAACAAGCTTTAGGCAAAGGCTTGCGAAGCTTGGAAACCGGCAAGGCCGCAAACGCAAAATCGCTCGATCCGGAACTCATTCCCAAACGGCTCATTACGCCTAACCCCGAGCGGCTCGACTACATCCGCTTTGCTTTTGAAAGAGGATATAGCGTCGAGGAAGTCCATGAAATGACGAATGTGGACCGCTGGTTTCTCCAGCAAGTGGCCGAGGTCGTGGCGCTTGAAAGCTCGCTCGATGGCCGCCAACTCGATTCCATCACCGTGAGGGAGTTTCGCAAGCTGAAGCGCGATGGTCTCGGCGACACGCAAATGAGCCTGCGCTTGGGCGTTGAATCTCTGCAAGTCCGGGAGGCTCGCAAGAGCTTGGGAGTGCGCGCTGTCTTTAACCGCGTGGACACCTGCGCCGCCGAGTTCCAAAGCTTCACGCCCTATCTCTACTCCAGCTACGAATCCGAAGACGAATCCGCCCCGACCAGCCGCAAGAAAGTCATGATCCTCGGCAGCGGCCCGAACCGGATCGGGCAGGGGATTGAGTTCGACTATTGCTGCTGCCATGCCTCCTTCGCCTTGCAGGATTTCGGCTACGAATCCATCATGGTGAACTGCAATCCGGAAACCGTGTCCACCGATTACGACACCAGTGATCGCCTCTACTTCGAGCCATTAACGCAGGAAGAAGTGCTCAACATCTATGATGTGGAGAAACCCGACGGCTTAATTGTGCAGTTCGGTGGACAGACTCCTCTCAATTTGGCCATGCCGCTCAAGAAGCTTGGCCTTCCGATTATCGGAACCGACCCGAGCAACATAGACCTGGCGGAAGACCGTAAGCTCTTTGGCAAGCTGCTTGAAGATTTAACTATTCCTTCTCCCGCGCACGGCACCGCCACGGGCGTGGAAGAAGCCTGCGACGTGGCAAAGCGCTTAGGCTTCCCGGTGCTCGTTCGTCCCAGCTACGTCTTAGGAGGCCGGGCGATGGTGATTGCTTATAACGAAGAAACCGTCCGCCGCTACATGCAGGAAGCGACCAGCTTCTCAGTAAAGCGCCCCGTCCTAATCGACCGCTTCCTGGAAGACGCCACGGAAGTAGACGTGGACGCCCTTTGCGACGGCGAAAATGTCCTAATTGCCGGCATTATGGAGCACATCGAAGAAGCAGGCGTGCATTCCGGCGATAGCTCCTGCGTCCTGCCCGCTATTTCCCTCGAACCGCATATTTTGCGAACGATTGAAGAGTACACCACCAAACTCGCCCGCGCCTTGCACGTTATCGGTTTGATGAATGTGCAATACGCGATCAAGAACGGAGAAGTCTACGTCCTTGAGGTCAACCCGCGCGCCTCCCGCACCGTTCCCTTTGTCAGCAAAGCCGTCGGAGTTCCTCTGCCCAAAGTCGCCGTGGGGCTCATGCTCGGCAAGAAGCTTCCTGAATTGAGTCATCTCACGTTGGGTATTGTCAATGGAACTCTTCCCGTCCCCAGTTTCTTTGTCAAAAGCCCCGTCTTTCCCTTTAACAAATTTCCCGGCGCGGACCCCGCCCTGGGCCCCGAAATGCGCTCCACGGGCGAAGTGATGGGAGTTGGAGAGAGTTTCGGTGAAGCGTTCGCAAAGGCGCAACTCGCCGCCGGCACGCCGATACCGGACAGCGGCGCTCTCTTCATCAGCGTCAACGATCGCGACAAACCCGGCGCCGTGGCGGTCGCCGCGCGTTTCCACGAGTTTGGCTTCGATCTGTTTGCCACACGCGGAACAGCCTCAGTGCTTAAGGCTGCCGGACTGCCCGTAAAAACGGTATTCAAAGTGAATGAAGGACGACCAAATGCTGTGGATTGGCTCAAGGCCGGAAAGCTGAACCTGGTGGTTTACACCACAACCGGCAGCCACTCCTTCCCGGACGAGCAAACCATTCGCCGCAACGCCGTGCTGTATCGTATTGCCTGCATTACCACCATGAGCGGAGCACGCGCCGCCGCCGAAGCCATCGCCTCGCGCCGCCGTGACCCTCTGCGCGTGTGGAGTTTGCAGGAACTGCACGCAAGGCAAGCCGTGAGCGCTGGAAACACGTAGCACATTTTCCGCTGTTGACGAGTAGAAAAAACTCAGTGACGCCGGAACACTGAATTGCGAGTGAACGGAAGAAACTCCTGCATCACGAAATACCCAAAATCGCCTGCCAGGCTGATGGCGCCGCGCTCTAAGCCATCTCCCACACCGTTATTGCTTCGAGGCTGCCATGTACCCACAAGCTGACCCGATCCAAACGCGCTGATCACGCGGGAGTAAGCGAAAGTAGCCGTTCCATCATCTTTCCTGGCAATGAAAACCTGCTTGATCGCGTTTTGTAGTCTCGGTCCGAACTTGCTTTCGTTCGACGGAAAATAGCGCGAGTCCTCGTGCAAAGCGCTGTCCAATCCAAAAGCGAACACCTGCCGTGAAACGGCATTGCCAAAACTCGAACCATACCGGAGCCCGTACCCTTCCGCTCCTCCACCCCACTCGTAGGGTCTTCCGGCCCACTGTGCGATCCCGGAGCCTAGCGCCGACCCCAGCAATCCTCGAATGCCGAAAGTCTCAATTACTCTCAACTGAAACTTCTCATGAATATCTAATTGCTTCGCCGTGAGCGTATTCGCCAAGATTCCCGGTTGCGGCGGTAATACCGGCTGTGACGGGCTTTGTGGAACTATCTGCGCAACAGCAAGAACAGAAGCGCCAAGAACAAGGCAATTCAATCTTGTAAGTCTTTGAAACTTCACGTACACATTCGATGCCGCGGGAAGGCGCAACCGTTTCAAATAGCTACAGCATTGGATTTTGAAATAACCGTATGCCGGCAATTCCTTTAGCGCCCGCTTCCATGCAATTAGCCGCATTGTCCCAGTCCACCCCACCCAGAGCAAACACCGCTTTACCTAAACCGCAAGCCTTCCGCAAAGTAGTCAGGCCAACACCCTTACCCTTCGAAGGCGTATCAAAAACCGGTCCAAACGTGACGAAATCAGTTTGCGCCCGCGCTACTTCTTCC
>CAXUBB010000088.1:0-287 GCA_964249105.1 uncultured Bryobacteraceae bacterium | reverse complement strand
GAGCGAAATACCATCAGGTGTTCCAGCGTTTGTGCGGGCGCATCGGACGGAAGATGAACTCCATCAGCGCCGCTTGCCAGCGCTATATCAGCCCGCGAATTAATTAGAATCTTCGGGCGCAAATGCTTTGGCAGTTCTGCTTCACGAATTTCCAGAACAGCCAGCGTAAACTCGAAAACTTCGCGCGCCGTGAGATCTTTTTCACGAATCTGAATAAAATCAACGCCTAAGTGCATTTGATCGCGAATCACTTCAAGGAGCGGACGGAAACCACCCACCGCTTTACG
>CAXUBB010000087.1:5657-14196 GCA_964249105.1 uncultured Bryobacteraceae bacterium | reverse complement strand
TTCGCGCCGACGTTGAACTCGCGCTGCATGCGGTCCACGATAATTTCAAGGTGCAACTCACCCATTCCCGCCAGAATCGTCTGACCCGTTTCGGGATCAGTGGAAACATGCAGGGTCGGATCTTCCGTCGCCAGCTTATTAATGGCAACGCCCAGCTTTTCCTGATCGGCTTTCGTCTTCGGCTCGATAGCCAACTGAATGACCGGCGCCGGGAAGGTAATGGATTCCAGCAGAATCGGCTTATCCTCGTCGCAAATCGTGTCGCCCGTGACAACCTGTCTTAAACCGACCGCCGCGCAGATGTCACCAGCCAGAACTTCCTGGATCTCTTCGCGCTTGTTGGCGTGCATCTTGACTAAGCGGCCCACGCGCTCGCGCTTGCCCTTGCTGACGTTATAAATCGATTCACCGGCGTTCAGCTTGCCCGAATACACCCGGATAAAGCAGAGCTGACCGACAAACGGATCGGTCATGATCTTGAAGACCAGCGCCGAGAATGGTTCCTTATCATCGGCTTTTCGCTCCATCGGCTCGTCCGGATTATCTATGCTCACGCCCCTGACCGGCGGAATATCCAGCGGTGAAGGCAGGTACGCGCACACCGCATCAAGCAGGTTCTGCACGCCCTTGTTCTTGAAGGATGATCCGCAGATCACCGGAAAAATCTTCTGGGCAATGGTCGCTTTGCGGATGCCGGCCACCAGTTCCGCTTCCGTAATGGGCTGGCCTTCAACGAACTTTTCAAATAATGTGTCGTCCGACTCAGCCACCGCTTCAATCAGCTTTTCGCGGTATTCTTTGGCTTTTTCGGCGAGATCAGCCGGAATCTCGACATCGTCATACTTCGCGCCCAGCGTTTCGTCGCGCCAGATCCGCGCCTTCATTTTGACGAGATCAACGATGCCCTTGAACTGATCTTCCGCGCCTACCGGCAATTGGATCATGACCGGGCGCGCGCTCAAGCGATCCGTAATGGTATCGACGGAGTGATAGAAATCCGCGCCGATTCGATCCATCTTGTTGATGAAGCAAATACGCGGAACGCCATACTTATCAGCCTGACGCCAAACGGTTTCAGATTGAGGCTGCACACCGGCCACGGCGTCAAACACCGCGCAAGCGCCGTCCAGCACACGGAGGCTGCGCTCGACTTCGGCCGTAAAATCCACGTGGCCCGGAGTGTCGATGATGTTAATAGTGATGTCGTTCCACTGACAGGTGGTCGCGGCGGAAGTGATCGTGATACCACGCTCCTGCTCCTGCGCCATCCAATCCATGGTGGCGGTTCCTTCATGCACTTCACCGATCTTGTGCGTGCGACCGGTGTAGTACAGAATGCGTTCGGTCGTGGTCGTCTTACCGGCATCGATGTGCGCCATGATGCCGATGTTGCGCATTTTCTCTAACGGTACAGTGCGAGCCATATATTTGCTTGTTTCAACCCACTAAAGTTTCGGCTTTAGAATCCTACCAGCGATAGTGCGCAAAGGCCTTGTTGGCCTCCGCCATGCGGTGCACATCGTCCTTCTTCTTCACAGCGCCGCCACGCATATTGGAGGCATCATTCAACTCATTGGCCAGCTTCTCGGCCATGCTTTTATCGGGCCGGGTGCGGGCGCTCCCAATAATCCAGCGCAGCGCTAAACTCGTCCGGCGGTTCTGTGCGACTTCCACCGGCACCTGATAGTTCGCGCCGCCCACGCGCCGCGTCTTCACTTCGAGCAGCGGCTTCACATTCTCCACCGCTTTCTTAAACGCCTTCAACGGGTCGTCTCCCGAGCGCTCCCCCAACACGTTCATGGCGCTATAAAAAATCTTCTGCGCCGTGGTCTTCTTGCCGTCCCACATCATCGAGTTCACAAACTTCTCGACCAACGTGGAGTTATATAAAGGATCGGGAACAACTTCTCTCGGTTCTGGACGTCTTCTGCGTGGCATTCTTACTTCTTACCTTTCGTGGGAGCCGCCGCTGCTCCGCCCTTAGGCCGTTTCGCGCCGTATTTGGATCGCCCCTGCTTGCGATTAGCCACACCAGCCGTATCAAGGGTTCCGCGCACGATGTGATAACGAACGCCCGGAAGATCTTTGACGCGGCCGCCGCGGATCAGCACAATTGAGTGCTCCTGTAAGTTGTGGCCGACGCCCGGAATATAGGTTGTCACCTCAATCCCATTCGTCAGCCGAACACGCGCCACTTTCCGCAGAGCCGAATTCGGCTTCTTCGGAGTGGTGGTATAAACACGGGTGCAAACGCCACGGCGCTGCGGGCAAGCCTGCAACGCGGGACTAGCAGTCTTGTACCGAGTCGGCTTTCGCCCCTTACGCACAAGTTGATTAAAGGTCGGCATGCATTTTTCAGATACGCGCGACAGGGCGCAAACCCCGAAGCGCTTCAACGATCCTCTTCTAAAACTCAAAAACTATGATTCGCCCGATTCCGGACTAAATTCGCAGGCACGATAAAACTGTCGGCTGCGTAAGATTCACTGCAAGAAGGCCGATATAGCGTATTCACCAGCCTTAAACGCGAGGGTAACTGCTTCGGATAACAGCCCATGCCAGTTGCTAACGTCACTTTCCCGATTCAGGAAACCTTATTAGTCCGACAGCGGGGCCCGACTTCCGGACGGATGCCTGCAGACAGGCACGGTAGCACAGAGGCCGAAGAATCAACTCGCCAAACTTTTCCAGTGTAAAGGGTAATAGTATCCTCTGTCAACTAACAGTAATAGTTTCTTCACTGTTTGCTGATGCAGCATAAAAAAAGGCTGACCGAAAACTCGGTCAGCCTACTTAGTTTGGGTTGGAGGAGAACCGTTTTAAACTCGAAAACTCGTACAAAGCTGTCTGAAATACCCGACTGCCTCTCGGCATTCCCAGAGCACATCCTAACTTCGCATTAAGTTTTCTTTAGTATCTACTTGCCGTCATGCAGTTGTCAAGATTAACTCGCATTAACTTTCGGGAATTGCAACCGCTCCAGAGCCGGAACGAGAAGTTCACTTAGGGTGCTGCCACTACTTTAGCGACGTAGCCTCCGCCACTCCGGTGTCACGTCCTTGATCTTGATAATGTTGCGCGAACCGCTTCTTTTTTTAGCCGCCGCTCTCGCTGTCGGCATTACCGTTGGACATCTCCAGGCATTTTCTCCGGCAAGCCTCGCTTTGCCTCTGGTCTTAGCGGCGGCCTTTTTGCTTTTCTCATTTGTATTTCGGCAAGGCATTCGTTTCCGCTGGCCTGCGGCTCTGGTCTTATTTCTGGTTGCTGGTATTTTTACGCAAGCGGCACACCGGAAGACGCGTACTCCCAAATTGAACGCCGAAGATGGGGAAGCTGTGCTGTTGTCCGGTTGCGTTTCCAATCCCCCGGTTTTTTCCCCGGATCGTGAACAGTTCACGCTGGATCTGGCCCCTAGTGCTTCGGCCCGCCTTTCCGTCAATCTGAAAAACAGCCCTCCGCTCCCGCTTCGATACGGGCAGCGCGTGGAGGCAGCAGCCAAGATTCGTTCCCCCCGCAATTTCGGCAACCCCAATTCCTTCGACTACGTGGCGTACCTCGCGGGACAGAACATTTATTGGACCGGGTCTGTTTCAACCCCCACGGACATCCATATAGCGCCGGGGCGCTGCGGTTCCCGCGCGGTTGCGCTGCTTTATGACGTTCGCACCTGGGCGCTGGAACGGCTGCAAACTCTCTATCCCGGAGACCAGCACACCGCCGCGCTCCTGCAAGCGACATTATTAGGCGAAACCAGCGGCGTCGAGAAGCGTTGGACCAGCGACTTTCGCGTCACCGGCACTTACCACGCCCTCGTCATCTCCGGCCAGCATGTCTCGGTCCTGGCCTTCACGCTGCTTTTTCTGCTTCGTTTATTGCAGTTCCGAAGAGTTCCCGCCCTCTGCGTCGCCACGGTCGCCAGTTGGCTCTATGCCTTCATCTCAGGTTTCAGCTCACCGGTGGTGCGCGCCGCCGGAGGGTTTACTCTTTTCCTGATCGCCAGCTACTGTTTCCGTAAAACACGCATTTTGAATGTGCTGGGGGCCGTCGCGCTCATCTATCTCCTGTTTGATCCCAATCAACTGTTCGATCCCAGCTTCCAGCTCTCTTTTCTATCTGCCGCCGCCATCGCGGCCTTTGCCGTCCCGGTGATCGAACGGTTTACCGAACCATTACGAGCCTCCGTCAAACGCTTCGACCAGATCGCCTACGACCCGCAAATACAAGGCAAAGCCGCTCAGTGGCGCGTTGAATTGCGACTGCTCGCCCGGACGGTCCGTGCCTGGACCAGGCTCTCCGAGAAGACCACCAACTTTCTCACTCCCAAAAGCGTGGTAGTTGTTGCTTCCACTCTGGACGCCGTTATTATTTCCGCCTGCGTCCAATTCGGGCTTGCCTTGCCCATGGTCAGCTATTTTCACCGCCTCTCGATCACCGGGCTATCGGCAAACATCATTGTCATTCCGCTTCTATCCGCCGTGGTCCCGCTGGGATTTGCCTCGCTTCTGACCATGTGGCATCCTTTGGCTTGGCTCACGAAGCTCCTGCTCGAATGGGCCGAAGCTGTCGCAACTTGGCACGTGCGGTTTGAACCCTCCTGGCGCATGGCCGCCATCCCGCTTCCCATCTCACTGTCCTTCGCCGCCTCGTTGCTCGTGCTGGCCTGGACGGTTCGATGTCACCGCCGCTACTCAGTCATCCCAATTGCCGCTTCACTCCTGCTCTTTGCCGCCCTTTGCCGGCAGCCCTGGAAGCCCCAACTGCACCCGCACCGGCTGGAAGTCACCGCCATCGATGTCGGGCAAGGCGACAGCATTTTCCTTGCCTTCCCGGACGGTGCCACCATGCTGGTGGACGCCGGAGGCTTTCCGGGCTTCACCAACATGACTCATAAGCCGCAACTCGAATTTGGCGAAGACGTCATCTCTCCCTATTTGTGGAGCCGCCGCATCCGCCATCTTGACTATGCCGTGCTGACCCATGGCCACTCCGATCACATGGGAGGTCTCACCGCAGTTCTCGACAACTTTCGGCCTCGCGCCCTCTGGGTAGGAGCCGAACCGGAAACAGACGAGTGGAAAACCATCCAGGAACACGCCATAGCCGACGGCGTCAAAATCTGCAGCCTGAATCGCGCCTCACCGCCCGTACAACTCGGAGGAGCACAGGTGCGGGTCCTGGCTCCCTCGCTCGATTACACGCCGGGCGACAAGGCAAGCAATAATGATTCCCTGGTTCTCGAAGTAACTTATGGGAGCCGCCGCGTGCTACTCACCGGAGACGCCGAACGCGCCGTCGAAAGCGACCTGGTAAGCAGCGGCGAGCTCCGCCCCGTCACCCTGCTGAAAGTCGGTCACCACGGCAGCAAAACCTCGTCCACCGAAGACTTCCTAGCAGCAATAACTCCGCAGTTTGCTTTCATTTCGGACGGCTACAAAAACCAGTTTCACCACCCGCACCCCACCGTTCTCCAGCGCTTAGCCGAACACAAAATCAAAATCTTCCGCACCGACGAACACGGCCTTGCCACGTTTATTACGGACGGGGACAAAGCGGAAGTAAGCAGCTTTCACTAAACTTCAAAATTATTGGTTTTTCTAGACTACGTTCCACAACCAGCCATTTACACCTGCCATAGAAATAAGCCATAATGCCGTATGCGTAACTTTCATGTGCCGCTTCCCGATGAGGGTTACCATGACTTGCGAGAAGAGGCTTCGCGTTCTATGCGGCCCGCGACGGCCCTAGCTAGACAAGCTATTGAACTGTGGTTATATCATCGCCGGAAGACCGCGCGACATGAAGCGATTGCATCCTTCGCAACCGAGCACGCCGACACTAGACTGGATTTGGATGCAGATTTAGAAGCGGCCTCTATCGAGCATTTAATCCGCACGGGCAAGGGTGATCTTTGAAGCGTGGCGATGTATTCTGGGCCGATCTAGTTCCGCGATCCGGCTCTGAGCAGACCGGTCGGCGACCCGTCATTATCATCTCGCACGATGGCTTCAACCAAACGCCTAACTGGTGTTCGATCATCGTTGTGCCCGTATCTACTTCTACAGCGCAGCTCCAGCGCGCGCTCACAGTAGTGCCGCTTCCGCAGGGCGCTATCTCGCTTCCACAATCAAGCGCGGCTATATGTCACCAAGTTACGACTCTTGATCGGTCAAAACTTTCCCAACGAGTGGGAGCACTTCCGCCTGACGTTCTCGCGCGGGTAGAGCATGGCCTCAAAGCGGCTATGGACTTGGCATGAACGTTAGGGGAACTCCGCACCGATGAACACGGCCTTGCCACGTTTATTACGGACGGGGACAAAGCGGAAGTGAGCAGCTTTCACTAATTCAAAATCGCTGCAGTACAACCGGCAGCACATCTCTTCTGTGCGTAGCGTAACACTAAATCCTTTATGCCCGACACTTCTCTAAACCAAGAAAGCATTATGAAAATCACGCCAGTCCTCATCGTTAGTGAGATCGAAACATCAATCCCGTTTTGGGTGGACCTCCTGGGTTTTGAAAAGACAGTAGAGGTTCCAGAGGGCGACAAGCTCGGCTTTGTCATTCTGACGCGTCATGGCGCGGAACTCATGCTTCAGACCACGGCAAGCGTGCGGAAAGATACGCCGCAGTTCGCTCCGGCCAGTCAGGCCCATCGAACGTCGCTCTTCATTGAGGTGGATGATTTCGAAGACCTACTGAAACGTTTAGGAGATTATCCCATTGCCATGCCGGAGCGCATCGCGTTCTATGGCATGCGTGAAATTGGCGTATTTGACCCTAACGGCCACGTCCTTGTGTTTGCCGCGCGCACCAACCAATAAAAGATTGCTCAATCATGTTTGTTGTCCCGCATAGAATAGAAATGCACGGGAAGAACAAATATGGATAAAGATCGAAATCTGGAAATGATTGCCTGGCTGGCGGGCGGAGTGGCGCTCGGCGCGGTTGTCGCCTTGTTGTTGGCGCCCGATACTGGCTCACGCACCCGGCAAAAGCTGGTGGAGCAGGCCGGAGAAAGCGGCAAGTCCTTATTAGGGTCAAGCCAGGACATTATTGCCAAAGGCCGGGAACTCTTTGAGCAGGGACGCGGAATTGTGGAAGACACGGCCAAACTGCTGGAAAGCGTACGCCAGATTGCCGAAAAGAAAGTGGACGACCGCTACTAAAGGTCAACCTGTTACATCCAATGCCTATGTCCGTACTTGCCGCTCCGCCTCTCCATCTCGCGCCGTTCACCAATGAACCTTACACAGACTTCCAGCAGCCCCAGAATGCTGAGTTGATGCGCACGGCCTTGGCCAAAGTCCGCGCTGAGTTTGGCCGGGAGTACGACCTGCTGATCGCCGGTGATCGCCGCCAATCGGAATCGAAGCTGCAATCGGTTAATCCGTCCCGGCCTTCCGAAATTGTCGGTATTCACCAGAAAGGTTCAGAAGGGGATGCGCGGGATGCGATTGAACGCGCCTCGGCTTACTTTCCCAACTGGGCCGAAGTGCCCGCCGAACGACGGGCAGCCATGCTTTTTCGCGTCGCGGAGATCCTTCGTGAGCGCAAGTACGAGTTCGATGCCTGGCTGGTCTATGAGGCCGGTAAAACCTGGGTCGAGGCGGAAGGCGATGTTTCGGAAGCCATTGATTTTTGTGACTATTACGCCCGGCAAGCTTTGAAGCTTGCCAATCCGGAACCGGTAGTTCAACTTTCCGGCGAACGCGACGAAATGGTTTACTTGCCGCTTGGTGTAGGCGTTATCATTCCGCCCTGCAACTTTCCGCGCCCCATTCGGGTCGGCATGACGACCGCGGCCCTGGTTGTCGGCAACACGGTTGTGGTAAAACCCTCCAGCGACACGCCCACGATCGCGGCAAAGTTCGCGGAAGTTTTGCTCGAAGCGGGGTTCCCGCCTCCATCCTTTTCTTTGTTGACCGGCAGCGGCGGCGCCATCGGCGATATTATTGTTTCGCATCCGAAGACGCGTTTTGTCTCCTTCACCGGCTCCCGTGATGTCGGTTTGCATATCAATGAACTCGCGGCCAAAACTCCCAAGGGCCAGCTTTGGATCAAGCGCGTGGTGGCGGAGATGGGCGGCAAGGACGCTATCATTGTGGACCGCGAAACCGACATCGATCAGGCGGTTTTAGGTGTCCTGTACTCGGCTTTCGGATATCAAGGCCAGAAATGCTCAGCTTGTTCCCGCGCCATCGTTGATGAATCGATCTACGATGAATTTCTGGATAAGCTCAAAGCAAAAGCCGAGGCGCTCACCGTCGGACCATCCGATGACAATAAGAACTATATGGGCCCGGTCATCAACAGCCGCGCCCAGGAAAGCATTCTGAAGTACATCGAAACTGGCAAAACCGAAGGGCGGCTTATCACCGGCGGCGAAGCAGCGGAAGGCGAAGGGTTCTTCATCAAGCCGACGATTATTGCCGACATCGACTCCAAAGCCCGCATTTTCCAGGAAGAAATCTTCGGCCCCGTTCTGGCGGTTACGAAAGCGAAGGATTTCGATCACGCCTTGCAACTCGCGAATGACT
>CAXUBB010000087.1:0-5647 GCA_964249105.1 uncultured Bryobacteraceae bacterium | reverse complement strand
GACTAACCGGCGCGGTCTTCAGCACAAACCCGGCCAAGGTGGACAAAGCCAAACGCCAGTTCTTCGTCGGCAATCTTTACATCAATCGGAAATGCACGGGCGCGATGGTCGGCGCGCATCCTTTCGGCGGATTCAACATGTCCGGCACTGACTCAAAAGCAGGTGGACCGGACTACCTGCTGCAATTTGTGCAGGCGAAGTCTATTGCCGAAAAGGTTGCCAATCCGCCCGGAGTATACTAAAAGAAACCCCGATGAGAAGGGGACCAACTAGTTACAACTCCAGGGTCGATTATGATCGACGCGACGAGGGGGAACCGAAAGGTTCCCCCTTCGCTTTTGCCCCCGGCAGCGTCCAACAATTATGTTGACCTTCTTTCTGACTGCCGCCTTGTTCACAACCGTGGTGGCAGCGCAAGCGCCGGACCTCGACGGCTTACGCTGGAACAGCCGCGTACTGCTGCTTTTCGCGCCGGATGCCAATAATCCGCAATTGATACAGCAGAAACAAATACTGGACGCTCAATCAGCTGCCGTCAAGAAACGGGATCTGAAAGTCTTCGAGATCACCGGCCACTCGCACTCCGATGAATCATTACGCGCAAAATTCCATGTAAAGGTGGATTCATTCGCCGTGGTTCTGATTGGTAAGGATGGTTCGCCGAAACTGAAGCATTCCGAGCCAACTCAGCCCAACGACATCTTCAAGCTTATCGATTCCATGCCCATGCGCCAGAACGAAATGAAGCAAGGGCAGTAGTATCATGCAACTTCGTCGTAGTTACTTTTTATTGGTGCTGCTCACAACTATGTGCCTTCCATCCCAAGCCGCCGAAAATGCGCAGGCCACCATCATTGATACCGGATCAACCAACCGCCCCGGCCTCCAAATTACGATGGATGCCAATGGAAACGCCAGAGCGGAATCGCGCGGTGTGGAACCACATGCCATTGAACTGAACAGCCGTCTTTGCCAGCGCTTCCTTTCAAGCTTACAATCCGCCGCCCCTCTTAGCGCTTTGCCCGCCGCGCACTGCATGAAAAGCGCCTCGTTCGGCTCCCGTTTGTTTATTGAGTACAACGGCGAGCGAACGCCCGATCTGAGCTGCCCAGTCCAGAGCGACCCAAAGGTGGACGATCTCAAAAAACAAGCAACCGAAATTATGGCAACGGCAAAAACCGCCCTCCGCCCGCGAAGTCGCTAACCCATTTTCAACAAATTTCGCCTCTTCAGATCCGCCACATTGGCGGAATCACAGCTCATTTGCTTTCCTGTTTCTTGAAATTTGAAACAGGATCTTCCTGGCACTCGCTCCTTCAGCTCCGATAAAGCATCATCTGGCGAAAGGGAGTGTTAGTATGTATCCGCGCTTCTAACCAGCTATGGAAACAGGTCTTAAACATCGCGTTGCTCTGATTTCCGGCGCAAGCCAGGGACTAGGCCGCGCAACCGCGTTCGCTTTCGCCCAGGAGGGCGCACACCTTGCTCTCTGCGCCCGCAATACGCAAGCTCTGGACAGCCTGGCGGCGGAACTCCGCCAGCAATACCAGATACAGGTACACACCGAAGCTCTGGACGTCCGCGATGCTCCAGCCGTCGAAACGTTCGTCGAGAACGCCCATCACGTGCTCGGTAGCGTCGATATTTGCGTTACCAACGCAGGGGGTCCGCCCGCCAAGGACTTCCTGCAAACCACCGATGCCGATTGGGACAGCGCCTTCCAACTGAATTTGCGCAGCGCCGTGGTGTTTGCCCGCGCCGTTATTCCTCACATGCAGCGGGAGCGCTGGGGGCGCATCATCACCATTAGCTCCCTCGCGGTGCGCCAGCCCGTGCCGCAGCTTGTGCTCTCGAATACAATCCGCACCGGCATTCTCGGTCTGATCCGTACGCTGTCAAATGAGTTTGCCGGAGACGGCATTACCGTAAACAACGTCGGCCCCGGCTATACCGCCACCGACCGCCTCAAAGAACTCTCCTCCCGCATTGCCTCCTCCACAGGCTGCACCGAAACGGAAGTGGAACAAGCCTGGATTGACCAGATCCCGGTCGGACGGTTAGGCAAACCGGAAGACATTGCCGACGCCGTGGTGTGGCTCGCCTCCGAGCGGGCCTCTTTCATCACCGGCCAGACCTTGCTGGTGGATGGCGGCATGTATAAAGGGATTTAACAACGGGTAAACTGTTAAAGCATGAGTGAAGCGAAACACGTTCGTTGGGATGAGATTCCTGTTGAGTCTGTGAACAAGCTATTGGATCGTCAACTGGTGATTGGCACTCAGACGATGATCGCCCGTATTCTGCTGAGGAAGGATTGCGTGGTCCCCATGCACAGCCACCCTAATGAGCAAATCAGTTTTATCGAATCGGGAGCGCTGCACTTTAACGTAGGCGGGAAGGAATTGACCTTGCGCGCGGGTGAATTTCTCTGTATCCCGCCGGATGTTCCACATACCGCGGTCGCCCTGGAGGATACTATAGATATAGATTTTTTTGTGCCTCCCAGACAAGACTGGATCGACAAAACAGATCAATACTTACGCCGCTAGTATTGACAGGACATGAACTGCCTAGGTCATTCATAAATTTTTTCCAAAACTTGATGGAAGTGGGTCTGCCATCACGAACCTGTTCGTATCCGAAACGTTACGGCGTTTTGTTGTTCTTCTAAAGCATGGAATTTTGGAAGCTGTCGAATGTCAGAACGATGAAGTCTTCCTGTTGGCCCGGGTTCGCGGTGCTGGTATTTGCGGAGTATTTGATGATCGTGAAACGGCTGAAAATTACATAAACAAACATCGGCTTCCCCCCGATAACAGGCGTTCGACTTCGGCTAGTTTTAGTCAATAAAACGGGGAGTTCCAGGAGCGAGTGTGGCTGTCGCGTTAGGATGAGGCCATGGAAGCACACACGCCCAAGCGTGAAGCAATTGAAAAGTTTATAGGCCACGAGTCCGGCGCAGGCGTCTGGATCATCCGGGCGCTCGACGATCAGCACGAGCCCGTGGTGCATCTACAAGCGTTTCGGGACGACCGCGTGGAAGGGAAGCCTGAAAAAACGCTCGAAGTGCACACCCGCCAAGTCCGCCTGGAGGATAACGAACTTGACGAGGCAACGAAAACCATGATTCGCCGCTGGATGGCATCTCTTTAAAGAGATGCCCGAAAAAGAACCGTTCGATATAGACGAAGTATTTCGGCGTCTGCGGAAAGCAACGGCTCGTTTTCCCAAGGCGGCCATGTTTGAGCTGCGCGATCGCGGCTACGGCTCCCCTTTCGAGCAGCTCGTTGCAAGCCTGATCTCGGCGCGCACCTTGGATGAAACCACCATTCCGGTTTCCCTCCGCCTTTTTGAGGTGGCCCGCACCCCGGAAGCTTTAGCCAATCTGGACGAAGGGACACTTGTGAAGCTGCTGCACGGAGCTACTTTTCCCGAGCCGAAAGCCCGCGACCTCAGGCGCTTGGCCCAACAAATTATAGACGAACACGGAGGGCGCGTGCCGGACACAGTCGAAGGGCTTACCGCTTTCCGGGGCGTCGGCCCCAAAATCGCGGCCCTCACCCTGGCTGTCGGCTTTAACCAGCCATCGATTGCCGTCGATGTTCATGTCCATCGCGTGACCAACCGTTGGGGTTATGTCCGCACGTCCACGCCGGAAGCGAGCATGAAAGCGCTGGCTGCCAAGTTGCCGCAGCAATACTGGATCGAGATCAACGAACGCCTTGTTCCCTTCGGCAAGTTCGTCTGCACGGGAATCCGGCCCAAATGTTCCACCTGCGTTCTCTTTTCCATGTGCCGGCAGGTCGGCATAACCAACCCGCGATAACCCAAGGGGAGAACTTTAGAAGAAAAACGGGACTAAGTAATCGATATAACTAAGTCCCATGAGGCGTGTCCGCAGCAATCGGTTGCTCTGTCCGCTGGCGCTTATCCTGCTGGCGGGCTGCGCACGGAACAAAAACGAAAACAACGCTCAGACCCTGCGCACGGCCGCCGAAATTGCAAAACTGCCCTCTGAAAACGTGCGCGACCAGGTATGGATTCATGCTCGCGGGGTGCTCACATTCTGGGATACGGAGCGTGGCTTTGGCTTTTTCGAAGACAGCACCGGCGGCCTCAAGATTCAAGGGACCGCGCTGGGCACCCAAATGGTGGGCCAGTTTGTCGATATCGAGGGGCGGTTAGCCGGAGTTTCTCCCGTTCCGCGAATGGTCCAGTGTACGATTCACGAAGCGAGCGGACCAGTTCCTCCCATCGCTTCTCCGGGTCTGCTTTCCCAATTTTTCAGCCGCACCGAGCAATATCGCCGGGTCGAGGTCGAGGGTATCATCCGCTCTGTTTCCATCGAAGGAAGCGGCTGGTATCACCTAACGCTCGGGTCTGCCAATCAACTGGTGCATATCAGAATGCTTGCCCTCGGAGAGAATGTGCCGTCCGATCTGGTTGACTCGGAAGTCCGGCTTCGCGGCATAGCCGATATCGGCTTCGATGCGGACCAGCATCCCGCCAGCTTCAATTTATGGATGACAAGCTGGGCTGACATTCTCTCGAAACGGGCGGCTCCCGACGCCGGCAAGCAGCCAGCGCGGTCTTTGGCGCAAGTTCTCAGAAATAGGGCTGCGGCATCCTTGTCGCACAAAATTAAAATCCGTGCTGTCCTGGTTCCTGGGGCGGATGGACGTCCCTGGCTCCTCCGGGATGGTCCGCGCTCGCTGGAAGCGCGGTTTGGCGGCTTCCCGGATTTATTCTCTGCCGCTGAAACCGAAGTAACAGGTTTTTTGCAATGGGAAGGCAAAATACCCGTTCTCACCGAGGCTTCACTGGTTCGGCAGGAAACGCATTCTCCCGTGAAGACCTTGTACTCCGTCCGTGACGTTCATGCTTTGCCGTCGCGGGAAGCTTCTCGAGGATTTCCTGTTCTCATTCGCGGTGTTGTCACCTGCTTCGACAAAGATCGGCAGATTCTCTTCGTGCAGGATGGCACTGGCGGCATCTATGTCTACGGCGCCTTTATTTGGCCTTTGCCGCTGAAAGTCGGACAGGAGCTAAGCATTACAGGCACAACCGACCCTGGCGAATTTGCTCCTGTTGTACAAGCTGCTCATATCGACATCCTCGGCTCCGCGCCGCTGCCGCCGCTGCCGGAACTGGATTTTCTAACAATTTTTTCCGGCAAGGAAGACAGCAATTGGCTTGCCGTGCAAGGGGTCGTGCAAACCATTCGAAAGGAAGAAAATCGGACCATTCTTTTTCTGCAATGGGGTTCAGAGCATTTTGAAGCGGACGTTTTTGGTTCGGAGCCGCTTCCCGAGAATCTGATTGACGCTAAAGTTATCATTCGCGGCGTGTGCGGTTCCCGATTTAACTACCGGCGGCAGTTTCAAGGCGTTCGAATGTACGTTCCGAATCGCTCATTCGTTCAACTCGCGGAAACGGAGGCCAGGCCCATGGATGCGCCCCTCAGTGCTATTCGTACACTGCTTGCCTTCTCGCCCGGTATTGACCCGGCGCGTTCTGTCCGAATTGCCGGCATCGTGACGCTGGCCCGCCCCCATGGCGCTGTTTATATTCAGGACTCAACCGGCGGTGTTCTTGTGCGGTCGCAATTGCCGCTGCCCGTGCATGTGGGGGCATTTGTTTCCGGGGG
>CAXUBB010000086.1:0-14270 GCA_964249105.1 uncultured Bryobacteraceae bacterium | reverse complement strand
AACCGATGGAGCGGGTCCCGGATCAGCACCCAACGAATCGGCACCGGCGGCAGGCCGGTGTGATGCCAGACCGCGGTGCCACTGCAGATCTCAATGACACGATCTCCTTCGCCGTACCAGCCCGGCACGGTCAGCCGTTGCCACCGCGTGGTCTTGTGATGCCAGAGCTGCCGCAGCGTGGCGAGTCGTTTTCCTTGCTTGCGGGGGCGGCCATGCGTGCCGGCAGGACGGAAGGGAGCCGCTTCATCCAGGGCCGCCTCCAAACGCAAGCGGGTCACGACGGTGATGTGCTGCCGAGCGAGTTGAGGCAGCCATGCGAGGGCCGAAAAGGCGCTATCGCCGACGACCACGAGCGTGCGCTGCGGCAACCACCGCCGGATCTGAAAAATCATCTGCCGTGCCCAGCTAAGCACCGGTTTATGCTGCTTCCGGCGCTGCTGGGCCTAGCGCTCGCTCGGCGCGAAGCACGTGAGAAACGGCAGGGCCCAGGGGCAGGCCGCCCAAGGTGCCGGGGCCAACAGCATGAAACTCCCCCGGCGCCAGCCGCGCGCCTTCACGAAAGGGGAAGGGGAACTGCGCACCGGATCGCGGTCAATGCCTTTGGCTGCGATGCCTTTGCCGCGGCGACGCTCGCGGGTGTCGTCAAGGCCCAACCCGAGCGGACCTGGCGGCACAAACCGCCGGACCAACAGACCGAGTAAACGGCGGCTGGCGGCCCGCCCGCTCCAGTGAACGCGGTTCAGCACCCGATGGTAATTGACGAAGCGGTGTTCGCCACTGAGTCCCGCAATCCGCAAGCAACTCGTCACGGTCCGTTGGCCCGGAGCAAGGATCGCGCCCAGCAGCAGCCCTGGCGCATGCCTCCCCACACGGTCGGAAAACAAGGGCGCGAAATTACTCCAGAGAGAAACAAACAACGGAGGCAGAGAGAACAAGCAGGACCACTTCCCAGGTCATCTCCCCCTTATCGGGTTCCTGATGAAATGGCCAAAGTCGAGCTTAGGCGTTGACAGGAAAAAACGCTCATCGTACACTTGTCGGCAGACTTAATCGTTAGTCCCTACTAATTCATGGAACTGTTAGGGTGCTAGGGGGTGTATGACACTCAGTGGTGTCCGGTTAGCAACTGCTGCTTTTGCTTGCGGCCTGCTTCTTTTTTCGCAGGATTTTCGCGGCACAGTGACAGGTCAGGTCACGGACCCGAGCGGCGGCGGGGTTGCTGGAGCCACCGTTACGATCCAAAACCTGCAAACCAACGAAGCTCAGGCGCAGACTACCAGCGAATCGGGAAACTACACGATCCCTTATCTCATTCCCGGCAATTACAAGCTCACGGCGGAAGCAGCCGGTTTCCAAACCGCTGTGCAGCCGCGTATCGAGCTGCATACAAATGACAAGCTGACGGTGAATCTCCAACTTCCGGTAGGGGCGAGTCAAACCACCATTGAAGTTACCGCCGCCGCGCCGTTGCTGGATAACGCGACGGCTACCCACGGCGAGACCATTGAAAACCTGCGGGTCACGGAATTGCCGTTAAACGGGCGTAACCCGTTCGGTTTGACGAATCTCTCCACGGGTGTTGTGTTTGCCGGCAATCCGCAGTTTACGCGACCTTTCGACAACGGCGACAACGTCAACTTCTCCATTAATGGCGGCTTGCGCCAGACTAATTCATGGCTTCTCGACGGCGTCCCGGATGACTCTGTCACCGATACCACCGGAGATCGAACACGCGCCAACCAGAACATTGCTTACATCCCGACCGTCGATGCCACGCAGGAGTTTAAGGTCGTCACGAACTTCTATGACTCGCAGTACGGGCGCACCGGCGGCGGCGTGATGAACGTAACCACTAAGAGCGGCGCCAACGCCTTCCATGGTACCGGCTACGAATTCCTGCGCCGGTATCAATTGGACGCAAACAGCATTCAGAACAACGCCTCAGGCCGCCCGCGCTATGGCGTCGATCCGGTGACCGGTAAAAATCTCGGCGGCCACAAGTTGGACCAGTACGGCACTCAATTTACCGGCCCCGTTTGGATTCCCAAGGTTTACAATGGCCGGGACAAAACTTTCTTCTCCTTTGGTTGGGAAAATTATATAGAATCTACTCCCTCGCCTATCCTGACCACCGTGCCCACCGCCGCCATGCGCAGCGGTGATTTTTCACAAAGCGGCGTGAGTATTTACGATCCGTTCTCGACCAGCCCGAATCCCACCCCTGGCAAAAACTCGAATTACATCCGGACACAGTTCCCAGGAAATGTCATTCCCGCCAACCGGTTAAGTCCTGTGGGCTTGGCGATCATTAACGCGTACCCGGCGCCGAACACGGGCGCTCCTAACGCCGTGTTCAACAATTTCATCGCCAGCCCCAATATCAGCTCCGACCACTTCCGCAACTGGATCGGCAGAGCGGACGAGAGCCTAGGGGAAAAGGAGCGGATGTTTTTCCGCTACGCGCACAACCGCCGGAATCAAATCGATAACGGAGCGAACGGATTTACCGGCGCGGGCCGCGACGCGCAAGACCCGCTGGTGCGTATCAACGACAACGCCGTTGCTGACTTCCTGACCGTGCTGTCACCTAGTACTCTGCTTGATTTCCGCTTCGGATTCGCGCGCTTTATCCAGGCCGCTTACCGGACCACAGTCAACAACTTTGACGACACAACGCTCGGCTTCTCTCCGAATTTCTCGGCCAACCAGCGCTTCAATTTTCTGCCGCCGCGCATTATCGACACAACGAACACTTATCCTACGTTCGGCACGCGAAATCCTAATTCCAACATCACGAACCTGCTGAGCTTTGAGCCGAACCTTTCGGTCGTGAAAGGACGGCATTCGCTCCGATTCGGCGCTGATATCCGCGATATCCGCACGGATGTGGCGGGCGGCTCCTTCCTGTATGGAGCAGGTGAGTTCAATATCGACCGTAGTTTCACGCAAGCGAATCCCGAAACCGCAAGTTCCGCTTCGGGATCGCCGATGGCGTCTCTCATTCTGGGTGTCCCGTCCAGCGGCATTCTGCAGTACGTGCCGCAACTGGCTTACCGCTGGGGCTATTACGGTTTTTATGTGCAGGACGATATTAAAGTAACGCAGAAACTGACCGTGAATGTGGGCGTGCGCTACGACATTGAAGGCTCGCCGGATGAGCGCTACAATCGCCAGAACCGGGGATGGAACTTCACCCAGCCCAATGCGCTGACAAATCTGGTGCGCAATGCAAACCCGGCGGACTGTCCCGCTTGCGCCAACTTAACGGGCGGCCTTCTCTTTCCGGGCGTCAGCGACCAGCCGCGCGGCGCTTACAACAAGCGATACGGCGATGTTCAACCACGCATCGGCGCCGCCTTTTCACTCACCCCGCTGACTGTCATTCGCGGCGGCTTCGGAATTTTTTATCTTCCGACAGCGGAGTACGGCGGCGCGCTTGGCTTTGCCGCCAATACAAACTATGTGGGATCGCTTCCCGGCGGCGGTATTAACAACTTCATTCCCACAACGAACTTCGCAACGGGCAACCCATTTCCCCCGGCGCCGGGTCTGGCCAACGGACTGGTGCTGCCGACGGGATCGTCGTTAGGCTATAACACCGCTCTCGGCAACAGTATCATCTTTTCGAATCCGAATCACGACATCCCGCATGTTTACCAATACTCCTTCGGTGTGGAACGGCAATTGCCCTTTGACACGAAGCTCGATGTGGAGTATGTGGGCAGCCGCTCTTACCACATCAACACGGGAGAAAATAACGTAGGAGCCGCGCGTGACCTCAACGCAAACTCCGCTGCTCAATATGCGTCGGCGCAGCAGGACTCAAATTACTTTAATCAGAAAGTGACCAATCCGTTTGCCGGTCTGATTCCGAACAATCCTTCTTTGAATGGCGCTACGATTTCCCGTCAGCAGTTATTGAAGCCGTTTCCGCAATTCACTGCGGTACAGGAGGCTTTCGAATCTGTCGGGAAACTCTGGTATGACTCGCTGCAAGTGAGCGCGACCAAGCGTTACAGCGCTCACCTGGTGCTCGCGCTGGCCTATACTTTTTCAAAAAATCTTGATGCGACAACCTTCATTAACCCGCAAGACCCAACTCCCACCAAGCAACTGGCGGCCAGCGACCGACCACACCGTGTGGTACTGAGCGGCGTGTACCAACTGCCGTTCGGAAAGGGACGGAAACTCCTGGGCAATGTGAACCGCGGCTGGGAACAGTTGGTAGGAGGCTGGGAGTATAACTTTATCGGTACGCTGCAATCGGGAACGCCATTCCCGTATCCGACCGGTGTTAATCTGATCGCCGACCCAAGGGTCAACAATCAGAGCAACAG
This sequence comes from uncultured Bryobacteraceae bacterium, assembly GCA_964249105.1. Lineage (GTDB taxonomy): Bacteria > Acidobacteriota > Terriglobia > Bryobacterales > Bryobacteraceae > Bog-105. The sequence goes on along the minus strand of CAXUBB010000086.1, from coordinate 9,933 downwards.
CCTTTATTTCAATGATTGCGTCCTGCAAACCAACGGAACTAGCCTTGCGCCGAATGCCACGCGCACGGCTCTGGTTCCATGCGCCAATCCAGCCTGGCAGATTCAACCGCAATTCAGTTTGCAGACTGTTCCCAACAATAGTTCCGTCCTGCGAAACCCATCACGGGCAAGCTGGGACATGTCCCTGAATAAAAATTTCAATTTCACAGAGCGTATTAACGCCCAGTTCCGGTTGGAAGCATTTAACGTCTTTAACACGCCGCTTTTAGGCGCGCCAAACAATAGTCCAAGCAATTTGAACTTCGGCTTGGTTACGGCCAATCAATCAAACTTCCCGCGCAACGTGCAGCTAGGGTTCAAGTTCAATTTTTGATCCCTGAAGTAACAATGGCTTGTCAACCGGTCACTTCGTTCCCGGCTCTGATTAATTGGGCCGCATCACTACCTTGATGCAATCATCCTGCTTGTCGCGGAACGTTTTGAACGCTTCCGGCGCATCGTCCAGCGTCAAGCGGTGGGTAATGATAAACGTCGGATCGATCTCGCCCTTCTGAATGCGTTCCAGCAGCGGACGCATGTACCGCTGCATGTGCGTCTGCCCGGTTTTAATGGTCAGAGAGCGGTTCATGATGGAGCCAAGCGGCATCTTGTCCGCCATTCCGCCGTAGACGCCCGGAATGGAAACGATCCCGCCGTTGCGGCAAGCCATGATCGCTTGGCGTAAGGCAATCGGTCGTTCAGTTTCGAGCATCAATGCCTGCTTCACGCGATCATAAGCATACAGAGGGCCAGGCATGTGCGCCTCCATTCCGACCGCATCGATACAGGCATCCGGTCCGCGTCCGCCTGTAATCTCCATCAACTTGTCATAAGCGCTGGTTTCTTCGTAGTTGATGACTTCGGCTCCGGCTTTGTCATGCGCCATCCGCAAACGCTCCGGCACGCGGTCAATCGCAATTACCTTTTCCGCTCCCAGCAGATACGCGCTGACAATAGCAAACTGGCCCACCGGACCGCAGCCCCATACCGCAACCGTGTCGCCGCCTTGAATGTCACATTGCTCCGCGCCCATATACCCGGTCGGAAGAATATCGGAAAGAAACAGCACCTGTTCGTCGCTTAATTCATCAGGAACTTTGAGCAGTCCCACGTCGGCATACGGCACCCGGGCATACTGCGCCTGACCGCCCGCATATCCGCCCACCAGATGCGAGTAGCCGTAAATGCCGCACGGCGAATGGCCCCACAGCGACTCCGCCATCCAGGCATTCGGGTTCGAGTTCTCGCACAAGGAGAAGTTCGTCCGCTCGCACTGATAACAGCTTCCGCAAGAGATGGTAAACGGAACCACCACGCGGTCGCCGACGTTCACGTTTTTAACACCGCTTCCGAGTTCTACCACCTCACCCATGAATTCATGGCCGAGAATGTCGCCTTTGCGCATCGTCGGAATATAGCCGTCATAGAGATGCAGATCGGAGCCGCAAATGGCCGTTAGCGTGATCTTGACAATGGCATCACGCGGGTTCAAAATTTTCGGGTCGGGAACCTCTTTAACTTCGAGCTTTTGCTTCCCGTACCAACAATTCGCTTTCATAAATTCCTTAGTTTCTTAATTTGGAGGCTGATGGGAACGTATCTAAGACTCTCGTCCTGAACTCTGGCCTTCTATGGTGGGAACTTCGCCCGTTTCCATCACCGCTTTGAAGCGCCGCAGATCCATTTTGGCCTGAATGCTTGGTTCTTCGCCGAACAGCTTGGCGACCGCCGAGCCGACTTTGCCTCCCGGCGGGCTGTAATGAATGATTGCCTTTACAATCGTGCCGTGTCCCGCCGTCGCCTTCTGAAATTCGACGGCGCCGGAGTTCACGATATCAGCCCCCGGCAGCGACTGCCATGCGATACGGCTTGGTGAGTCCTGCGTCAGTTCCGCATCCCACTCGACAGTTGTGCCGACCGGCGCTTTCACGATCCAGTGATAGCGCCCGTCCCCCAGGGCGCGAACCGATTCAACATGCTCCATAAAGCGAGGCAAGTTCTCGAAATTGCGCCAGAACTGATAGCACTCCTCGGGGGTCTTATTGAGCGCCACCGTCTGCACCGTGCTCACTTGGCTTGAAGGCGATTGCAGTTGGACGGCGCAGATCACATCCAGCGCCGTGATTCCCGCGACCACGCTGAGCGCTGTGCCGACCTTTGCCCTGTCCGCGTCGCTAGAAGCGAGGCCCGCAACCAGCAGAGCTAGATCCACGGCATCACCCGCTACACGCCCCATCATGGAACGTGTCGGAGTCTTTTCCGTCAACACAGCAATTCCGGCGGCAATCTCACGCACGCCCATGGAGCGAATCAACGTCTCATGACCACGAATCCCAATCATCCGGCCAATAAATCCCGGAGCAAACAACTCCGCCGCTCCCAGGCCGATGCTGAACCAACCCAAAAAGCGCGCTCCTTTGACCGTGCTTTGATTTACTCCACTGACGCTTGAGTTGGACTGAGCGTCTTGCTCTGTATACATTGCTTCCGTCGCCACTGTCTCATGGACGCCGTTCCAACGGCAGCATTTCCCCCGTAGATTCCCTAGCGCTACAACGTTTCGGCAATCGCTGAAACATTTCGGACTTTCCATTGCCCGCGAGTAAAATCCGGAAACTTCATCGGAGCGCTGCCCGCCGTAATGGAAGCCACGCTCAACGGCCCCGGAGCGGACCACGCCGCCGCATCATAGACATCCATATCCGGCGGCAAGCCCTCGCGTATGCATTGTAAAAGACGCGAGATCATAATGTAATCCATCCCGCCATGACCGCCCGTTTTGCGGGCAATATCGCCCTGTTTTTTCCAAAGCGAGCTTCCATACCTTTCCTTGTATTGGTCAATGGAAGTGTACTTCTCGCCTCCACCTTGGCCGTCAAGGTAGATTCCAGGCGGATAATCCTTAAATACACCCTTGGTGCCGCCGATGGTATTCAAGCGGTCATATGGATGCGGATTGGACGTATCGTGTTGCAGGTTGATTGTCAGGCCGTTGACAGTTTTAATCAGAGACGTACACATGTCCCCATCAACATAATGTTCATTCCATTTTTCATCGCCCTTGGGAATGTGCGCCTCGCGGTATGCCGCCAAACCTTTCGCGGGCGTTGTCATGGAAACCATGTAGTCGAAACGGTCGCCGCGATTGATTCCCATGTAGTTGGCTACGGGTCCCAATCCGTGCGTTGGGTACAAGTTGCCGTTGCGCTGCGTATGCACCGTCCGCCGCCATAGTCCTTCGCCTGCATTCGAGAACATCTCCTCGCGCAGATCATGAATATAAGCCGCTTCGCCGTAAAGCAGGTCCCCAAACAGCCCGGCGCGCACCATGTTGAGAATCAGCGTTTCATTCTCGCCATAGCAGCAATTCTCCAGCATGATGCAGTGACGCCGCGTCCTCTCCGCTGTATCAACTAACTGCCAGCACTCTTCCAGCGTTGTCGCGGCTGGCACCTCCGTAGCGACGTATTTATTGCTTTTCATCGCCGCTACCGCCATCGGAGTATGCCAGTGCCAAGGCGTTGCAACCACCACAAAATCGAGATCCTCGCGGCTTACCAGCTTTTCAAACGCGTGATCGCTGTCCGTATACAGTTCCGGCGCCTTCTGTCCGGCATTCGTCACAAGTTGCTGGGCATGGCGCGCCTTGTCCGCCACGACATCGCATAGGGCATTGATCTGAGCATCAGCCGCCAACAGGTTTTGAAGCAGCGCCGTGCCTCGCCCGCCCACGCCGATCATGCCAATGCGCGGATTGGTTGCCTGAAAAGGAACATTGATGAGAGTGGACTGCTGCCCCGGCTTCGTGTCGTCCCCCGTCGCCGCAGTAAGGGAACCCGCCGTTGCCACTGCCGCTGCGCCGCCTTGCAGAAATCGCCTTCGGGAAGAGGAAAAGCTGGACATGGCCATTATCTTCTCAAACGGCTGTCAATATGCGGCTTGTTGTTCCCCTTGATAGCCGACAAGGAATCCTTTATACTCCCTTTGTCGGTAACCAAGGAGAATATGAGTAAACCAACCGAACTCGTCCAGGGTACGCTTGATCTTCTGATTTTGAAGATTCTGGCGCTCCAACCCATGCACGGCTGGGCCATCGGCCAACGCATTCATCAGATGTCGGACGAAGTTCTTCAAGTGGGCCAGGGTTCTTTATATCCCGCCCTTCACAAACTGGAGCAGCAGGGGTGGATTGAGGCTACTTGGAAGCCGAGCGAGAATAACCGGCGCGCGAAGTACTATTCGCTGACAAAGGCGGGCCGCAAGGCTCTTGCTCATGAATCGGCGCTGTGGGAGCGGCTTTCGACCGCTATTTCAGGGATTGTACGCACTGCGGAGTCTTAGAAATGAGATGGCACAAACGGATCTCTTTGGTATTGCGATCTTTGTTGCTCAGAAGGCGTGTCGAAGCCGAACTGGATGAGGAGCTCCAATTCCACCTCCAGCAGCAAATTCAGCAGAACATGGCAGCAGGTCTGACGCCGGGCGAAGCTCAACGGGCGGCGCGCCAGACATTTCAAGGCATTGAACAGCAAAAGGAGCTTTGCCGTGATCTGCGAGGAGCGCTGCCCATCGAAAATCTGCTTCGGGATGTCGGGTACGCGTTGCGTGTTTTGTCTCACAACCCGAGTTTTTCGCTGGTCGTTATAACCACCCTGGCCCTTGGCATCGGCGCAAATACAGCGATCTTCAGTTTGGTTGATGCCGCCATCTTGCGGCCTTTGCCTTACCCCGGCGCGGATCGTATTGTTGCTCTGTCAGAGGCCGATACCAAAGGCAGCGATCTTATGGTGTCGTGGCCGGATTTCGTCGATTGGCGTAATGAGACTCGAAGCTTCAGCGCTGTCGAGGCGCTTGGAGGGATTAATTTAAATCTGACGGGGAGCGGGCAGGCGGAACGCCTTCATGGTCTTCGAGTTTCCGCTTCATGGCTTTCTGCCTTAGGTGTTCATCCTCTTTTAGGACGCGATTTCCTCGCTGTTGATGATAGGCCGGGCGCCGTTCCGGTTGCCATGCTCTCGAATGAGATCTGGAAACGCCGTTTCGGAAGCGACCCGAACATCATCGGCCACCATATCAATCTGGATGGACGCGCTTATTCGGTGATCGGCATTCTGGCCCCTGCGTTTCATTTTCTCTATGCAAGAGACGTTTACATTCCTATCGGACTCGATGCGGATCAGCAGCCAGGTCGTGGAGTCCGCTCAGTCGCGCGAGTGTTGGCCAGACTGAAGCCCAATGTTTCGATGGAAACGGCCAGCGCCGAACTGAAAACTATTGCCCACCGGCTGGAAGGAGCGTACCCGGAATACGATAGCGGAGTAACCGCTACCATTCGCCCCTTCGCGGAACTCGTTGCCGCTCCTGCCAGGCGTGGACTGTTGACGCTCTCTGCAAGCGTCGCATTGCTTCTTTTAATTGCCTGCGCCAATGTGGCGAGCCTGCTGCTCTCCCGGGCTAGTAATCGGGAACGGGAGATTGCCATTCGGATTGCCCTGGGCGCAGGTCGCCGTCAGTTGATCTCTCAACTGCTCACCGAGAGCGGATTACTTGCTTTCGCCGGCGCAGCGGCCGGCTGCGTCTTAGCTGCTGCTGTCCTGCCCTCCTTAGCTTTGCTGGTGCCCATGGACCAAGGTGAAATGGAGCAATATGTTCGTCCCACATTGAACCTGGGAGTTTTGATCTTCACCGTTTGTCTGACGGTATTCACAACCGTTCTGTTCGGGCTTGTGCCTGCGTTGCGCATGTCGTCGGCCGAACCCAAACTTTTAGGAAGCGGCACGCGCGCGACGAGCACCGGCTTTCAAATGCTTGCTTTCCGGAACCTGTTGGTTACGGCGCAAATCGCTTTTGCCTTGGTCCTACTGGTCGGCGCGGGTCTTCTGATTCAAAGCTTGCTCCGTCTCCGAAGCACCGACATAGGCTTTGGAGCGGAGCACTTACTCACCGCGCGTTTGAAACTGCCATCCAGTCACTATTCGGATGCCGCTGCGCGATCTGCCTACTTCAGCAGACTCATTGATCAACTCGATGCAATACCGGGGATAGTGAAGGCGAGTGGCGCAACCTGCGCGCCTTTCGCCGGAAAGGACTGCTGGCCTTCCGTATTTGCGATTGAGGGACAACCAAATTCTCGCCCCGAAAACATGCTGCATGCGTACTTCAACGCGATCGAACACGGTTATTTGAAGACGATGCAAATTCCTTTGCTTCGTGGACGGGATCTCAACGCGCACGATGGCCTTTATCGGGAGGCCGTGGCTCTAGTGAATGCGAGTTTCGCCCGTAAGTTCTTTCCCAATGGTGATCCGGTCGGCAGGCGCATCTTCGAAGGCTTCGGAGCCAATAAGAACGTGTATCGGATTGTGGGTGTGGTCGGGGATGCTCGTCGGGACTCACCAGATATCCCGCCTGTGCCTGAAGTCTTCTTGTCTGTTCCTCAGATCGGGCCGGATGCGCTTGAACTGGTGATGCGGACAGCGTTGCCGAATCCGTTGCTGATCTCGCCGGAGATCCTGCGCGCCGCCCGGCAACTCGATCCGGATGTGCCGCTCTACGATTTTCGAAGCATGAAATGGTACTTCGATTACCAAACCGCTAACCGGCGGTTTCCAACGCTCTTGCTCAGTGGATTATGCCGGACTGGCGATGATCCTCGCCAGTATCGGCCTTTACGGCTTGATGTCCTATGTCGTGGCCCAGCGGACGAAAGAACTGGGCATCCGGATCGCCTTGGGAGCGCAAAAAAACGATGTCATCGGCATGGTGATGAAGCAAGGATTGCGGCTTATTATCGCCGGTCTTCTTGCCGGTCTTTTTGGAGCTTGGGCTATGACTCGATTCATTGCCGCATTGTTGTTTGCCGTTCGACCCAACGATAGCTTGACACTCGTGGGAATCTCCTGTCTACTTGTCGCGGTTGCGAGTTTCGCTTGTTGGCTACCGGCCAGTCGTGCTGCCGGGGTAGATCCGGCAGTGACTTTGAGAATGGATTAAATATAAGCGGGAGATTAATCCCGCCGCGCTTTCACCAGCACCTGGCCGCCCGCGACTGTAACATCCAGCACCGGTTGATGGTTCGTCGCCGGACCGTTTACCACTGAGCCATCCTTCAAACAGAACTGTGAACCATGCCAGGGACACTGCACGACATCGCCCTCAATCTTTCCTTCCGAAAGCGGGCCGCCCAGGTGCGCGCACTTGTCTCCCATAGCGTAAATCTCATTGCCCCGCTTAAGCAGAAAGAGATCGGTCTCCTGCCAGGTCACCTTTTTCGGCTTGCCTTCCTGTAATTCCGACTCATTGCAAACCGCCGTATACTCTTGGGGAAACTCTTTATCTGCATCGGCTGCATGATCCACGCCGATCCGTTGACTATAGGAAAGCTCTCCTCCCAGATACGCGCTCCCCAGCACCAGGGCATAGCCTAAATAGCCCAAACCCCGTCCCAATCCGCGCTTGTCCGCCTTGCGCGCTAGATAAGAGCCTGTATAAAGAACCGCCGCCACGGAATTCATCAATCCATGGAGAGCGCCCACCCGCTGCGGCTTGCCATGCGTATCGCTCCAATCCGTGATCCCGCTTAAAGCCGCTCCGACCGCTCCCACTAAACCAATCGCCACTGCCGCATCAGCGCCGGCCGCATACTGCTTATGGCCGCGCGACTCCATGAAGTCCAACACCAATGCCGCTGTCCAACTGCCTACCGGCACATCCGTAATCGCCGGATGCAGAGGGTGCCCCAGCCAGACTCCATGCAGAGCGTTCTTCACCGTCTGCCCAGCCGGACCTGCTGTTCCGTAGGCATTCTTAACCAGTTCTTCGCCCTTTTCCTGAATCGGTTGCAGCCACTCTTGTTTTTCGATGGCCGACAAAATCGCGTTATCACTCATACCCGTGTAGATGCCCTTTTCTCCGTTTGCAAGAGGGCAACAATTCAGGTAAATCTACGCGTCATGTTGTTTATGCCCGTACGTTTTCCTGCTTTTGTTCGGCTTCCATGCGCTCGCGCAAGATTTGATTGAGACGCGTTTGATAGCCCTCGCCCGACGCTTGCAGCCAGGCAAGCACGTCCGCATCGATGCGGATCGTAATAGGCTTTTTGATAGGACGAAAGAACGCGGCACGCTTCGCGTTTGCCCATTTTTCAGGCGGCAACGCCGGGCAATCGGGGTCATTGTCGAGACTTTTATCGCGCATCTCATAAAGGGCGCGCATCTTCGCATCGACTTTAACAGGTTTCTCAGCCGAACTGCTCTTCGTATGCGTATTGCTCATAATATTCTGTCTTCCTTGCGGAAATGATATGAATGATCTCCTCGCCTAAGCTTGTATCCCGATAAACGACGACTACGACGAGCAGCACCGCGCCATCGGTTAACCCGATTGCTTGATAACGTTGCTCGCCATCATGGAAACAGTCGTCAACGAGAAGATGGTATGGGTCGCTAAATATGGTCTGTGCGACTTCGAACGAAATACCGTGCTTCTTTTGATTGCTCCCGTTCTTACTCTCTGACCAAGAGAAGATCATCTAAACCGTATTGTACATACAAAAATATAAGTACATTCACGGTTAGCGCAGCACGCCTGAAGTCCTTCAAATCCCAGCACCGCTCGCCGGCGTCAGACTCTGAGCGGGCAATCGTCGCATTCGGAAACCAAGCGTGATGAGCAGAACACCGAAAATTAAACCGTAGCCCGCCAGCACATAGGCAAAGAAAACAGCGCCCGCCACTGGAGCTACAAACAACACTATTCCTAACAGAATCGACAACACGCCGCTCAGAATAAGCAGCCATTCCCCTTGCACGTGCCGCCTCAGGCAAATCGCCGCAGCAATCTCCAGAATGCCGGTCACTAGCGCCCATATCGCCATGATGGTCACGAAAGTGGCTGCCGCCGCGATGGGAAAGAGAATAGCGTAGAGCCCAAACAGAATTCCCAGGACGCCTTCTAGCAGGAACGCTCCCCAGCGCCGGTGGCCTTGCACCGCCTTGATCGTGGACACAATCGCCAGCACGCCATCAATCAAAGCGTAAAATCCAAAAATGGTGGCCAGGATCGCCAAGGTAATGCCCGGCACCGCGAAAGTAATAATCGCTAACAGAATTGCCGCAACCCCGCGCAGCACCAGCGCCCACCAGTTCGTTCGAAGTATCGCCGCCATATGTTCTCGTCACCGCATAGATGCGTGATAGGCGGAATTTGACTCGCAAGGAATCAGTGGCTTGGCCGATGATTCATAAAGTAACGCTACAAAGCGCAATGCAGTTACCAACTAACGGGGCGACCGGATTTGTTACGAATGCACCCATCCTTGTTCAACGGCGTAACGAACCAGTTCAGCCGAATTCTGCATGCGTAATTCTTCCATCAAATGCTTTTTGTGGAACTCAACTGTTTTAACGGAGATAAACAACAAGTCGGCAATTTGTTTCGCTGATTTACCCTCCGCCACCAATTGCAGCACTTCGCGCTGCCGGGGAGTCAACACGTTGAAGAGTTTCGTGGGATTTTCGTGCGGCTCAATCTGGCGGCTCAGCAGCCGTCCGGAAAGGCTCGGTGACAGGGCAAATCGGCCTGCCTGCACGTGTTTGATCGCGGAAATCAGATCGGACGATGCTTCCAGTTTTGACACATAGCCGGAAGCGCCGACTTCGAAGGCCTCGCGAACATAATCGCGGTTCGTCTGCATCGTTAAGAAGATCAGCTTCACCTCCGGATTATCCGCTTTAATCTGCCGCGCCGCCTCAATTCCATTGAGAAGCGGCATCGCCATATCCAGCAGAACGATGTCGGGGTTTAATTGTTTGGCGGCGGTAACCAGGTCTCTGCCGTTCGCAGCGCTGCCGACGATGTCACATTCTTCTTCGATCAGTTTTCGCAGTCCTTCTA
>CAXUBB010000085.1:8311-14277 GCA_964249105.1 uncultured Bryobacteraceae bacterium | reverse complement strand
AAAGAAAGGAACAAGCAACACCTTTGTTCCTAAATCTTTCGTCAATCGAATACTGTCCAGCACCCACTTGGGAGCCTGCTTATCGCTCTTCAAACCGTTGTCATGCAAACGGTCCACGCAGGCGCCGTCAATCGGCAGCTTATATTGCCTCGATAGGCTTAAATAACGGGCAATCACTTGGGGGTCATCGGCAGGCATTTTGTCGTCCCGAAGCTCGCGCCCAAATGAAATCTGCACGCCGCTAAACCCCAACTTCGCGGCCAGCGGAACAGCCTCCGGATTCGCGCCTAAATTCAGATTCCAATCCGTCACGCCGATTCGCGGCGGCACAGGCGCGGATAACGCCAGGTTCGAGGCCGCCAGCGCCACGCCTGCCGTTTCTAAAAATTTCCGTCGGGAAAAATCAAAGCTCGCGGGAATCATGCAAATAATTTCTTATTTACATTACCAGCAACATCGGTCAAGCGGAAATGGCGGCCCTGGAACTGATACGTGAGCCGCTTATGATCGATGCCAAGACAGTGGAGCATCGTCGCCTGCACATCATGGATCGTCACAGGATCAGAAACGACGTTGTAAGAGAAATCATCTGTTTCCCCCAACGTCAGACCGCGCCTCATGCCTCCCCCCGCAAACCACATGGTAAAGCAGCGCGGGTGATGATCCCTGCCGTAGTTCTCCTTGGTGAGATGCCCCTGGCAGTAAACCGTGCGGCCAAACTCCCCGCCCCAAATGACCAGCGTGTCATCCAGCAGACCGCGTTGTTTCAAATCCGTCACCAGCGCGGCGGATGCCTGATCCGTGCCTTTGCACTGCAAAGCCAGATCACGGGGAAGATCGTTGTGTTGATCCCAGCCGCGATGATAAAGCTGAATAAACCGGACCCCACGTTCGGCCAGGCGGCGCGCCATTAAACAATTCGCGGCGTACGTGCCGGGCTTCCTTGAATCCGGTCCATATAAGTCGAACGTGCTTTCCGGTTCTTTCGACAAGTCCGTTAGTTCGGGCACCGAAGTCTGCATCCGATAAGCCATCTCGTACTGAGAAATGCGCGTCGTAATCTCGGGATCGCCGTAGTTTTGCTCAGTGATGTGGTTTAGTTCCGCCATGGCGTCCAGCATGGAGCGGCGCGTTCCGGCATCCAGCCCTTCCGGATTCGCCAGGAACAGAACCGGATCACCGGACGCACGAAACCTTACGCCCTGATATTTGGAAGGCAGAAAACCGCTGGACCACAAGCGCGTAAACAGCGGCTGATCCCGGTTCAAGGCATTAGCCTGGGAAATCAGAACCACAAAGGAGGGTAGATTTTGATTCTCACTGCCTAGGCCATACGTCACCCAGGAACCCATGCTCGGCCGGCCTGGTTGCATAAATCCGGTCTGAATAAAGGTAATCGCCGGATCATGGTTAATCGCATCCGTGCTGACCGTCTTCACCAGCGTGATGTCATCAATGATTTTGGCCGTATGCGGAATCAGTTCACTAACCATGGCGCCGCTCTCCCCGGCAGGTTTGAACTTAAAGATCGAGGGCGCTATCGGAAGCGAATTCTGGCCCGAAGTCATCCCGGTAATCCGCTGCCCTTGCCGCACCGAATCCGGCAGTTCCGTGCCCGCAATCTCTATCAGCTTCGGCTTGTAATCAAAAAGATCGATCTGCGAAGGCGCGCCGGACTGGTGCAGGTAGATCACTCGCTTCGCCTTGGGCGCGAAGTGCGGCAGATCCGGAAGACCGCCAAACGCAGCGGCGTTTTTCGGAGCTTCACTACCGGCAAACAATTTCGGGTCCAGCAGCGACACCAGCGCGGCAACGCCAATCCCCTTGCTCGTGCGGCTGAATAATTGTCTGCGCGTCAGGAAAAGTTCGCGCTCACGAATCGGATTCATGCTTCCTCAGTTCTTCGTTACTGTTTCATCAAGGTTCAGGATGGTGCTGGTAACAGTTGTCCAGGCGGCGAGCACGGAAGGATCAAACTTCGGATTCCGCTTCGATTCACCGATAGACAGCAGCTTTTCAGCCGCCGCTCTGTCCGTGTCGTAATGAGCCATCTCTTTCTTATAAAGTCCTTGCAGAACCTCAAACTCCCTGGAAGACGGATCGCGGTCCGTGGCTAGTCGGAAGGCAAAGCGGATTCGATCCGTTTCCGTCGGACCAGCCTCGCGCAGATCACGCTCCGCTAATGCGCGCGCCGCTTCCACAAAAGTCGGGTCGTTCATCAGCACCAACGCCTGCAAAGGCGTATTGGTGACGCCCCGCCGGGCAATGCATTTTTCGCGGTCCGGCGCATCAAACGTATTCAAAGACGGATAGGGAACACTGCGCTTCCAGAAGGTGTACATGCTCCGGCGATACAGATCGGCTCCATGGCTCTGCTCATATTTCTGGGCGGAGAAGTCGCCGCCGAAAGCCATCTCTTCCCATAATCCCTTTGGCTGATACGGCGATACGCTCGGTCCGCCAACTTTGCCGTTCATCAACCCGCTAATCGATAGGGCGTTATCGCGGATCATCTCGGCAGGCAAACGGAAACGCGGTCCATGCGCCAATAACCGGTTTTCCGGATCTTTTTCGAGCAATGCCGGAGTAGTTTTCGACAACTGCCGGTAAACCGCTGAAGTCACAATCAAGCGCTGCATGGCTTTTACATCCCAACGGGTCCGCATAAACTCCGTAGCCAGCCAATCCAGCAATTCCTGATGACTCGGCGGATCACCTTGCGAGCCAAAGTCCTCCGCCGTTTTGACGATTCCCAGGCCGAAATACATCTGCCAGAAATGGTTAACCGCCACGCGCGCTGTCAACGGATTAGACTCATCAACAATCCACTTTGCCAATGTCAAGCGGTTGCGAGGCGCATCTTTCGGCAGCGGCGGCAGCACCACCGGAGTATTCGGCTCCACTTTCTCGCCATGATTCCGGTAGTCGCCCCGCAGCAACACAAAGCTTTCTCGCGGCTTTTCGGCCTCCGCCATAATCATGGTCGAGGGAATCTCACGGTCGAGCTGTTCCAGACCTTTTTTGAGCGACGTATAATCGACCTGCAACTGCTTCTCCGCCCGTTGCCCGCTTCTTTCAGGAAGTACTCGCGAAGCCACTTCCTTTGATCCTCGGATCGGCGTTCACCCACGATCTCCAGAACCTTATGCATCGGGTTCAGCAATCCCAATTCATACGCCTCGCTTGCATAAAGGCGGCGATGAAAGATTCGCAGTTCGCCCAATTGCCCCTTAAACGGAGTTCCCCATTCTTTGTTGCCGATCTGCATCTCGCCGCGCTCGAAAGAAGCCAGCGTAGCCATTCTGTCAAGGATCGTGGCGCTATTTACGCCCGAGCCGTTAACGTAAATCTGAACTCCTTTGGCCTTGCCGGAACCGTCGTAAGAAATAGCCAGGTGATTCCATGCGCTCAACGCCACGCCTTCACTGGACTTCACCTCGATGCCTGAATACGCATTCACCCCCCGGAAACGAACGATCACATTGCAACTGCCCTTGCTGCAATAATCCAGCGTTATCTCATAACCCGGACCAGTTTTCGGCGACTTTTCATACCGTTGCAGCAGCGCCATTCCGGAAGGGCCTTCCGGTTTCAGCCACATCGCGATCGTAAACGGCTGATCCGTCGCAAACGCGCCGCTGCCACCCAATGAAACTTGCGGCTCCCCGCTGAAATCCGCCGCCCGGTCGGTTCGGCCCTGAACAAAAGGCAGCTTTCCTGAAATGACCTTCGCCGCGAGATCGGGCTGCAAACGGTTCGACAACGAGTCAGCAAACGTATATTCCGCTACCAGCCCTGACGTTACGTCCGCCACCGGAATATCGTGCTGGTGCTGTTCCCACGCCAGCTCCGCCGCCGCAATCTCATTATCTTTGTCTTTGATCGCTTTTAACAGAAACGCTTTCGTGGCGGCTTGATGCTCATTGGGAAGTTGCAGGAAGGGTTTCGCATTCCCCTTGTAACCATCCAGTCCTTCCTCGGCAATGCTGTTAAAAAACGCGCCAAAACTATAAAAATCCTTTTGCCGCAAAGGATCATATTTATGGTCATGGCAGCGCGCGCAACCTAAAGTAATGCCGAGCCACGTCGTTGAAGTCGCCTCGATGCGGTCCACAATATACTCGTTCTGGTACTCCTCCGGAATCGCGCCGCCCTCAAAATTAATCATGTGATTGCGATTAAATCCGGTGGCAATGATCTGTGGCTGCGAGGGATGCGGCAACAGATCGCCCGCAATCTGTTCGACCGTGAACTGATCGTACGGCATGTTGCGGTTAAACGCCTGAATCACCCAGTCCCGCCAAGGCCACATCTCGCGGGCGGAGTCGATGTGATAGCCATGCGTATCCGAATATCGCGCAAAGTCGAGCCACTGCATAGTCATGCGCTCGCCATAGCGCGGCGAAGCCAGCAAACGGTCCACAACTTTTTCGTAAGCTCCCGGCGACGCATCATCTAAAAACGCCTTCAACTCAGCAGGCGTGGGCGGCAGCCCCGTTAAATCGAAAGTGACCCGGCGCAGCAGCGTCATTTTGTCCGCTTCCGGCGAAGGATGCAAGCCCTCTTTCTCCAACCTGGCCAACACAAACTGATCAATCGGCGTGCGAACCCAATTTTGTGTCTCAACTGAGGGGAGATCCGGACGTTTCGGCGGAACATAAGCCCAATGCGTCTCCCATTTCGCCCCGGAGTCGATCCAATTCTTCAGAATTTCAATTTGCGTCGCTGTCAGCTTACGTCCCGAATACGTCGGCGGCATTCGCATGGCATCATTTGGGTTGCTGATACGCAGATACATTTTGCTGTGCGCGGAATCTCCCGGAGTAATCACGCCCGTCTTGCCGAAAGCGCCTTCCTTCGTATCGAAATGAATACCGGCCATGCGGTGTTTCTCATCCGGCCCATGGCACATAAAACAGTTATCGGAAAGAATAGGCCGGACCTGACGGTCAAAATTGATGACGGGAGGAGCTCCGCTCGCAAGGGGCGCAAAACTCAAAATCAGAGCGGGAAAAAGGAGGGATCGGGGTTGCATTGCTCCACAGGGAACTGAAAGGCGGTCAGTTCTGTTCAGTATATCGCTCTTTGAGGGTTTTTGGAGTAAAACTTGCGTTCATCCTTGAAACGGTATATAGCAATTTTAATCAGGAACAGCATGGATCCTGCCCAAGTCCGCCAACGCCCAAGCTATCGCTAGCTAACGGAGGCAATTTAGGGGCTAGGCTTGCCATTGTAGTTCTGTTCAATATAATTGGACATATAGGTGCTACTATGCCGCAGGTTACTATCTATCTCGATAATGAAGTGCTGGCCTTGGTAAAGGCAGCCACAAAGACAACAGGAATTTCGAAAAGCAAGTGGATCGCCGAAGCAGTCCGTCTACGCGTTAAAAAGGAATGGCCGGCATCGGTGCTTGCTATGGCGGGCGCCTGGCCCGACTTTCCCACAGCAGAAGAAATCCGGGAGAGCCAAGGCACGGATCTATCACGAGAGCGCCTATAATGTTCGCGCCAGATACCAACACCCTGATTTATTTCTTCAAGGGGCTTGGACGAGTCAAAGACCGCTTGCTATCGATATCTCCCGCCGATGTCGCTATTCCTTGCGTCGTGCTTTATGAACTGGAAGTTGGAATTGCCCGGTCCAATCAGCCCTCTAAGCGCCGCGCCCAACTCGACGCGCTACTTGCAGTTGTTGCCATTCTGCCTTTCGACACAGCCGCTGCCAGAGAAGCTGCTGAGGTAAGCAGTTTGCTTCGGAAAAGCGGTACTGTGATTGGTCCTATGGATACCTTAATTGCTGGAATCGCTCTTGCGCATGGTGCCACCCTCGTGACACACAACACTGGAGAGTTCCGTCGCGTGCGCGGGTTAAGGCTGGCGGATTGGTACTGAGACCGGCTCTTGGCCGGATACGACCAAATAATATCAGCGAATTGCTTTTTTAAGGATGAGCGCATTCCTTCT
>CAXUBB010000085.1:0-8301 GCA_964249105.1 uncultured Bryobacteraceae bacterium | reverse complement strand
CCTTCTGACTACTTCGCGCCAAAAAACACCAGCGCTGCTCCCTCGCTCATATCCGCGTTAATCACCGCGTGACCTAAATCATCAAACCGCACGTTTGTCCCCTCGTTCGCCCACCACTGATGCACGGGCTTGCCTTGAGTCACATACGTAAAACGGCCATGAGCGGGGGCAAACATTACCACTCCACCCCGGCCACTTTCCGCCAGAATCTTCTCATGAATTTCCGGTGTTCCCGCCACCGCCCCGGAGCGCACGGGAAAGCTCCCGGCCATATCCTCCCGCACCTGTTTATACTTGCCAAGCACCGTGGAAATGAACCCAACTCCTTCCGCCGACACTTTCGGCAAATCGCCCCAAATCCCATTCTGCCCGAGCACCAGACTAGCCACGTTCACCATTTGAGAAGATTTCGGGTCATCGGGAAAGTAATGAGTTAACAGCAGAACCGACGGGATCCAGCGGTCATAGCTAAGCGGCATGCGGCAGATCCAGGTACGCGCAGGACCCGGATAGAAAAACAAATTCCAGTTCTGCTTTTCTTTATCGATCGGCAAGTCATAGTTAAAAAGATACGGCCCGTTATTAATCAGGAAGTACTTGCCGGCCGATAAGAAGCCCAACCCGAAAGCGCGGCCTGACTCGGTTACATCGAAATCCACAATCGCATCCGGATAAGCTTCCGTCACTTTCCGGACCACCCGCGCCATGGCTAACGGAAGCTGAAAGGCATAGGAGTCGGCACGCTCCTCGCGAGTATTCGCAGCCGTGCCATGATCGTGTTCCGTCGAATCGCACCCATACTGCCCAATCGCGTCCCACTTGAAATACCGCACTCCATACTCCCGCGCCGCGCGAATCAACTCATCCGCAAACGCATCCGCATAGCTGCTCACCAGGCACATCGGATAACTTTCCTCCGTTTCCCAAATCGGAGCCGGTTTCCCCTGCTGCCCCTTCCAACTCCTGACAGCGTTCTTATGCGCCTGATACATGCGGCTCGAAATCCCCGCTGCCGTGGGATTAAACCACAATCCCAGCTTCATCCCATACTGGTCCAATCGCTCACGAATCGGCTTTAGACCCTCAGGAAACCGTTTGCGCGACACCTCCCAGTCACCCGTCTTCTCATACCACCCGGTGTCCATTACAAATACTTCAATTCCCATGCGGTGAGCCGCGTCAATTTCGGCCAGCATCCGTTCTGTCGTCATCGAAGCCAGGTACGGCTTCCCATTCCACCATTTGTTCCGCTCCTGAAAATTCCAGGTGTTGTAGAAGATGTAAGGCCGCCGGCTCTCCCCTTGCGGAGTGGTCCAACGTAAGAGATGCGTGCGGAACGCCCGCGCCGCCGAATCGACACCGCCCGTGGTCACTGCCGCATCCATCCAAACAGTCTGGTACTCCTTCACTTTCTGCCCCGGCACATAATTGCCCTTCACCGCTCGCAAAGAAACTTGCCGGGACGGAGTTAGTTGAAAATGCAAAAACGCATCCGGCGTTGTTGAGCCATGCTCATAGGCCAGCATCAGAGCGCCGCCCTCCGCATCTTCGCCCACCACAATCGGCCCCATTAACGGCAAGTTGTCCGTGAAAGAACTATCGGCCACCCTGCGTTCCGAAGGCGTGTAGCTATGCGTAATCTCATTAAATTCCGAGAGCCGCACTTCCGTGACTCGCGGCAGCGAACGGAACGAAGTGCGCAGGTATTCCAAATTGTCGATTTGGCCCGTACGCGTCAAAGCTCGCGGTTGAGAAAACTGCAACCGATAACAAAACCGGACCACCGGATCACGATCAGCCACCCGAAAGATCAGTTCCAGCAACACGCCCGGATCACCCGCCACACTTCCGCTGAAACGCCTCTCCGTAATCCCATTTCCAATCTGCTGAGCAGGCAACTCCCGCAATGCGCTTGGTACCGCAGCCCGCAATTGGCCATCTATTTCAAAGACAGGCGGATTGAAGCGATACGAACGATTCGACCCGCGCAGACTCAAAGTCCAAAGCGTGCCGCCTCGCTCCTGAATGCTGATTTCAGATAGCGAATTATCAAACTGCGTTTCCTGTCCCGAAAGCAGGAAAGATAAAAGGAAAAAAGTAAAAAGTTTCACGCGCTCCGACGAGTTTATTACAGTAAAACGCATGGATCGCCGCCATTTTCTCCTCGGTCTCACTAACCTTGCAGCGCTATCGATCACCGCGCAAACGCAAGACACCCAACCCGTTCAAGTAAATATTGACCCGGATCGCACGCTCGGACCCATTCCCGCCGACTTCAACGGACTCGGCTATGAAATCTCTTCCGTAGCGAGACCGGGCCTGCTCAGCGCCACGAATCGGCAATATGTTCAACTGGTGCGCACGCTTGGAACTCACGGCATCGTTCGTGTTGGCGGCAACACCTCCGATTATTCCTCGTTCGCGCCCACGGGCGAAGCAGTTTCCGCGCCGAAAGCAACGGTTATTAATAAAGCCAACCTCCAAGAGCTTGGAACCTTTCTTGACGCCACGGGCTGGAAGCTGATTTGGGGCATCAATCTGGGCAGCGGCACCGAACAGCAGGCGCAAGAAGAAGCGCAAGCAGTAGCCGCCATCGCCAAAAACAATCTGCTGGCCTTTGAAATCGGAAACGAGCCGGACCTTTTCGGCCACGAAGGACACAAGCCCAAGGGCTACAGCTACGAAGATTACCTGAAGGAGTACCGGCGCTACAAATCCGCCATCCGAGCCAAACTGCCCCAAGCTTCCTTTGCCGGACCGGACGCGGCTGTCCAGACAGACTGGGTCACCCGTTTTGCCGTCGACGAAGGCAGCGACTTAAAGCTGCTGACCCATCATTACTACCGCGAATGCGCTCACCCCACAAGCACCCTAGACAAGTTGCTTCACCCTGACCCCAAACTGATCCCCGAGTTGGAAAAGCTCAAAGCCGCCTCAGCCTCTTCTCGGGTACCTTATCGCATCTGTGAAACCAACTCGTTCTGCGGAGGCGGTAAACAGGGTGTCAGCGATACTTTCGGCGCGGCCCTTTGGGCGCTCGATTTTATGTTTACGCTGGCTTGGGGAGGCGCTGCCGGAGTCAACATGGAAACCGGGGTCAACCAACTCGGCTTCATTAGCTGGTACTCTCCCCTCGGCGACGACGAGCATGGCCACTATATAGCTAAGCCCGAATATTATGGAATGCTGGCGTTCGCGGGCGCGAGTGGAGGTCAGCAAGTAGAAACAAACTATGATCCGACAGGCATTAATCTTACTGCCTATGCTGTCCTCAGCCCTCAAAAACGGCTTCTGGCGACAATTATTAACAAAGAACCTGAGCGCTCTACGGACGTAATCATCGCAACCGGACAGCACCTCCGAAGCGCTAATGTTTTACGCCTCACCGGTCCCTCGCTCGAAAGCGTAGAGGGCGTGACACTCGGAGGCTCCGCCGTTATGCCGAATGGTCAATGGAAACCATCGCACATCGAGCCATTGCGAACACAGGACCGCGGCTGCCGCTTGCGCGTTCCTGCGGCGAGCGCCGCCATTGTCAGCCTGCAAGCTTAGTACATTTTGATATAGACTAACCTTAGCTGCCCTGGCAGATCCAAGCCGAATGCCAAATCGTTGTTTTATTTTTGCCTTCCTGTTCGCCTCCGTATTTACATTGCAAGCGCAAAACACAACAACCCCGAAGATTGTCACTTTCAACAAAGACGTAGCGCCCATTCTGTACCAGAACTGCGCTGTTTGTCACCACCCCAACGACATCGCGCCCATGTCGCTCTTGACCTACAAGGACGCGCGCCCCTGGGCCGCTTCCATCCGGCAGGCGGTTGTGCAACGCATTATGCCGCCTTGGCACGCCGACCCGCACGTAGGCCAATACATCAATGACCCGCGCTTGTCGGATCAGGACATAGCCACCATCGAAGCATGGGTCAAAACCGGAGCAAAGGAAGGCAACCCCCAAGATCTTCCTGCTGCGCCTGTTTTCAAAGATGGCTGGCATATCAAACCGGACCTTGTGCTTTCCATCCCGGAGACCAGCGTCGCGGCCGGCAATCAGGACGATTACGAATATATTTATGTTCCCACCAATTTCACGGAAGATAAATGGATACAAGCCGCCGAAGTAGTGCCCGGTGATCGCCGCGTGGTCCATCACGCTACCGTCAGCGTGGTCAGCGGCAAAGACGTTCCCAAGCTGCAAGCCAAGCACGGTGACGTGGAGGAAGTGGATCAATTCCATTTCCGAACCGGCAAAGTAAACCATCTCAAGCCGGATGCTCCTGTTATTAACGACGGCTGCGCTCCCAGCCCGGACCCCGCCGTTCCGAATCCTTCCGGTGGTTACCTGAACCACGTTCCCGGCATTTATCTGCCCGGTCATCTGGCGGAAGTGCGTCCTCCCGGCTACGCTCTGAAAATTCCCGCCGGCTCCTATCTTCAGTTTCAGGTTCACTATAATAACCGTTTGAATCAGCCGACGGTGGATCGCACCAGCATCGGCCTTGTTTTTGCTAAGGAACCGGTTCAGCATGAAGTTGCTCAATACGAAATTTGGAACAACTGGTTCCTGATTCCGCCCGGCGACGGTAACCGCAAAGTCACCTCTTGTTACACTTTGCCGAAAGATGTGAAGGCCGTGGCCTACACCGCGCACATGCACTTTCGCGGCAAAAGCATGACCACCGAGGCCATTTATCCTGACGGACATCACGAAACTCTTTTCAACGTTCCCAAATATGACTTTCGCTGGCAGGAGACTTATTTCCTGAAGAATCAGTTCGTACTCCCTAAAGGCACGAAGCTGGTAACTACCGCCTATTTCGATAACTCCCCCAACAACCCCTTAAATCCTGATCCGTCAAAGGCGATTCGTTGGGGAGAACCAAGCAATGAAGAAATGATGGGCTTCTGGCTCGCCTTTGCGGACCTGAAGCCGCTTGAAGATACCCCTAAACCAACAGCAGCCAACGTAACTACGGTGGCGGCAAATCAGTAGGTACTATGTCCTCCTCTCGTCGAAATTTTATCCGTCAATTCGGCACCGGTTTCACTGCGCCGCTCATCCTGGGCGCACAGAATAAATCGGGAAGCAAGAAGCCAGTCCTCGGCACCGGCGACCATACCTATGAGGTTACCCACGACTGGGGCCAGTTGCCCGCCGACATTCAGTACGGCAACACCCACGGCGTGTGCGAGGATTCGCAGGGCCACATCTACATTCACCACACCGTATTTGCCACTAGCGAAAAGGCGGATACCATGGTGATTTTTGATGGAGACGGGAGGTTCGTCAAAAGCTGGGGCAAGGAGTTCAAAGGCGGCGCGCACGGCCTCACCATTCACCGGGAAGGCACGAACGAATTTCTCTACCTGTGCGACACCAAGCGCGCACTCGTCGTCAAAACCACGCTTGACGGCGAGGAAGTATTCACGCTTGGCTATCCCAAGGAAGCTGAACCCTACGCGAAGCCCGGTCCCGACGGCAAGCCCATCAAGTACAGTCCCACGAATTTAGCCATTGCCCCGAATGGAGACTTCTACGTAGCCGACGGTTACGGCTCCAGTTATATCAATCAATACAACTCGGACGGCCATTACATCCGAACTTTCGGCGGTCCCGGCAAAGAGGCCGGTCAACTGCTCTGCCCACACGGCATCATGGTGGATACACGAGGCTCCGAGCCCATTCTCACAGTCGCCGACCGCACCAACAAACGCATTCAACGCTTCACGCTGGAAGGCAAGCACATCGACTTTATCTACGGCACGCCCGCCCCGTGCTACTTCAATGTGTACAAGAACGGAGATGTCGTCCTCCCCGATCTCTTTGCCCGCGTCACGCTGCTGGACCGCAATAATCAGATCATCACCCAACTCGGCGACGACTCCAGCAGTAACTACATGGAAACCCGCAAACTCACCCGTGACCACTTCACGCCCGGCAAATTCGTCTGCCCCCACGGAGCTTGCTTCGACCATGCCGGTAACATCTATGTCGTCGAATGGGTGGAAGTAGGCCGCGTCAGCCGGTTACAGAAGGTCTAATTGCTGCCGCTGTTTATCAATCGCCGCCGTTATTTAAGTCTGTTGGCGGCCAGCACTCTCACCTTCGCCGGGCAGCAAAAGCCGTTAGACACCACGCCGCCTGATAAGGACTGGGTCTGCCCCATGGACCCGGACTACCGCTCGGACAACCCCGGCGTTTGCCCGAAATGCGGCATGAAGCTGGTGCTCGGCGTTCCCGATCGGGTGGAGTACCCGCTGGAAATCACCCAATCCCCGGAATGGTTGCGCGCCGGAGACACCGCCACTTTAACGCTCCGCATCCTGAACCCTCAAACGAAACTCAGCGTCAGGCAATTCGAGATTGTGCATGAAAAGCTGATTCATCTTTTCGTCATCAGCGAGAATCTCGAATTTTTCGCGCATATTCACCCAACGTCCCAGCCGGACGGCACTTTTCAGCAAAAGGTCCATTTGCCCTACGGAGGCATGTACCGCCTTCTGGCCGATTTCTACCCTTCCGGCTCCGTGCCGCAGCTCGCTGTCGGAACCGTTTTCGCCGCCGGACAAAGCACGCCCGCGCATCTTGCTCCCGCGCTGGACCCCTGCAAATCTGAAAACCTTACGGCGGCGCTGCGCCTTGAACCCGAACAGCCCATCGCCGGACTTGAAACCAAACTCTTCTTCACGCTTAATCCCTCCACCGGGCTTCAGCCTTATTTAGGAGCCTGGGCCCACATGCTGGCCGCCAGCGCCGATCTGGTTGACCTGCTCCATATCCATCCCTTCCTAGCCGACGGCAAGTCGGCCACGATGCAGTTCAATGTTATTTTTCCCCGTACCGGCCTCTACCGCATTTGGACCCAGTTTCAACGCGAAAATACGGTTAACACCACCGTATTCACCGTGCCTGTCGGAGCCTTATAAAAGAACTTTGCAAGCGCGGAGGTCGTCGTGAAATCTGCTCAATAGAACATTTACGAACCGTATCTAAGCCGAAAATTTTCGACTTGTCCGAAGGCGCGCCTCACAATTAACATCAGAGCTACTCGCTTTTTAATCAGAGTAAGCAGCATTGATTCACCGAATCTTCATCGTTCTTCTGTTCGCAATTTGTTGGCCTGCGCTTTCCCAGGATCTGCAGTTCGCTGACATTCGCGTGGACAAGAAACCGGGACAACAAACAGGACCGGCAGTGGTCGTGGTAAACGGGAAAGCTCGCCGGATCTTGCCGCGAGCCTTGCAAGCATGGCCGGTCATGGATGGCCGAAACGCCCTCATTTTAGCTCTCACACTCAAGAACAAAGAAGGCGAGTACCGTCTTGTGTATGTAGATGGCGCGACAAAAAAGCGTCGTGATTTAGGCGCGCTACCCTTTGCATCGGCTGAGTTGGTCCAAAGCAAACAAAGCGACGGGAATTGGGTTTTTGTGTTAAGCGGCAAAGCGCAAAGCAAGCCCGAGCTGGTCGTGGCCGACGCCAACGGAATCCGTGGCCGACTGGAGGGCGCAACGGCTCCTCAACTCGGGCTCGATACCCTCACATTCCACTCCGGCCCATCGGGTGAGGCGAAGACCTTGCCCAGTAAAGCTCTCCTGGGCCGGGACATGACCGCAATTTACGAGATCAAGACCTCCGCCGGTAGAACGCAATATGTTCAGTTTCTACAGGACGGAACGTCCGTGATAGCGGAATCTGGCGGGGCGTTTCAAACCGGCAAATGGCGCACAAACGGCGAGGAGATGACCGTTATTACAAAAGACGGCTCACAGTCCGCGTGGCCTCGACCATCGCTCACGCCTGTAACGGGCGTTCCCGCAGGCACACGTTTAGCGGTGCGCCTGCTGCAGCCGTTGGCTTCCGAAAGCGTGAAAGAAGGCGATCCGGTTCATGGAGTGCTGATATCGCCAGCGACGGTCAATAACGCGATTCTCATTCCGCAGGGAAGCGAGTTTAGCGGAACGATTACCGCCGCCCACGGAGTCGGATGGGCGATCAAGCATGAGACGGCAGCTCTAACGGTCGAATTCAATGCTGTCAAACTGCCGGATGGAAGTGCTGTGCCGATCCATACGCAGCTATACCAGGTCGAAAACTCACGGGAGAGCGTCAACCAAAAAGGCGCCATTCAAGGCATACGCTCAACGGGAACGCCTGGCCACTCGGCAGAGAGCAAAATTGCTTCCGTGGCGGCGTTGGACCCGGTCGCTTATCTGTTGAATACGGCTGCCGCCTCCCCCGCTCTGGGTTTCGCGGAATCGGAGGTACTCTACCCCCCCGGAACCGAGGTCCGCATTGAGTT
>CAXUBB010000084.1:14039-14300 GCA_964249105.1 uncultured Bryobacteraceae bacterium | reverse complement strand
CTCCTGCTCCAAGCCCGCCCGCTCCCGCTCCTGCTTCCGCCAAACCGGCGAATGCCGCCAAGAAATATCCTGCAGACCCTTATGCAAGTCGAGTTCCAGCCGAGCCGGGTTTATATTTGTTCCCGACCGATACCCCGGTAAAGGTTGACCTGAAATTTCTGTTAGGCACGGAAGAAGGCAAGAGCCTGATGAAGAAGGGCAAAACCATTGCCTAGCTGAGTGGTCCGGCCTCGAACCCGCGCGGCACACGTCCCACGCCGG
>CAXUBB010000084.1:6979-14029 GCA_964249105.1 uncultured Bryobacteraceae bacterium | reverse complement strand
AGAGATCGAAGAACTTGTTCTGGTGACGTTTTCCGAAAAGAATGGCCGCCGGGAACTCGATGTCGGTCCATCCGGTCCGAAACAGCAATTGAAGGCCGAGCAGATGCGTCCGTACGAATTACTCGAAGTCGGTCCGCGCTTATTCCGGCTCATGCCTGCAAAACTGGACGAGGGCGAATACCTATTCTTATTTATCGGTTCGGCTGATCCCGCTAAAGGAATTTACGGAAAAGGCTACGATTTCGGGATCGATGCTGTTCCGCAACAAAAGAAAAAGTAAGGCTTACCTCACGACAAAGTACTGATCACCTCGGATGGCGACTATCGCTCGGGACCAGTCATACTGGTCGTCAGTGTACCCGTCCAGGAGCGTTCCATCTTTTCTCTTGATTTCAACCCGGTGCGCTTCTAGCGTCACTACGACGGAGTAGAGGGAGTCGCTGTCGGCGGCATTAGCCTTGGCGCTCGACTTCGCCGTTTTTCCTCCCGCTTTCGTCCTGCGGGTTAATTGCTGGCCATCCAGTTCATAATCGATCTCCGCGTTCGGATAGAGCAGAATGTGCCACTCGATCCGTTTTGATTTGTGCTTCAAAGGCACTCTGTCCGGCTTCAAGAACGTGAGCGTAAACTGGCTGCCGGAACGCAGCGGCACGAAAGCGCTCGTGTCCCCGGTAAGCCACTTGCCTTCCGCTTCTTTCACCTGGTCAGGATGCTGGAAGTACTTCTTCCACGGTGAAGGATCAATCGCCGGTTTATCCACCACTCCCAGTTTCAGTCCGATCTCCACTCGTCCCACTTCACCGGGAGAAATGCTGACGTTCCGGCTAGCCGGTTCATATTTGTCCGCTTTGGCGGTTATTTCATAAGCTCCCGCCTTTACCCTCACCGAACCTGCGGTCATGCCGGAATGCCATTCCGGCTCATTCACGCTGCGGTATTCGACAATAGCCGTAGCGGGAACGACGGCAAAGGCAAGAGTTCCAAAAGCCTTGAGCGCAACGTCCTGCTTCGACAGCTTTAACGTCTGACCCGCAGAGAACGTCTTCTGCAAAGTCAGGCTTTCATACCCTTCTTTGCGCAACAGTATCCGATGCTGTCCCGGTGATACGCTGGCGCGCGCATTGCCGGTCGAGTCGAATGTGACAGCGGCGGAATCATCAATCAACACTTCCGTGCCTGCAATTCCTCCCTCAACCGCAAGCACCGCCGAAGCAGGATTCATGGTGACTGTCTGGCTGGTTTCGCGGCCTTTCTCAACCTGAATGGTTTGATTTTCATCCGCGTAGCCATCAGCAATCAGCCGCATCTCGTGCGGTCCCGCCGGAGCGGAGAGCCGCCAGAATCCGGGCTTTCTCGTCTTTCTCTCCCTGCCGTCAAAGAACAGTTGAGCGTTCTGCGCCGACGCGGTAATCGTCACAAACCCGAGATTCGGATTAGCGTTCAGAGAAACGCATAAGGTGGGCGCATTGCCATGCGGCAGTGAGAAATTCTGATGGCCCCTGGAGTCAGAGATTACTAAAACGGCCTGTTCCGGGTCGGTTCCGGCGATGTTCATGGAGGTGCCGCTTTTTACCAACTGTTGCGGCGTTTGGCCCGGTAGGATGATTGATTTCGGCAAGCTGCCGCTGAAAACAGTCGCTTCATTTCCTAAACTGCCGGCAACAATTAGGTCCCTGGTGTCAATCGGCGCAACGAGCGGACTCATTCCCGTCCGGGCTTCGAAGCTCACATTCAGCAACTCGCCGGTTTGATTGCGCGCCGTTAGGCTGTGGTGTCCCCCATCCGGGATGAGTTCGTAATTGAGCAAGTCACCCCCCTGCAGGTTCCAAATTTCCTTCCCGTCCAGGGAGACCGTGCCGGATCGCTCGGCCGTCAGTACCTGTATATGCAAGGGCTCGGGTTCGAGAGCAAAGCGCCAGTCTGACTGAGGTGAAAGGCCCTTTTGCCGCAGGGTTTTATATCCGAGGTGCGTCACAGTTACATCGTTGGGCTTTCTCGCATCGAGAAGCAGAGTTCGTTCCGGTTGAACCGATCCGTTGAGGGTCAGTACGGCGTCAGCAGGCACGGTCGTAACCGCTACGGTCATCTGAGGACTGGCAGGAATCGAACCGCCTTTGCCAGTAGCGCTTCCTGCCCTCCATAGATAACGAACCGTCAAAACAACGCCGATACAGAGCAGGACTACAATAGCTGCGCGTGACAGCCAAGTCCCCAATTTTTTCGGCTCTGACAGATTTCCGGCTTTCCATCGGCTTACCGCCGCACGGGCGAAAGTCTGCGCCTTCATCAGAAATGAAGGTTCTGGGAGAGGTTTTGGCGGTTCTGCTTCGGAAAAAGATTTCTCGTCAAAAGCCTTGTCCGGCAGTTTGATGACGGGGTTCTTGAAAGAGGCATTCGAGTTGAACTCGGACCTCTCGTACAACGTTGTGAACGCCTCACCCTGCCCTGCCGTCGCCGCTCCGACTTTCGGTGGTTCTTCAGGAAGTGTGGTCTTGCGCTCAGACTTCTGTTCCCGCTCCTGCATGAGGGTATTCTGCAGACTGGCCTGATGCTGCAAGAGCTTTGGTTCGTCGGGATAGCGCGGAAGCCCGTCTTCTACGCGGCGGAGGGCGCCCGGCAAATCGCCGGAACGCTGTAATTCGCGCATGCCGGCAATGCACTGGATTACGCCGTCCTTCCGCTTTGTTTCGGTAATCCGCAGACGCAGACGCTCTAACGCCGGATGCTGCCTATCCAGCTCAGCGGCGGCCTGCGCCAGTGACTCGGATGTACGCCAGTCCTCATCCAAAAGCGACTGGGCGCGCTCCACGAACAAGCTGACCAGGGCATTGCGTATGCCTACGTTGCGCTCATCCAGTTTCAAAGCGCGCTGCAGCAGTTCCACCGTTTGTTCGAAATGCTGTCCGGCGCGCATCTTTTTGGCGTCTTCAAAGAGCCGCTCCGCTTCTTGAACACGTTCCAGTCCGCCTCGTGCAATCTTTTCTAAAACGATCAGTTCCGAATCCTGCGGAAACTCCGCCAGCGCTGTCTCGGTAAACTGTACCGCCCGGGCATAGGCTCCGTTTTCTATCGCACGGTCAATCTGTTCAATCAGACGGGACTTTTTTTCTTCCGCCGCCTGCTGTTCGCGCCTCTTCTCCAGTTGGCTGATTTCAAAATCGATTCCGGGATACTGCGGATGAATGTTCCGCAGTATCCTCCATTGCCCAATCGCGTCCGCAAACTGGCTTCCTTCTTCATACTGGCGCGCCTTGGCCAAAATGGAATGCGCTAGGTCCCGTTGCTCACGGGCCAGCCGTAAGGATTGCTGAAACTGCCCCTCCTTCGGATAGCGCGCGCATGCTTCTTCAAGAATGTTTACGCGGCGGGCCAAGTCCGGCTCGCTATCAACGGATCTTCCGATTCCCGCAATATAGGCGGAAAGCTCCTGTCGCTCGGACTGTTCCACTTTCAGCTTTAACGCCTGAAATTGAGCGCTGTTCGGATACGTCGCGAGCATCGCATCGCAGATTTCCAGGGCCTTTTGGAAATCCTTATCGTTCAGGTAGCGGCGGCCTTCTTCGTAAGCCTTATCAACGGCATCCCGCTCCGATCGCACCTGGTTGTAGAAATTCTGATAAACGGCCTCGCGCTCAGGCACCGTACAGCCAGGAGCGCGGCGGGAGACTTCAAGAATTTTCTCCAGTTTGCTCAGGGCGGTGCTGATTTCTCCGCTCTGGTAAGCTCTCAGCGCCGAACCATAGAGCTGCTCTTTATCGGCTCGCGCTTTGATCGCCTCTTTTTCCTGAACATCCACTTCGGACAGCAAACGGAGCGCCTCCGAATCGTCATACCGGATATTCAGCACTTCCTTCAGCGCCTGCCGCGCCTCCTGAAAATCGTGCCCCTGCAAGTGCTGTCCCGCCAGGTTCATCCATTTCGAGACCGCCTGATTGCTGCGCTGTTCTTCGATGCGCCTTTTCATCGCCAGAGCGTCCGCGTTCTCGGGATCAAGAGCCAGGATTTCGCGCAGTTTGTCGAGCGCCAGTTCAATCTCGTCCTGCTCAACACGTGTCTGAGCCGCTTCAAACAGAAAATGAACCTTTTTCTGCTTCACGGCTTCTTCAATCTGCGCCCTCAGCAGCGTGATTTCGGGGTCGACGTTGCCTTCCGCTTCAATCTCGGTCAGGATATCCGACGCGAAAGCGCAGTCGCCTCTTATCAATGCGTTTCTGGCACGCTCGATACGGGGTTTGATCTTAACCGGATCAAACCGCTCAATCGGTTGATTGAGATAGGCCTTTTGCAAGGCGTCGGCAAATTCCCGGGCGCTGGCATATCGGCACATCGGCTGCTTGGCCATGGCCACGTGAATCACCTTGCTGAGAATCTGGCTTACTTTCGGATTAATTTCCGAGATGACGGGCGGAATGTACTTGTGAATGGCCTCTACCGTGGCTTCCACGTTGTTCTTTGCAAACGGCTTTCGGCCAGTCAAGGCTTCATAAGCAACCACGCCGAGGGAGTAAATGTCCGAAAACGCGGTGGGCCGCTTTCCCTCGGTCTGCTCAGGCGCCATATACTGCCACGTTCCTTTGTAGCCGGTGACAGATTTCGCGTCTGCTGAGTGCACCAATCCGAAATCAATGAGCTTGGCGGTGTCATCTTCCATCACAAAGATGTTGCTGGGTTTCAGGTCGCGATGAAACAGCCCGGCTTTGTGAGCCGCTTCCAAGCCGCTGCAAACCTGGCGGATGATCCACACGACGCGTTCAACGGTCAGGCGCTGGCTCGCATCTTTAATTAATTGCGCCAGCGTGACGCCGGGCAGCAAGGGCATGATGAAGCACGGCTTCCGGATGCCCTCTTCCTCGATCTCGTCCACATCCCTGATATCGACGATGTTCGGGTGACTGAGCCTGGCGAGAACGCCCCACTCCTGCTTGAACATCTCCAACGTGCGCGGGTCGGAGATATCGCGCATGGTTTTGATCGCCACAAGGCCGCCCGTTCGAGTGTCGATGGCGCGGTAGACGACTCCCATCCCACCCTCGCCAAGCAACTCTCGAAGCTCATAACGGCCGGCTACGAGTTTGGCGGGCATTTTCGTTTTTCCTGCGGCATTCAGAATATCAGGGGCGGACACGATCAAAACACGCTTAGCTAAAGATTTGCGAACTCAGCGGAAGTCTTCGCACTTTTGCTGCCTAAGCGAGTCATGCCAGTAACTCTTGACTGGCGAGTGTACGGGCAGACCTGGGCTTCTTTTGTTTATCTAATCAGATAATTGATCCTGAAAAGGTTAATGCGCGACAGTGCCGCTTTGGAGCTCACTTACCGTGCGCTGACACTCGCCGGAGCGTTTTGCTCACTGACCAACTCCATCAGCGGGGCGCTTGGCGACCGGAGAGTTCGAATATCGCGCCTCGGCGGTTGACCGAAGAAACGGCTGTACTCTCGATTGAATTGGCTCACGCTTTCGTATCCGACTTCGAAAGCCGCCGTGGTCGCGTCTATTCCATCAACCAGCATGCGGCCCCGCGCGGCCTGCAAGCGCAGTTGTTTCTGAAACTGAAGCGGGCTCATGTTGGTCAGCACACGGAAATGATGATGCAGCGTGGACACGCCCATGCCCGCGATCTCGGCCAGATCGTCCACGCGTACCGGTTTCACATAGTGGTCCCTGATCCAGGCGATCGCTTTCGCCGTCCGGTGGCTCTGATCTCCTAACGTCGCAATCGCTCGCAGGCGTCCCCCTTCCGGTCCGCACAGCAGCCGGTAAATGATCTCGCGTTGGATCAGATCACTGAGAAAGGGGATATGCTGTGGAGTCGCTAGCAGATCGAGCAGCCGACAGCAGGCACTCAGAAGCTCGGCGGTGATCGCACCGGTGATCATGGCAGGGCTGTCAGACGATACGTCACGCGCCTGGATCTCTTCCCGGCTGAGGAGTTCGCGGACGACCGGTATTTCGAGCTTCAGCGCCAGGGCGAGAAGAGGTTCCGCTTCGCTTGCCTCGATCACTTGGCTGACAATGGGCAGGTCGACCGAGGTTAATAGGAATCGCGACTCATCGTAGAAAAAAGTGCTTGGGCCGAGGTCAACGCGCTTTCGACCTTGGGCGACCACAATCACGCTCGGCTCGTACGTTCCTGAGCAGGGCGCGGTAGGCGCGGTCCGCCGCACAAGCAGCAAGCCCGGAATCCGTGTGATCTGCCTCTCTGCACATCCAATGAACCAGGCAATTTTCCTGGCTAACTCAGCCCGCCATTCACGGACTGAGTGCGCTGCCGGAAGTGCCCCGGAATGGTCGTCTTTCATGACAATTCGTGTCTCTCTCGTGCACTCAGGATAACGGTTGCGGAGACCAGAGTGCCAGCGGCAGGCCCGCGACCCAAGAGAAATAGGCAAAAAGTCGGCAGGATTGGGATAACCCTCACAGCCCGTTTCTCGTTAGCCTGGAGTTGGAGAGACGGTTCCAAGGAGATCATGCAAAAACGAAAACTGGGAAACAGCGGCCTCGAAGTCTCAGCCATTGGACTCGGCTGCATGGGACTGAGCTTTGGCTACGGCCCCGCCACGGAGAAGCAACAGGCCATCACAATAATCCGGACAGCCTTCGAGCGTGGCGTCACCTTCTTTGACACTGCGGAAGCGTATGGTCCGTTCACGAATGAGGAAGTGCTCGGCGAAGCCGTTGCCCCGTTCCGCGAGCAGGTTGTCATTGCGACCAAATTCGGCTTTGAAGGCGGGAAGCCGAATGTAGGCTTGAACAGCCAGCCGGAGAACATCAAGGCTGTCGCGGAAGCGGCGCTCAAACGGCTCAGGACCGACGTCATTGATTTGTTCTATCAACACCGCGTCGATTCGGCTGTGCCGATCGAAGACGTCGCAGACACGGTGAAGCAGTTGATCCAGGAGGGTAAGGTGAAGCACTTCGGCCTGTCCGAAGCCGGTGCGCAGACCATTCGCCGTGCGCACGCCGTTCAACCCGTCGCCGCGCTCCAGAGCGAATATTCGCTGTGGTGGCGAGAGCCGGAGGGAGAGATCTTGCCCACCCTGGAGGAACTA
>CAXUBB010000084.1:1245-6969 GCA_964249105.1 uncultured Bryobacteraceae bacterium | reverse complement strand
GAATCGGCTTTGTCCCATTCAGTCCTCTGGGCAAGGGCTTTCTTACCGGCGCGATCACCGAGAACACGACGTTCGACAGTACCGATTTCCGCAACATTGTTCCCCGCTTTACGCCGGAGGCGCGGAAGGCGAACCAGGCTCTGGTCGATTTGCTGGGCCAGATCGCCGCTCGCAAGCAGGCCACGCTCGCTCAGATTGCGCTTGCCTGGCTGCTCGCGCAGAAGCCGTGGATTGTGCCGATCCCCGGAACCACGAAGCTGCATCGGCTGGAGGAGAACATGGGAGCGGCTGACATCGAACTAAGCGCCGACGACCTTCGCGATATCAACGACGCCGTTTCAAAGATCACGGTGGAAGGGCAACGATACCCGGCGCATCTCCAGCAGAGAGTGGGCCGATGAGCGGCAACACTGGCGTACAAACAGTTCTGATTTCGTAAATAGCGAAAAGTGAGAAGAATGCCTCATTTTCGTGCCAAGGTCTTTTTGCGACGGTAGCGTCGCTTGCCTGCCCACTCCTGACATATGCCGTGATCACAGGCGCAAGTAGCGAACTGGGCCCCGCGCTCCACGACTGATGACAAAGTAGTGCTACGCGCATTCTACAGCGGTTTTCCATTGAATCAAACTCGGTCACCGCGTTCCTGCTCGGACAGAGCCGAGAACGCAGTGATCGATTGCAAAGATCTCGTTCCAATACAAACCGCTCTAGCCGAACTTTATTTTGTTAAAAGCGGCCCATAAAACAGAAGAGAGAATCGGACGAAATGCCACTACTTAAAAGTCAGGCAAGCCGTGAGCACAACTACGCAAGACAACAGTATGGCAGGCGTCGTGGCCGCCAGTGTTTCCTCCCCATGGCTCCCAAACGAGCCGCCGCCATTATCAGTCCTGCTCATGGCGGCGCTGGAAGATCCGCATACCGGCTTATTACTTTTTGATGCGCAACTTCGATTACTCCACGCTACCAATCAGATCCGTAGCCTTCTCGAGTTGCAATGGGAGGAGCCAATGCAGGATCTGGATGTGCTTCAACTGCTCTCCCGGTCCACGCTTGACAAAACTTCCATCATATTCGCAAAGGACCGTCTGGCCGAATTTACCGGCCAAGCGCCCTTAGCTCCCGTCCTTCTCCATAACCACGACCGGTCCCGGCACATTCGTATGAAACTCCGGAGTCTTGGAGGACAGTACCGCGTGGCCGCGTTTGAAACGGTCTCGTCGGAGGAGTTGGCCGAGGTTCGAGTCAGCGAATTTGCCCTCCGCGACTCCCTGACCGGCCTTGCCTCGCGGCGTTACTTTGAGAGTGCCGTAGCTGAAACGCTCACTCGAAAGCCCGGCCAGCCGATCGCACTGCTCCTGATCGACTTGGATCGCTTCAAAGCCGTCAACGACACCTTAGGCCACGCTGCGGGAGATTCCCTGCTTCGCCTTGCCGCCGAGCGGCTGAAATCGGCTGTGCGCAAGACTGACTTGGTAGCGCGTCTGGGAGGAGACGAGTTCGCGGTCCTGATCGACCCGTCGCCAACCGTGGATGATCCCACCGCGATTGCCCACCGTGTTCTCGACTTGGTTCAGAGAACCTATCTGATTGAGGGACAATTGGTCAATGTCGGCGCCAGCATCGGAATTGCGCGGTCTCCAGACGACGGCCGCGACTGCGCTGGCCTCTTAAGAAGCGCTGATCTCGCCCTCTACCATTCGAAAACATCGGGCCGCGCTACCTTTCACTTCTTTGCGCCTCATATGGAGCATCGGGCTCAGGCGCGCCGCACCAGCGAGCTTGAACTGCGCCGGGCGCTGGCATTGCGCCAACTCGAAGTCTATTACCAGCCGCAGGTGAACACCGCCGACTACCATCTGGTCGGATTCGAGGCCCTGCTTCGCTGGCGGCATCCCCAGCGGGGCATGATTCCACCCGGCGATTTTCTGCCGATTGCCGAAGAGATCGGGGTGATTGTGCCGATTGGCGACTGGGTGTTGCGTACCGCCTGCCGCGAGGCGCTGAACTGGCCTGAAAACATCATCGTCGCCGTAAATGCGTCTCCTTTGCAATTTGAAACGGGTACGTTCGCGGAGTCCGTGCAACGCGCCTTGAAGGGCACCGGCTTACCAGGCAAACGGCTGGAAATCGAAATCACGGAAGGCATCTTGCTCCGCAACGATGAAGCTGTTCTCAAAACGCTTCATGACCTTCGTTCCATGGGAGTCCGGATTGCCATGGACGATTTCGGAACAGGTTACGCCTCACTGAGCCAACTCGCGCGCTTCCCTTTCGACAAGATCAAAATCGACCGTTCCCTGGCGGGATTCGAGGGAAACGACACCAAGCAAAGGGCAATTGTCCGGGCCATTGCGGCGCTGGGCCAGAGCCTGGGAGTTTGCACCATGGCCGAAGGCGTCGAGAACGCCGATCAACTCACGCGTCTTCAGATGGACGGCTGCGGTTCCGTGCAGGGATACTTCTTCGGAAAACCAGTCCCCGCCGATCAACTCAGCGAAGTCATTTCGCGTTTGTGCCCACATTCCACAAGTGAACCCTTGACCGGAGAGAACAAATTATGAACCCCTATCTATATAACCTTGTCTACTGCAGTCGCAATCGGATTCGGGGAAATAACGCCGAAGTGACCGCGGAACTCCAAACCATATTGGCCAGCTCGCGCGCGAATAATATCCGCGCCGGAATTACCGGAGCTTTGCTGTATAATGCCGGAAACTTCGCGCAGATCCTGGAAGGCCCCTTGTCCGCCATTGAGCGCACTTTCGAAGTTATTCAGTGCGATGCGCGGCACAGCGAAGTGACGGTGATTCAAAGCGGTCCAGCCGCCGTGCGCCAATTTCCTGAGTGGTCCATGGCCTTTGCGGGCAGCAACTCCGTAGAGAGCATGCCGACCGCTACAGCCGCTTTCGATGCGGTGTTTGCCAAGTCAGTCGGCGCCGGGGAGCAGATGCTTTCCCTGCTCAAGAACCTGATCGTTTGCGAAGACGACTGGGTTATGCTGGACGCTGCCTGATCCGCTTACCGGTGCGGCAACAAACAAGCCTGATAGTCATTGACTTCGCTGTGCCCAGACGCGCAGTGAAGCTCCCAGAAACTTTGGCGCGTAACGCTGCCGCCTTCCGGATGGGAAACCGAGTACAGCAAGCTCCACCTGTCCCGCGCTTCGGGCGACTGATCAATGCGCCGGTATAGCTTGTCAAAGTTCTTTTCGTTGAGCTGATTCATTCCCCACTCTTGATCAAAGCTGTACTCGCGCTTCCACTCCGGCCCGGCCCCGCTTCCCGCCGCAGGTAAATTACTGAGATAGTATGTCACCTGATCGGTCAATGCGCCATTGTTTTGAAATAGCACTACGCGGAATGCCGGATTCTGGTTGACATTCGGACTAAGAGCAGGCGTCATCAGCACCAGACTCCGTTGCCGCGTGGATGAGCCGACCAAACGGAAATCATCCATATGCGTATGGCCCGCAAAGCTCGCGGCGATGGTTTCGTGATAACGGGAGAGAAGACGGTCGAAACTTTCCGCGTACTGGGCTTTCCAGAAAGGCACGGCTGTACCGTCATGGCGGGTCGTCGCAAATCCGTCAATGCCGGGCGGAAGATGGTAGATCAACCAAACTTTTTCGCGGTTTTGCCGGG
This sequence comes from uncultured Bryobacteraceae bacterium, assembly GCA_964249105.1. GTDB lineage: Bacteria > Acidobacteriota > Terriglobia > Bryobacterales > Bryobacteraceae > Bog-105. The sequence goes on along the minus strand of CAXUBB010000084.1, from coordinate 3,325 downwards.
CTTTCGAAAGTTCGGCATCCAACCAGGAAAGCAAGTCTTGGCCGGGATCGCCGGATGTATTGCCGCAGTTGTTGCGATACCGGGCGGAAAAAAATATGGTGTTGACGGCAATGATCCGGTAGCGCCGCAGGGCAGGATGCGGCACGCTATAGACGCCATACCGCGTCCACTCATTGAGATCAGAAGCGGGCACTTTCAACGCGTCAGCCATCGTGTCAAGCGTGCCGCGAAGGAACTCGCCGTCAGGCTGAAGCAGATAATCGCCGCAGTCGGAGTCATTGTTTCCCAGGCTGACCAAGACCGGTTTGGCGGGGGCAATTTCTTTCAACTGAAGCGCAACAAAGTCGGCAGTTTTGCTCACGAAATCATGAAAAGCGAGGTCGTCATGAACGGAAGCGGACTGATCGAACCGCTCACGAAAGTGATGAGCGAGGAGATCGCCTGTAACCACGGTGAAAGCCGCGTCCGGCACGGTCTTTTTGATCTCGCTCAAGGCGGACGCGAGTAAACGCCAATTTGTATCCTGTCCAAAAGATGAAAATTGCGGGGAAGAACTCGCTAGAATGGCCGGCCATTGCGTAATATCAGAAGCCGCCAGTTTATCCGTGAGCCTCCGATCAGCAATGGGATCAAAGTGAATGTCGGACAGCCATACAAATTTTTGCTCCGTCGGCTTTGAAGCGGCAACGGTCACGCTCGGACAAAAAGACCAGAGGGCAATTGCACAAACCGCGCACGCCTGAATTCTTCTATTTTCCATTTTTTTTAGTATGTGCTACTCTCACGAATGCTGTTGGTACGCCGGAATTTCCGGCGTGGAAACAGGGAATCTGGTGGAAATCCAGAACTGCCCCGCAGCGGTAAACAGGAACGAACGTCTCAGCCAAACGCACTGATTCAATTTGAATTGGGAAGCGGAGACCAGTAGGATCATCCGGCAACGGAACCCGCCTGTCAGTCCGAAGACCTGCCTTCAGCCCGCGACAATGAGCGCGGACTATAAGAACTGCACCTTCGTGGGAGAGGTCGCTACCTATGTCGAACTGTCTAAAAACATCATCATTTTTCCGCGCTGGCCTGCTCTGCGGCATCGCCAGCTTTGCTTCGCTTCTTGGTCAAAATCAAACCGTTCACCTAATGGGCAAGGTGACTGATCCATCCGGCGCAGCCGTGGCGCGCGCCACGGTAAAACTGGACAACCGCGACACTGGCGAAAGCTTTCGAAGCGTCACCAGCAACGTAGGGGATTTCGACCTTTCCGTACCGCGCGGCGAGTATCTGCTACGCGCCGAAGCGCCCGGATTAACGCTGGGCAACTCTCCGCGAATTCTGGTTTTGAACAGCACGCAGAAGGTCTCTTTGCCGTTAACCATCCCCGCTGTCGCGAACACGGTCGTTGTCACAGGGACAGGCACCCCTCAATCTCTTGACGAAACCGAAAAAGCCGTGGATATTGTGGATCGGGATCAACTGCAACGCCGCGGCATTGAATCCACGGTGGATGCGCTGCGCGAACTTCCCGGAATGCGAATTTCGCAACTCGGAGGCCCAGGAAGTTTAACGACCATCCAAATTCGGGGGCTGCGCCCCCAGGATACTTCCGTGCTGATTGACGGCATGCGTTTCCGTGACGTCGCTGCTCCGGCAGGAGACGCCCAGGCTTACGTCGGAGACTTGCTCTCCGTGAATACAGGAAGGATCGAAGTGCTTCGCGGAAGCGGCTCATCCATCTACGGCACGAATGCGATAGGGGGTGTCGTCAATATCGTCACCGACGCGGGTGGCGGTCCCTTTCACGGCGATCTAACAGCCGCCGGCGGCGGATTGGGCGAGTTCCGGGGAGTGGCCCATTTGGGGGGCAGCGGGTTCGAAAACCGGCTGCATTACTCGGCGGGTCTCGGCCACCTAAATGTGACTCGCGGCGTGGATGATTACAACCGGTATCGCAACACAACCGGCAACGGACTGATTGATTATTCGCTTCGGCCAGGGCTTGTTCTTCGAGCACGCGTCTTGGGAACAGACGGCTTTGCGCAGCTCAACAATGATCCGGCTGCCGGACCTGAAAGCGCGCTTCCGG
>CAXUBB010000084.1:0-1235 GCA_964249105.1 uncultured Bryobacteraceae bacterium | reverse complement strand
CTTCCGGCAACGGGCTACGTTCCGGCCATCGGCGGCGTCACGTTTATCCCGAACCTGAATGATCCGGATTACTTCCGCACTTCCACTTTTATTTCCACGCTGGTTGGTTTGGATCATCAGGTCAGCCCGCTGCTTTCGTATAAGATCACTTATCAGGCGCTACTGACAGATCGCAACACGGTGAACGGTCCTCTGGGGGCGGGCTATCAACCTCTTTATCGAAATTCAAGTCAGTTCAACGGCAGAATCGATACACTACAAGGCCGCGTAAACTTTTTGGCGAGCGGCCATCAATTGCTCACGGCAGGTTATGAATTTGAGCGCGAGCACTTCGACTCGCCGGCATCAGACCAGAACCCTGATCCAGCGTTCCGGGTCAATTCAAATACGCAAGGGTCACAGCGCAGCAACTCATTCGACGCGCAAGACCAGATTCGTCTTTTTCAGGATCGTCTGCAATTGTCGGTTTCGGGCCGATGGCAAACGTTCGACCTCAGCCAGCCCCGATTCTTAGGAACGGTTCCGGTTTACGCCAACGCCTCCGCCGTGAGTCCGCCTAATGCTTACACGGGCGATGTATCGGTTGCTTATTTTTTCAAATCATCGGGAACCAAAATCCGCTCGCACGGCGGCAACGGCTACCGTGCGCCGTCGCTTTATGAGCGTTTCGGGACATCGTTTTACGGCAGCAGCTTTACCGCTTACGGAGATCCGCGCTTACGCCCCGAACGTTCTCTTGGCATTGATGGCGGTATCGACCAGTACTTTGCGGCGGATCGCTTGCGTGTGAGCGCCTCCTATTTCTATACGCGCCTGCAGGAAGTGATTGCCTTCGATTTCAGCGGCCTGATTAATCCCCAGACAGATCCATTTGGACGCAGTCTGGGTTATCTGAACACGGGAGGCGGTATCGCGCGCGGCGTGGAGCTTTCACTTGAAGCAAAACCCCTGCGTTCCATGCAAGTGCTGAGTTCCTATACTTACGCCAACTCGCGGGACAAGTATTCACAGTTCGCGGACGGCACGCTTCAAACGCCCCGCATTTCGCCGCACACCTTTAGCCTGACGCTGTTGCAGCAGTTCGGAAAGCGTTGGGATGCCGCTCTCGATTTCCTGACGGCCAGCAACTATTTATTTCCGCTTTACCAGAACACGTTCCCGTTCAGCGAGCGTACGTTTGTCTTTCCCGGTGCCCGTCAAGCCAACCTGTCAATCGGCTATACACATCCATTAAG
>CAXUBB010000083.1:5970-14349 GCA_964249105.1 uncultured Bryobacteraceae bacterium | reverse complement strand
CAGCGCCTGGAGCTGCCGTATCTGACGGGGCGTTCCGCGTATCCGCCGCTTGACCTCACGGCGCCGGGGTTCTTTTCCTTTTTGAGTCGTTTCTTTCCCGCGCATACGGCGGATCTTCGACCGCATGTGGACGCGCTTGATTCCGCTGAGCCTTTCCCTGGTCTTGACGGGTGGGAGTGTATCGACACTCCCGGCCATACGCCCGGACATCTGTCGTTCTATCGTCGCAGCGACGGCACGCTGCTGGCGGGCGACGCAGTCACCACGATGAACCAGGAGAGTCTCGTAGGGCTGTTAACGAAACAGCAAGAGTTGCACCGTCCGCCTGTTCCCGCCACTACCGATTGGCAGCAGGCGCGCCAGTCGGTTCAACGACTCGCCGGTTTGCGGCCGAACGTGATAGCTGCCGGGCACGGCCAGCCGATGAGGGATGCCGCCGATCAGTTGCAAAACCTGGCCGATCACTTTCCGATTCCTTCGCATGGCCGTTATGTTAACGAGCCGGCACGGGCGGATGAGAGCGGAGTAACGTATCTTCCGCCTGCGCCTCCTGATCGCACTCCGAAGATTGCTGCCGGGTTAGCGGCGGGAATTGCTCTCGCCGCCGTGGGATGGCTGATCGCTCGTAGGGAGAAGTAGCTCAGGCGTTCCGGCGGCGAACATCCACGACGGCTTCGGCGATCTGGCCTAAATACTTTCTGTCGGCCATAATATCGAGAGCAATAGCCACTCTCGGCAGCGGGTTCGACCAGTTTGCCGGAACGGTGATTGCTGCTTTCGTTTTTGCTTCCCCCTTTGCGCCGACTGTTAACGAAATTCTTGCAGGCGCACTCCGCCAGCCGTCCGGCAGAATAAGCGCGGCCTCTATCCGCACTGGTCGCGGACGATAATTGCGGACGCGGATCTCCGCTTGTATCGTTTCGCCCGGCAGGGCGATCATCTGGTAAGGATAGATGCTGATCCATGACGGATCAATCCCCATATCGGGATCGGGATCGGCAATCAATTCCTGGAAGAATTGGTCTTGCTTTCCGGCGCGTTCTGCAAAATTGAGCGCTGTTTCACGGTCGATAAGAAACGGCCTGCCGTGTCCGGGCGCAATCACGTTTGGCTCGAAGTCGAGGATGTTGCGGATGGACTGCGCATGATCGCCGCTTTTGACTTGATTACGGTAGATCAGATTGTGGCGCAGTGAATTCGGGTTCGCGGGATCGTTGAAGAAAGCGTCGCCGGTAAATACGACCCGCGCCCCATCAACTGTGGCGAACATTGCCATTTGATAGTTCGTGTGGCCGGGTGAGTGGACTACCGTAAACTCAAACTCCTCCCACTTGAAAGTCTCTTTGTTGCCAAAAGCGCGGTCTACTTTGATCCGTTCGCCCAGAATGCAGCCGATGTTCATTCCGCGCGGGTTCTCCAGAATATCGACCATGTTCCGATAGCACCAGATTTTGGTTCCATACCGCCGGACCAGATAGGGAAACCCGTTCAGATGATCGTCGTGCATGTGACTTGGCATGGCAACATCGATGGACTTCAGCCCGTGACGCGCCCGTAGCTTTTCAACGCTGTGCTCCACAAATCGCATGTGGCCGAAGGTATCCACATAACGCGTAAAAACCTGGAAGAACGTCCAGCTTGCCGAGCCGTAGTCCACAAACAATGCTTTGCCGCTATCGCTGATGATGGCGTAAAAAGAAGACGTTGTTTCGGTGTTGGCAAGAAGATGCGGCGTGACCGCGACGGGCTGCAGATCGGAGGTCGGCGGGTGGCTATACCAGAAGTGATGCCAGTCCCTTAATTTCGTGGTTAACTCAGCCATGCCGGGCAGAGGATCGGCTACCGGGGGACCATGAGACGGGCACAATAGTTCCGGCTTCAGCTTGCTGAGTTCAGTCAGCGAGTAGATAGAAAGGTCAACGCCTTCGTGCTCTCCGTAGTAATATTGCAAATCGTAGAGCGTTTGCACTTTACCGGGCGAGTGCATCAGGTCGCCGGAAAAGGCTGTCTTTTTTCCGTCTATGGTTGCGAGAAGCGTGATGGAGCCGGGGGTATGTCCGGGAGTCGGTTGAACAAAGATGTCCATGTCTTTCCAGTGAAACGTACTGTAATCGCGCAGGGCCTCCGCCACGGGAACATTCTTAGTGAGAGAAAAGAAATCGTTCCTCATGTCATAAAGTTCAAAGATCCGCCGGTTGCGCCAGAAGTTTTCAGCCGCTTCGAAAAACTGGCGCTCGTGCTCGGGCGCCGCAATGGGAATTCGTTGCGCTATCGCCCTCCCGTCGCCTTGCGCCTGATCACGATGGTGATGCGTGTGCAAAATCCAGTCGATGCCGGAGATGTTGAGATCGCGGAGAAAATCGAGGATCTTGCCGGAGCCGAAATCAATCAGCAGTCCGCGATCTTCCCGGCGGATCAGGTACACATTGCAGGTATCTTCGAGCAGGAAAAGGTTATCGGACAGCTTTTCCGGCTTCGCATTCGGCTGAAAAGCGCGAACCTCCGGAAGTTGATGGTCTGCGAGCGGACCGGCGGCCAGGCCGGTTCCGGTGCTCTGCAGAAAGCGGCGGCGTGAAAAGTCGTCTCCGTCGATGTGCGGCGGGACTGGCTGGTTTCCCTTTTCTCTTGGCATGGCGCTGCGACAAGTCTAAAACAGCACTTCGAAATCAAAGCGGTAGCGCCGGTGATAATTGCCGAAGAAGATTTCGTATTGCGGGTCCGCCGTGTTGTTGTGTACGGCCAGAGCGTTGAAATGGTTGGTGAGATTGAAACCAGTCAACGATAAACGAAGAGCGTATTTGGGGTTCACTCGAAAGTCTCTCATCAGCCGCGTATCAGCGGAAAAGAAGCTGGGGAAGCGCGAGTTGTCGCTGTAGGGCGTTCCCGCATAGTTCTGCGTCGCATCCAGTGGCGCATAAGGAAACCCGTTGCGGTATTCGATCAAGGGCAGCATCGAAAATTTTAAGGGCAGATTGACGCGGCCCCAAATCAAAAAACGGTTCGGCAGATCGCCCGGCAGATTGGAGTACACGTCCGGGCGCACAATCGGCGTGGCGAAGTTGCCCAGAAATGAATCAAACCCGTTGATGTTGCCTTCCGCGCGGCTGCGCGTATAGGCCAGAATCAATTGCTGTCCGCTTTTCCACGTCACCTTGCCCGTCACTTCCGCCTGCCTGTACCGGGAGCTTCCATCTCCGTTAAGCACCAGCTTCGGAGCGGTTCCCAGCAATTGCGGGTCCAGCACGATCAGCCCGACGGAGCGATTGTCCGTATAAACTCCGCGTATCCTGAGCAGCCGTGAAAACTGATGCTCCACTTGTATATTCCAGGTGCTGCCCCGAGGCGAAAAGGCTCCCGCGACTTGTTGCCCCCTGACAAAGAAAGAACGCGGCCCTGTAGCGCTGCCAATGACGTTCAAGTACTGGATCGGCGAACCAATGATGCTTCCATCCGAAGCGTAATTCGTGATCGTTCTTTCGGGGTAGCGGTTGAATGTGTAAACGTCGAGCGGAATGTGGTCATAATACTGGCCGTAACCGGCGCGAAAGACGGTTCGCTCGTTGGAGAACGGAGTCCAGGCTAAGCCGACACGCGGCGCGATACGGAGGCTGGCGGCTAATCTCTGATGCTCGACGCGCCCGCCGTAATCGAAGGCGATTTTCGGGTTGAGCGACAAGTGGTCCTGCACGTAGGCTGCTATTTCCAGATCCGACCTGTTGAAAGAAGGCCGATTTGCAAAATCAATACGCTGTAATAGTTGACCCAAGGAATCAAAGATGTTGACAGGCCGAAGCGTGAACTGGACTCCATCACCGGAAGTTGTGAGCGAACTGCCGACTTTGAATTGGTGTGTTCCCAAGGCCCGCGCCGGCGAGGGCGACCAGATCTCAAGCCACTCTTTTCGTTGGGCGGCACGGTTCTGTGTCGCGAAATAGTTGCCTTTGTTGCCCTCCGGCGTCAGCGCCATATCGGCGTTGCCCTGCGCTCCAATATAAGCATCAAAACGCTGAATCGATAACGAGCTATCCAGCGTTCCGCCCAAAATTCCGAAGTGATCAGCAACCGTTCCGATATAGTTATGCTGCGCGTAAGTGGGCGTGACCGGCTGCGGGTTGAAGTAATCCGGATTCACGAAATCAGTGTGCTGGGGACTGACATGCACAGTAGCCGTCACAATTTGCCTTTGAGAAAGAATGTAATCAAATTGAGTGAATGAATTAATCCACTGCCGTTTCGATTCGTTATAGGGAAACCCTAATGTGCGACTGGGAGTTTTCTCGAAAAAATAGGTGAGGGCGGAAATGAAGTACAGGCGATTAGGGATGAGCGGGCCGCCGAGCACGGCTCTTGGGGTTTCATTGCGGATGCCGCGCATGTGCCAGCTCCGAATCCGGAAGTCGGGAAACGGATCATTCAGCTCCGCATGCCATTTCTCTCCGCCACGACGCGTTTCCACCGCCACCACTCCTGACGTAAAACGGCCGTATTGCGCCAGAAACGGCGTGGTCAGCACATTGATGGTTTCAACACTGTCAACGGGAACAGTCGGGCCGAATTTACCGGTAGCCGGGTCGGTCACATCGCTTTGATTGACCACCAAGGCAGCGCGCTCTTCATTATTGCCCTCAAACTTCAGCTCGCCATTCGGCCCTCGCACGACGCCCGGCACCAAGGGAAGCGTTTCGGTGACAGTGGGCGGATTGCCGGGGAGCGCTTTCACTTCGCTCGGGCGCAATTCATTGTTTTCGGAAGCGCTCTGTTCGACAGTCGGGGCCTTTTCAACGACCTCCACGCTGGAGTGCTGCATCCGCGGCGTCAGAACAAGGCTGATTTCAGCAATAGAGCCATCTTTTATCTGGATTGTACCGGTACTTTCTTCGAATCCCGGCTTAACGGCATGCACCGTCCAGGAGCCGCACGGCACGTTTTGGAAATTGGCAAAACCCATCGAGCGCGTATTTTCCGTGCCAATCTCCGCCGTGCCTGATGCCACGCGCACTTGGGCATCGAAAATGGCGCTTTCCTGTGAATCCTTGACCAGAACCCGCAGTTCACCGGGTTTGCAAGGTTGGCTGAGTAAATGGATGCAAAAGCAAAAGCAAAACGCCGCTAATTTCGTAAGGCGCGGGCAGAGGGCGGAATTTTCAGATGCCCGTAAACAGGCCTGGCTAAGTAACGCGCTCCGAATACCCCAAGACGAAACTGACATTTCGATTCCTGAACCCGTAGATCTGGAAATTCAGTGTACACGAAAATGTCAGCTTGGCAGCAGCGCTGAGGATACGCGAACAGTTCTAATGCCGGTAACGGCAGTACCAAAGATCCGCTACGGCATTTCGTAAAAGATCGCTTTGTCAACGATTCTCTTTCCGAAAGAGTTGTGCAAGTTGTGCGTGCTTTCGGCGCAACCGAGAAGAAGCAACCCCTTGGACTGAAGTGTTTTGCCGAGCTCGGCCAGAATCTTCTTTTTTGTTTCCAGGTCGAAATAGATAAGAACGTTGCGGCAGAAGACAATATCAAAGGGACCGAGTCCCGCCATGCTTTGCCGCAAATCGAAGTGAGTGAACTCGGTCATGGCGCGGGCGCGTTCATCGATTTGATACTCCGCGCCGACACGCCGAAAGTACTTCGTCAGGTATTCCGGCGGCAGCCCCCGATTGATTTCAATCTGCGTGTAGCGGCCCTCGCGCGCGCGCTTCAGCATGTGGCGGCTGAGGTCAGTGCCCAGGATGCGGACATCCCAATCCGTTAAGCCGAATTCCAGCAGAAGCATGGCGATGCTATATGCTTCCTGACCGCTCGAAGACGCGGCGGACCAGATATTCAGCTTGCGCACGGAGCGGCGCTTTTCAATCAGTTCCGGCAGCACGGTCTTTTTTAGCGCCTGAAAAGGCGCATCATCGCGGAAGAAGTGCGTTTCGTTGGTCGTCATCGCTTCGACCACTGTTTGCCGTAGGGCAGAACTCGCCGTTGCTCTCAGAAGAGCGCAAAGATCATTGATTGTGGAAATCCGCTCCCGCTCTAATATGGGAGCGAGGCGCATCTCAATCAGGTAGCGCTTGGTTTCATCGAGAACAATGCCGGAATCACGATAGACTTCACGCTGCAAGAATTCATAATTTTCAGGAGTGATGCAATTCTCCACGCGCTGGGCGTTCGTAAGGCCTGGGAGTGTATATGCGCTTATCATTTCGCTTCCTAAAGTTGCCTCAGGATCTCGGCTGCGGCTCCGTCGAGACTTACCTCGGCATGAGCCGCGCCAGCCTTGACAACCGCTCCCGGCATTCCCCACACCACGCTGCTCGCTTCGTCTTGCGCGATGATGTAGGCTCCGCGTTTTTGCAGATCGGTCGCGCCGATGGCGCCGTCATAACCCATCCCGGTCAGGACCAAGGCAATAGCAGAACCGCCATACACTTGCGCCACGGAGCGGAACAGCACATCCACCGCCGGCCGGCAGGAGTGTTCCGGTGCGTTTTGATTTAAGACGGTAACTACGCCGGAACTGGTCGCGCGAACTTCCATGTGGTAGTCGCCGGGCGCGATCAGCGCTACCCCAGCCTCTACGGAGCTTCCGTCCCTTGCTTCTTCAACGCGGAGCCCGCTCGTTGCGCTCAGCCGTTCGGCTAGAAGCCGGGTGAACATGGGCGGCATATGCTGAACAATTAATATAGGCAAGCTGAAGTTTTTTCCTAAATCCTTCAACACTGCCGCTAACGCGTTGGGTCCGCCCGTTGAAGAACCGATGGCGAGCACCCGGCGTTCCGTCCGGGAAAGCTTCGGAGCAGCGGTCATCACAGGCGGCGCGGGTCTCGGCGCGTTCCTAGGCAACGGACTGTCAGGCTTATTGTTGGATTGGAAGCTAAAGAACTGCTTGATCTTGGGAATCAGTTCCGAATGCAAACGGTCCATCGAGCGATCGAGAGAGCCTGCGTTTGACGCTTTTGTCACATAGTCGCTCGCGCCTAAAGAAAGCGCCTCCACCGTAGCTGCCGCCCCGTGCGCCGTGAGCGTGCTGAACATAATCACGCGAATCTGAGGATAGAGCCTGCTGACTTCCCGGAGAGTGGCCAAGCCGTCCATTTCCGGCATCTCGATATCCAGAGTGATCACGTCCGGCTTGAGGAGAGGGATGCGTTCCAGCGCCATCTTTCCGTTTGCCGCCGAGCCGACCACTTCCAGGGCGGAATCCTGCTCAAGAGCGTGCGTGACCAGCCGACGGATGACCACGGAATCATCGACGATCAGCACGCGTATTCGTTTATTAGCGGTTTGGGCCTGCTTATGGAGCAAGCCTGGACTTGCCGTTTCCAATAGTGACATCTCTATTAGCCCTTGAACCGGGAAACGAGACTGCCAAGTTCGGCTGCCATGTGACTGAGGGCCACGGCCGCGCCTTGCGTATCGGTCGCCGCTTTTGTCGTGCTTTGGGCGACGGAAGCGACGCCGGAGATGTTATTAGCGATCTCGCCAACGCCCCTGGCGGCATCCGTCACGCTTCGGCCGATGTTAGTGGTTGTCGCGGTCTGCTCTTCCACGGCGGAGGCGATGGTATTAGAGATATCGTTGATCTGGTTGATAATGCTGCTCACCTCTCCAATGGCCTGGACAGCGCTCTTGGTATCGCCCTGGATGGCTTCGATTTTGCGGCCAATCTCGTCGGTCGCCTTCGCGGTTTCCTTAGCGAGTTCTTTCACTTCGTTGGCAACCACGGCAAAGCCCTTTCCGGCTTCGCCGGCGCGCGCTGCCTCAATGGTGGCGTTCAGAGCGAGCAGATTCGTCTGCTGGGCAATGGAGGTAATCACTTTAATCACCTTGCCGATCTCAACGCTAGATTCACCAAGCTTGGTGATCGTCATATTGGTTGTCTCGGCGACCTTGACCGCGGTTCGAGCGACGTGCGCGCTCTCATTGGCGCTCCGGGAAATTTCACGGATGGAGGCCATCATCTCTTCGCTTCCGGCCGCTACCACGCCAACGTTGTTGGATACTTCTTCACTCGCCGCGGATACGACGGTGGCCTGGGTTGCGGTCTCTTCGGCATTGCCGGCCATCTGTTGACTGATGGAAGTAAGCTCTCCCGCCGAGGTGCCGAGGCTTTGCGCATGCTGAAAGATCTGAGCCATGGTCCGGCGCAATTCCGTGACATCGGTTGCGAACTTAACAACCTTGAAAGGCTTGCCGTTCAGATCGAGAATCGGATTGTAAGAGGCTTGAATCCAAACTTCTTTTCCACCCTTGCCCAAACGCCGGTATTGAGCCGCCTGATACTCGCCGCGATTGAGGCTGGCCCAGAACTCGCGATAAGCGGCGCTGTGCTTCTCCGCTTCCTCGACAAACATGCTGTGGTGGCGGCCTTGCACCTCCTCTAGCCGATAG
>CAXUBB010000083.1:4386-5960 GCA_964249105.1 uncultured Bryobacteraceae bacterium | reverse complement strand
GCCTTTTACTTCATCGAGAGTGTAGCCGACAGTTCGCAGGAAATTCTCGTTCGCGGTCACAATGGTTCCGTCCAGTTCGAACTCGATCACAGCTTGCGATTTGCTGATTGCTTCCAGCATGGCCCGTTCTTCGGCGGCGCGAATCTGTTGGACTTTGCTTTCATAGGCGGACCCGTTGTCTGCGGTTCGCTTCGGGCGCGCGCCCTTCGTGCTTAATACAGATGCTCTTGCTGAGCCTTTATCAATTGCGGATTTCATATCTCCAGCCAGAGAATTCATCGGGAAAATTGTCCTTCTTTGTTAATTGGTTGAAATTTACCGTCTCACTTCGAGCAGTGGCTCTGGAGGAAGTACCCGGTATTGAGCACCAGCAGCAAGCGGTTCTCCAGCTTGCACACGTCGCTGATCAAATCTCTTTCATGCGCCGGCATGGTGGACGGCGGACGCTCGTATGTGCTCACCGGCACATGAATGATGTCGCCCAGTTCGTCTACAACAAGACTGATGGCTCCCTCTTCCGAACGCACTACAATGTTCATAGGCAGCAGGCCAGCGGGGCGCGGACCCAGTTTTAGGCTATGACGCAAGTTGATGGCTGTAACGATCTGGCCTCTCAAATTAGTCAAGCCCTCGATCTCGGGCGGGGCGAGCGGAACAGGCGTGATCTCCTGGCATTTCACCAGTTCCTGCACTTCCGTCACCGGTATTCCAAAAAATCGGTCGCCTAGACGGAACGTGACGTACTGGACTGTGCGAGCGGTTTCGGACTCCGCGCCGAATGATGAGCGCTTCACAATTAAATTCTCCCTTCCGAGCAGATTCCCGGCGCAAGCAGGGATTCTTCAATCCCCGAACCCAGCGCGGCGGCAAGCCGCTGTAATTTTTGCGCGTCCTTGGAATAGTCAAACCAGCTTTCCTCGAAGTTCCTGATAATGGTGTGCAGGTCAAGCAGGTCGGTTACCTTGCCTCCGATAATTGCTGATCCTAATAGGCCCGGATGTCCGGCGGGGCGGGGCGCGGCGACGGATTCTTCCATAATGTCGATGAGTTGCTCAATCAGCAGGCCGATGCGATGTTTACCCTGTTCAAAAACGACCACCATGGCGGGATCTGAGATTTCCTGAGTGAATGCCTCTCCCAATTGAGCGGCAAGCGGCACCAAAGGGAGAACGTCACCGCGATACTGAACAACCAAACCGCCGCCAGCGCGTTCTATCTTGCAGGCCGGGATTTCTTCGAGTCGCGCCACCGTGGATAAGGGAACGGCGAGCCGTTCAAAGCTTCCGGCGCGGAACAAGAGAAACATCTGCTTCTCGGCTTTACCGGCGTGAGTCGCGGTTTCTTCCCCTGGCGCATAATCGCGTGATTCACTGATGATTCCGGAGAGCTTTGCAATGCCGGGAACATCAAGGATGAGCGACACTCTTCCATCGCCCATGATGGTTGCTCCCGCATAGCACTTCAGCGCGCTCAACTGGCTGCCGAGCGGTTTGACAACGATCTCCTGCGTGTCGTTGATAGTATCGACAATAAGCCCGAACTCGCGGTCATCAGCCTGGAGAACAACAATGCTT
>CAXUBB010000083.1:0-4376 GCA_964249105.1 uncultured Bryobacteraceae bacterium | reverse complement strand
TGCTTATGGCATCGCCCTGTCCTCCGTCACAGTCGCTATTTGCCCCCGCTTTGAGCAGGCAGTTCAGGTAAGCGAGGGGCAACAGCTTCCCGCGCCGCCGGTAAACGAGAGTGTTACCGACGCGCTCAATTTGTTGACGGGCGCGCTCACCTTCCAGTCGTATCAGTTCCAGGAGGCTGCCTTGCGGAATGACAAAGCGGTCGCTGGCGGAGGTGACCACCAGTCCGGGAATGATTGCCAAGGTGAGCGGAATTTTGATCTTGATGGTGGTCCCTAATCCAGGCTTACTGGACAGATCCACCGTGCCGCCGATCCTCTCGATATTGGTTCTTACCACGTCCATCCCAACGCCGCGGCCGGAGATACTGGAAATCTTCTGGGCAGTGGAAAATCCCGGCAGGAAGATCAGATTCATCAGTTCACGGTCATTGAGGCGGTCCGCCTGATCCTGTCGCAGTAGGGCTTTCTTGATCGCACTGGCTTTAACCACGGCGGGATCGATACCGGCGCCGTCATCGATAATTTCGATGTTGACGTTGCCGCCCTCATGAAAGGCGCGCAGGAGAAGTTTGCCTTTTTCCGGCTTGTTGGCGCGTTTACGAATTTCGGGGCTTTCGATCCCGTGATCGCAGGCGTTGCGAACGATATGAGTAAGCGGGTCCTTGATCGCTTCCAGAACCGTTTTGTCCAGTTCCGTGTTGCTTCCCTCCATCTCAAGCGAAATCTGCTTGTCGCAAGCCGTTGCCAGATCCCGCACAACGCGCGGCAGGGGATTCCAAACGATTCCAATCGGCTGCATGCGCGTCTTCATGACGTGTTCCTGCAGTTCGGTGGTGATCAGATTCAGCTTTTGACTGGCGGTGTTGAGACTCGGCTCTTCCAACTTTCCGCTGAACTGAAGAATCTGATTACGCGCTAGAACCAATTCTCCGACCAGGTTCATCAGCTTATTGAGCAGCCCGACATCGACGCGAATCGTGGAATCAGCAACCGACGGATTGCGGGGACTCGAAACTTCCCCGTCGCCGCCGGCAGCCATACTGGGGACTGGTTCAAGTTGAATGGGGTTTTCCGGCTCTGGCGGAGCGGGCTGTACAGGGATTTCGGACGCTGCGACTCCATTTGCCATTGCTTCCTGCTTGGAGATGAGTTCCTCGTAAGCGGCGCCGCTTTCCTGCGCTGTGGATTCGATCGTTTGCAGCTCTGCCTTAACGGCATCAACAGTTTCAAGAATCACTGAAACCAGGTCCGGAGTGAGCGGGCGCTCGTGGTTACGGACCTGACTTAGGATGTTTTCCGCATAATGCGTGATCCGCTCCAGCGTATTGAAGTTCAGAAAGCCGCACGTGCCTTTAATAGTATGAATCGTACGGAAGATGCTGGCCAGCAGGTTGGCGTCTTCGGGGCGCTGCTCCAGATCGACCATTTCCTGGTCGAGCCGATTGAGATTTTCACTGCTCTCGATGACAAATTCTCTGATTAACTCGAAATCCGGTTCCACTGCGTTCGCTGCCGGCCCTCTCTGCCTGAGAGAGGCAGGAGTGCTTATACTCGATGTGCCTTCCTGGAAAAGAAACTCTCAAAGGCGGGTATGCTGATTTTATGGCCAATTCCGGTCAAGACGCCCCTGATCCCGCTACGCTCCTGGATTACAGCAAGGACGGGGTCGATCTGACGCTGATCCGCTGGATGCTGTCTCTAACGCCCGCCGAGCGGCTCAGTTTTCACGAAGAAAGAATTAACGAAATTCTGGCCATTCGCGAGTTGAATGCAAGCAAGTAAAATGGGCGAATGCTCCGGCGAACCTGGTTGATCCGCGCGGCAATGGGCACGGCAACGCTTTCTCTCACCGCCCAGAAACTGCCTGATTTTTATCATGATGAGGTTTATGGCGATCCTCCGTTTCTTTCCGAACCGGGCTGGCGGGCGCTTCTCAACGGCAAGGACTTGGCGGGCTGGCATGGTCTTCCCGGCAGTCTGAATGAGTGGTTTACGACCAAGGCGGTTCACTGGAAGCGCGTTTTTAATCCTACGCGCTTACTGGGAGAGCGCGGACCGGGAGATCGTATCATCAACGGGCCTCTAAATAAAACAGCCAACCTCGTGACGGATGAAAAGTTCGGGAGCTTTGAACTGTTCCTGGAGTTCATGACGGCGAAAGGATCGAATTCCGGCGTTTATCTGCATGGCTTGTATGAGGTGCAGATTTTTGACAGTTACGGTTTTGAAGGTTCGCTCACTGTGGGTGATTGCGGCGGAATTTACGAGCACTCGGATGATACCGGCGGCGCGCCGCCCCTTCGCAATGCTTGCCGCGCTCCGGGCGAATGGCAGTCTCTTCATGTCTGGTTCGCCGCTCCGCGATTCGATGCAGGGGGCCGCAAAACACAAAACGCGCGGGCGCTTCGCGTTCTGCTGAACCAATTCGTTGTGCAGGAAAATATTGAGTTGACCGGCCCCACTCGCAGCAGCCTCCCCATTCCCGAAGCGGCGCAAAATCCGCTGATGCTGCAAGGCGATCACTCGGCCATCGCCTACCGCAACATTTACATTAAGCCGACTTAAGCCGAATCCAGTGCGGGTTCGCTCATTTTTTGCTATAGTGGTTAAGTATTTAGCCCCGCATTCGTCCTTATCAGTCGTTGCTTCGACTTCTTCCGGATTCCCCAATTCGGCTTTTGTAGACCCTCGGTTTGCTCATAAAGGACGTCCTGCCATTGTTTTCGGCTATTTGACTCCTTTATGAAAAATTTTTCTGAACTTACACTCCATCCTTCTCTGCATCAGAACCTCCAGCGCAATTTGTTTGTGTTGCCGACTCCGGTGCAGGCACAATCCATTCCCCCGGCGATGGCGGGCATTGACGTTGTCGCCACCGCTCAGACCGGCACAGGCAAGACACTTGCGTTTCTGCTGCCGATCATGGAAAAACTTTTGACGGAAGCTCCGGCCCCAGGGAAACGAAACAACTCCATTCGTGCCCTGGTTCTGAGCCCCACCCGCGAGCTTGCCATTCAAATCGCGGACACTTTCAGCAAGATGGCGGTGGGCACGGATCTTCGTTCAGCGGTCGTCGTGGGCGGCCTGAGCGAACAAACTCAATTAAATGCGATCCGGCGCGGCGTGCAGTTTGTCATTGCCACGCCGGGACGCCTCCAAGACTTCCTGGACCGCAGACTGGTGGATCTCAGCGCGGTTTCGACGCTGGTTCTGGACGAAGCGGACCGCATGCTGGATATGGGTTTTCTTCCCGCGATTGAGCGGATTCTTTCCGTGTTGCCCGCCACGCGCCAGAGCCTGTTTTTCTCGGCGACTATGGAAAAGGCTGTGGAGCGGCTCATTGCGCGTCACTCGAAGAACCCCGTTCGCATTGCTGTCGGCGGCACGGAGACGAAACCGCCGGAACAGGTCGATTTGCATGTCTATGAAGTCGAGAATGACATGAAATTCGGGCTTTTGCGGCATATGCTGACGCAGGAGGAAGGCTCATTTTTGGTCTTTGCCCGGACGAAACACGGCACGGACCGGTTAGCGAAGCGATTGGCCGCTGCCGGAACTCATGCGGTAGCGATGCACGGCGACCGGACACAGAATCAGCGTAATCAGGCATTAGCCGGGTTCCGCAACGGCCGGTACCGGGTGCTGGTAGCTACGGATGTGGCGGCACGCGGAATTCATGTGGATTCAGTCGCTCATGTCGTGAACTTTGACCTGCCGCAAGCGCCGGAAGATTTCATCCACCGCGTGGGCCGTACGGGACGCGCCGGACAGCGCGGGGCTGCCTCCACGTTCAGTTTACGATCGGAACGCGGAGAAATTCGCCGCATTGAACGCGAGTGCAAAATCCGCTTGCAGCGCCAGGAAATTTCGCCCGAGGTTTTCAGCGCACATGCGGAACAACCGGAACGTGAGGAAGTTCTTCGTCCGGTGGAATCCAAAGTGATTGAAATTCGTCCGCCGCAAGCAGAAAACCGCTTCCGCAAACCAAGCGGCGATTTCAGACCGCAGGGGAAGAAAGCTTTTCATAGCAGTCAGGGGCGCAAGCGCTCCAGCCAAAGCAACTCCCGATCCCGCGCTTTCAGTGCGAGATAAGAGCATTCAGCGTGTTTACCTCGCCATGACGGCTGGGTTACGAAATCATTTCAAGCTCCAAACTTTATCGGTATTAATGCTGGCTCCGGCTCGCCAGAAGCCGCTGGGATCGCGATAACAGCGGGCGGCACTAAATTGGTGGTGGTAACTACTACAACGGCTCCATCAGTGCGTTGACAAAATCTTCAAATGGCGGGCCAAAACAGCCGAATTTGATTTGCGTCCCGGGAAGTAGTTAACAAATAAACATTGTGATTCGTATGGACAAAGCGCCTGCCGTATCC
>CAXUBB010000082.1:792-14374 GCA_964249105.1 uncultured Bryobacteraceae bacterium | reverse complement strand
CTGCTAATAGTGCCACTGAATTCACATGCGGCCGCTTCTTGCTCATTTTGCTGATCAACTTTCCTTAGACCAGTTACAATTTCTGCTGATCCAAAAGGCCAGAAGCCTCTAGGACCACGCATTCAGCGCGAGTCCATCGCTTTCGGGGCGGATCAGGGGGAATCGGTCGAAGGGGCGCTTCGTTTAGAACAGTGGGCATGGCGGCTCGCTCCTATTTTATCCGTGGTTCAACAACAGACTTTAGGCTAATTACCGGCATAAAATATCGGAGAATTTGCGCCTGACTGCCGCTACATATAATGTGTAGCGTTACTGCCGATGAATACTTGTTTGCTCTGCACTTATAAACAAGATTGTGAAAAAAAGCCGCTTGTTCTTTATCCGCTAACCCCGATTGTCGGGGAACTCCTGATTAAGGCCCTAGAACAAGAGAAGATTGCATTTCACTTGCAAGACGGGCTTTTGCTTTTAGATGCCAACGCTGATGTGCGCTTCAGCGCCGCCATGAAAGAGCGGCTTTCTGAACGCGAGTGGATCGACATACGGGTGACGCGCTCTCCCAATGCGGAGATGATGAATGCCAGTACCCTGTCCAAGTGGCTTCAGCACTCTGACACGGAGTGGTTCGATCACGCGCTAGCCGGCGATCTTTTCACGACTTGGTTTCAGCCCATCGTTGATTACCCAAACAAACGCATTCACGGCCATGAGTCGCTGATACGGTTGACGGCCGATCGCACTTATAATGGAGGCGAAATCATGGAAGCGGCCGTGTCTCGCGGACGCATCCACATGTTTGACTCCTATACCCGCCAGTTAAGCGTACGCTGCGCCGGCGCTCAACATACAGCCGGCACTAAGGTCTTTATCAACTTCATGCCTTCGTCCATCTACGATCCGGTATTCTGCATGAAGTCCACAATGCAGGCCATGAGCCAGACGCATCTCAAGCCGGAAGACATTGTATTTGAGGTGGTGGAATCCGAGGCCGTTCACGACGCCAAACACCTGAAGAAGATCTGCTCCTACTACCGTGATCATGGCTTCAAGTTTGCCCTGGACGATGTCGGCACCGGGTCCAATTCGCTGCAAATGGTCTGTGATCTCCAACCGGATTACATCAAAATTGATAAATCGCTTGTTTCCGGACTGGGCAATCGCATGTACCGTTCCACAGTTGGCAAGATTGTTGAATTAGCGAATGAGTTCAACGTCAAGGTAATTGCGGAAGGCATCGAAGATTTCACTACTGCGGAAACCTGCGCCGAAGTGGGCATTCAGTTCATGCAAGGATATCACTTCGCCCGTCCAGCGGCAAAGATGATTGCCTGCGCTTCGGATCTGATCAATTTGGCGCATCACATCAACGAAGAGACTCCGAAGGCGAATGAAAGCCGTCAATCCGATTTGGTAGCCATTAACAGACCGGGCATTTCGGATTAACCCGGCCACTGCATGCGCGGCTCCGTTATTGGACACGGCCATCTCGCATGGCGACGATTCGGTCGGCAAAAGCGGCGGCTTCGGGATTGTGCGTAATCATCAGAACCGTTTGCCCGAGGTTTTTATTTAAATCCCTCAAGATCTCTAAAACCGCATTGGAATTCGCGGTATCAAGATTGCCGGTCGGCTCGTCAGCAAGAAGAATCGCCGGCTGATTCACTAACGCGCGCGCAATCGCAACACGCTGTTGCTCCCCGCCCGATAAGGCGCGCGGCTTATGGTCGAGCCGCTGGCGTATGCCGAGGAGCTGGAGAATGTTGTCGAAGCCGGGCGGCGGCGCGCTTGTCCCGCTCAATGACTGCGCAATGGCGATATTATCGCGGGCGGTTAACGTTGGGAGCAGGTTGTACTTTTGAAAAACAAACCCAACTTTCTTCTGCCGTAGTTCGGTGCGCTCGTTCTCTGAAAGGTTCCGCAGATTGACTCCATCGATCAGAACTTCTCCGGCGCTCGGCGGCGCAAGTCCTCCCAGGATGTGGAATAGAGTCGATTTACCCGAACCGGAAGGCCCTATCACCGCCAGAAATTCGCCGCGTCCGACGTCCAGGTCCACTCCGCGCAGGGCTGTTACATCCACCTCGCCCACCCGGAATGTCTTTTGCAACCCGCGTACCTGGATAATGGCGCTATTCATAGGCCAGCGCCTCGATAGCGTCCTGCCGGGCGGCTTTCAGGCCAGGATAAATCGCGCCGAGAAGCGCGCCCGTCAAAGCAATCAGTGCCGAATAAGGCCACCACTCCGGAACTGTGATCACTTGCAGGGAAGCGGGCATCAAGGTCATAATCAGCGCCTTTGCGCCGAAAGAAAGGGCGATCCCGATCAAACATCCGGCCAGCGCCAGCAGAATCGCTTCGCGCACCAGAATATCGATGATCGTTTTTGGCTTAGCGCCTAATGCCTTTAATATGCCGATCTCCCGCGTGCGCTCTACCACTGCTGTATACATCGATAGAAACACCACTAAGAAGCCCACGATCACCGCCAGGAAGATAACCACTGTGATGAAGTTACGTAACTGCGGAATATTACTGATGTTCAACTGTGAAATCATTTCCTCGGTTGAGATCGCCTTTAGATTTCCCTTGAGCAGTTCATTGAGGCGAGCAACCTCCTGATCCGTTCGCGCAGAATTATCCAGCTTGACCAATATTTCCGAGATTCGAGGCGGCGTCGCATTGCCGGTCAGTTCCTGCAACCGTCTGAGCTGCACCACAAGCCGCCCCAGCATCCCGCCCTCAATGATGCCGCAAACCCGCCAGTTATGATTCAGGAGCTTGATGGTATCTCCGATTTTCAATTTGTGCTGCTGGGCGTAGTACCGATCAACAATCAAATCATCCGGGGTTGCCGGCAACCCTCCGGCAAGGAGGCGAAAGCCGGTGCTGATCTTTTCAAACTGCGGGATGTCAGTGCCGTTGATCGTGGTGATGGTCTCCACGTTGGCGGACAAGACCCCAACCGCTTGTTTTACGTGCGGCTGCTTGGCGACAAAGTCCACATATTTCTCCAGCAACTGACCGGAGGAAAGCGAAAACGTAGCGCCCGTGTCCGGCTTCATGAAAATATCAGCGCCGGTGCCTTTCTGCCTGTTGGCCGTGTCGCGCATAATTCCTTGGCTCAGTCCAATGAGCGTCAGAATCAGCATTACCTGTACCCCGACCACCAGCGCGCATAAAAAAGTGCGTACCCACCGGTGCTTCAAATTTTCCCAAACAAGTTTGTTAATCATCAAAAAGACAAACGAAAATCCGCGCCATCACTATTGTTGAGTAGCCAGAAATTCCTTGGCAACCCTTGCAATCGGCTGGTGATCCATTTCCACCCTCCGATTCAAGCGTCTCATGGTCTCCGCATCGATGTGATTGGAAAGCATGGTGAGTGCCATCTCCACAGGGCGTTGCTGGTCTACCAGGCTCTTGCGAACCACAAAACAGGCGTTATAGGGTGGAAACGCCCGTTTATCGTCCTCAAGCACGGTAAAACGGGAGTCGGTCAACCCGGCATCGGTTGAATTGGCCGCCGCCATATCAACTTTGTTCTGCCGCAAAGCTTGGTACAACAATCCTAAATCCATACTTCGTGGCGTTCCCTCCCATTGCAGGCCATAAACCTCATTCAGTCTATGCAGCCCGTCGGGACGGGTCAGAAACTCATAACCAATACCCAAGCGCCATCGATGGGAATCCGCGGAGGACAACTTTTGCGCGCTCAGCTTTTGCGCATCCTGCGACCTCACGACCATGGCAAACGTATCATTAAATCCCAGCGGCGGCAGCCATACCAGCCCATAGCGCTTTAAGTACTCTTCCTTCACCAGCAGGTAAGCGCGCACAGTATCGGAAGGAACGGGTTTCTTCAATACGACGCTGCTGGCCGTTCCCGTGTATTCAGGATAGATATCAATATCGCCTTTCTGAATGGCTTCATGCGCCAGCAGCGTGCCTCCCAGATTCAGTTTGCGCTCCACGGGAATGTGCAGCTTGCGTTCCAACTGTTGCGCGGCAATCTCGCCTAGAATCAGTTGCTCGGTGAAGTTCTTGGACCCGACGGTAATCGCGCCATTGCGCGAGCATGCGCACAAGCACGCAAACGTCAAAACCCAACCGGCAGCCCGTTTCATTGGGATGAGGCCACCATCTTTAACTGTTGGAGAGCATCGACGGTATCGATCTCTTCCTCCCAGTACTTGAGAAGGGTATCCCGGTTCAACTCAATCCAGGCCGTCACGGCTTCGAGATCATGGGCGGGTAAGGCGCCCTCCACCACATGAACCGTCGGACGGAGACCGACCGAGACCATCTCCTCCGGTCGGGCCTTCACCCCTGGAGCTACCTTCACGCGCACATCGTGCTTCGCTCCACCTCGGGATGAAATCCACACCACAAAGGGCAGGCCCGTATGCTTCGGGAACAGATTTGCCATATCGAAAAAATTTTCCCGTTCGACTGTTGTCATATTTTTCCCATTCTGCGCTCCACCTGCGTCATTCCCGCATCGGCCAGCAACGCCAGAGCCGCCGCCGGGACCGCTCCCGCCAAAATCTGCACGGTGTCGACGGATGCCACGCCGCGAAAAATCAGTACGCCCAATCCTCCGCCTCCAATGACGGCGGCAATCACAGCCGTGCCGATATTTGTCACCACGGCGATACGAATTCCAGCGATAATGGCCGGAGCGGCCAGCGGCAATTCCACCAAGCGCAGCAATTGCGAGTCCGTCATCCCCATTGCCACCGCCGCCTCCCGCACCGGCGCCGCTACCGTGGTAATGCCTACAATCGTGTTGCGTAGAATCGGTAGCAGCGAGTATAAAATCAGACAAATAATAGCTGTGTGTTTCCCAATACCTCCTATCAGAGGCACCGGAAGCAGAAAACCAAACAGGGCCAGACTGGGTATTGTTTGCAAAATACTCGCTATCGTTAATGAGATTCGCCGGAGTACGGGCCTGCGGGTACCAAGCACTCCAACAGTGACCCCAATCAAGACCGCGCACCCTGACGAAACGGCCACCAGGAAAATGTGCTCCAGCGTGAGTTGCCCCACGTCCGCCAGTAGGCTCTTAAGAACGAGCGCGTCCAAACGCGAGATCTCCCTCCATCATTTCGCCTCGTGCAGCAGATCTTTCGAATCAACAGAGAACAGGCGGCAATTTTCCAATTCTTCCTTAAAGCGGAAACGGGGATGGAAGAATAATCCGGCCCGGACATCTCCATTTCCATCCACTGATTTAGTCAGCCACACTCCTTCCGGCTGGCGTTGCTGCGTCAGGTGCAGCACAAAGCCTTTGTGTAGATTTACCAGGAGACCGCCGCCAATTTTCACATCTTTCTCTGTCTCAATCCGAAGCTCCACGGGCGCTCCCGTTTCCTCATCCACCCAGAGCCGACCGCTCAGGGCTTGGGCAAACCGCTCCTCCAAGCTCTTGGGATGAAAATAGGGATCGCCTGTCAGATCGTAAACCAGCGTGCTGCGTTCGTTCCGCGCTTCGCGGTGGCCATTGGTGAATCGTTGCGCCCGCAAAAACATGTCGATCTGTTTTTCCGCTCTGTCCTCCCGCTTGCTGACTTCCTTGGGATCACTGTATTTTTTTACCTTATTATCAACGCGCTCCTGCTCTTTTCTGGCGTCTCCTCCCGTCAACTCTTTGCCATCACGCGCCAGCACATGATTAATCTGCACGCCGTTCACAAAGAAACGCTCCATGCGCCGGGATTCGTGTTTTTTTACTTTTCCATTGCCGTCCAATTCGTCGTTTTGGTCCCGCACGATGCACGAATACCGCTCCAGCGCCTCTTCCGACTTCTTCATGTTGGCCATTGCGCGCTGTTTCAACTGCCCAGGATCAGGCAGCGGCTTACCGTCAAAGGCGTACGCCGCAAAAGCGCCCAGCACCACATGACACAAGGAGAGAACCGGGATGGGTTTCACGGCAAGCTCCCCGGCATCATGTCACGCGGCAATGTTTCAAGAAACGCGCGCGCGGTCGGCGTCCCGGCCTGATAAAATTCGCGGGGAGTCGTCAGCGTTTCCAGTTTGCCCTCGTGCAGCACGGCAATCTTTGTTCCTAAAGCCAGCGCTTCCAGAATGTCATGCGTGACAAAAACAGCGGCCACCTGGTACTGCTCCCGTAATCGGAGGAACTGTTGTTGCATTTCATGCCGCGTGACGGGATCGAGCGCGCCAAAGGGTTCATCAAACAGCAATAATCCGGGCGAGGCGGCCAATGCTCTTGCCACCGCCACGCGCTGGCGCTGTCCGCCGGAAAGCTCATGCGGTCTTCTGTTCCGCATTTCCTCGAACGGCAATCCCACTTGATCCAGCAGTTCTCTCGCCCGCTCCTGCTGTTTGGGCAAGGGCCAGTTTAACAGCCTTGGCACCAGCGCCACATTCTGTTCCACGGTCCAATGCGGCAGCAGCCCGAACTCCTGGATTACGTAGCCGATCCGCCTCCGTAAGGCAATCGGGTCCAATTGGCTGAGGTCCTGGCTGTCCAGATAGATCTTTCCCGCCGACGGTTGCAGGATGCGGTTGATCAGTCGCAAGGCGGTTGTCTTGCCGGACCCGCTGCGGCCTAGCAAAACCAACGTTTCCCCGCGTTGAACCTCCAGGTTCAGCCGGTGCAGAATGAGCCTCCCGCCTACGCGGTAGCTGATTTCTTGGAACTCCAGATATGACAGCCGCTTAACACTCCCATGCTTTATTTTCCTCCGGCCAGAGTTTTGCCGGTAATTGTGCTTACTTACTTTGCTATTTTAGAGGTTTCCAAGCCACTAGTGTTTGGTGCTAACTCCGCAGTTCTTCATGTCATACCAGATTCAACCACTAAGAGAGTTCTTAGTCCGTCCTGCTTTACCGGCAAATCTTAGCCGCTTACTGGAGTTAAGTTATAACTTGCTCTGGAGCTGGGATCATACGATTCGCGCCCTGTTCCGCCGCTTGGACCCTGTGCTCTGGAAGGAGTGCAATCATAATCCGGTTCAACTACTGGGACGGGTCTCCCAAGAGAAGCTGGACAAGGCAGCCGCTGATCCGCGCTTTGTTTCCCTGTACCGCCGCGCTTGCGAGCGTCACGACAGTTACCTGCACACGCAAGCGCCTGCCGCGCATGCGCCCCAGATTGCCTACTTCTCCATGGAGTACGGCCTGCTCGATTGCATGCAGATCTACTCCGGCGGTCTTGGTATTCTTTCGGGCGACCACCTGAAGGCGGCCAGTGACGGCGACTTCGCTTTGTATGGCGTTGGGCTTCTTTATCAGCGCGGTTACTTCCAGCAATCTCTCAACCCGGATGGCTGGCAGCAGGAGCGCACGCCTGTTAACGACTTCTATACTCTCCCGGTTCGTCCCTGTGTCGGCGCGGACGGCAAGGAAGTCATTGTGAGCGTCACTCTCCCGAGCGGCGAAGTTTTCATTAAGGTCTGGCACATCGATGTGGGCCGCGTAAAATTATTTGTGCTCGACACTAACATTCCGCAGAACCAATCGGCCGAGCATCGTGAAATTACGGACCAGCTCTATGGCGGCGACATCCACAAACGCATCCGCCAGGAAATTGTTCTCGGCATTGGCGGCCTGCGGGCGCTCAAGAAGCTTGGCATCAAGCCGACCGTGCATCATATGAACGAAGGCCACTCCGCCTTCCAAGCCATCGAGCGCGTCCGCTTATTAATGGCGGAGAACGGCCTGACTTTTGAACAGGCGCTCGAAGCGACTCGTCTCAGCAACGTTTTTACCACTCATACCTCCGTTCCCGCCGGCATCGATCTTTTTGATAACGGCTTGGTTTACGAATACTTTGGTCACTACTGCCACGAAGCAGGCATTCCTTTTGAGAAAATGCTGACGCTGGGCCGCAACTGCATGCAGGATCCGTCCGAGCGTTTCTCCATGGCTGTGTTTGCCTTGAAAACCTCGGCGTTTCGCAACGCCGTCAGCGTTCTTCACCGCTACGTGTCGCAGGAGATGTTCCAGGACCTTTGGCCGCGGTTGCCCGTCGAAGAAGTCCCGATCACTTCGGTAACTAATGGCGTACACTCGCCCACCTGGATTAACGGCGATCTGGCCGTGATCTATGACCAGTACTTGCAGCCGGACTGGCGCGAACGGCTCGAAGACAGCAAAATGTGGGAGTTTGTACACGAGATTCCCAACCAGGAGCTTTGGGAAATGCACCGCAAGCGCAAGCGCCGCATGGTAGCGTTTGTCCGTGAGCGTGCCGTCGCCGCCGCCGCTCAGCGGAAAGCTTCCGCAGCAGACGTTCGCCACCTCTCGGAAGTTCTCGATCCCGATGTCTTTACGATTGGGTTTGCCCGCCGATTCGCCACCTACAAGCGCGCCACGCTGATCTTCCGCGACGTCGCCCGCTTAAAGAAGCTGCTTTGCAACCCCAAGATGCCGGTGCAGATCGTTATCGCCGGCAAGGCTCATCCGAAGGACAATGAAGGCAAGAAACTGATCCGTGAGATCGTGGCGCTTTCCCGCGATCCCGAGTTGGCCAAGCGGCTCATTTTCGTGGAAGACTACAGCATTGCCGTGGCCCGCGAAATGGTGCAAGGCGTCGATCTCTGGCTGAACAATCCGCGCCGCGGCGAAGAAGCTTGCGGCACCAGCGGCATGAAAGCGTCCATGAACGGCGTGCTGAATTTCAGCGTGCTCGACGGCTGGTTTGACGAAGCCTACGAAACTTCGGGGGGCTGGGCCATCGGCGACCGCGTCGAATATTCGGAAGATCAGAACGACATTCACGCCAGCACCATCTACTCTACTCTTGAAAATGATGTTGTTCCGCTCTACTATCAGCGGTCCGAGCAGGAGCTTCCCACGGAATGGGTCCGCCGCATGAAGATGTGCATTGCCAACATCACGCCGCGCTTCTCCTGCGGACGCATGGTGGCCGAGTACATGGCGGAGTTGTACCAGCCTGCTCACCAGCTTTGGAACGATATTTCCAACGGCAATTTTGAAGCGGCCCGACAGAAAACAGTTTGGGATAGCCGCATGAGCCAGTACTGGGACGCCGTACGCTTTGTGGATCTCGGCGATAAGCCGGGCGATCAGGTGTTAAGCGGTTCCTCCGTGCCGGTGCGCGCTACCGTGGACTTAGCGGGGCTGGAACCGTCAGAGGTGCGCGTGGAAGCCGTGATCGGCCAGATCGGAGTCAATGGACAACTCCAAAGCACGTTTGTTTTGCCGCTTTCCCCGGTGGAAGAGAGCGGCACAGCGGTAACGTTTGCCAGTGAGTTTACGGTCCAGCATACGGGACGAGTAGGCTACTCGGTTCGGATTGGGCCAAACCACTTTGACAACCCGGTTACTCGTCCTTGCAACGCATTATTGAAATGGGTTTCCGATGAAAACAGTACTAGTCATCGATAATTTACTCGTAAAACACTGGCATTCCCAGGTAAACCGTGGTACATACTAAACAGGTGCAGGCGGGATCTGCTTCCATGTCCTACCGATTATCAGAGCCCGCCCTCTCAATTGAGACTTCCAGCGTTATCGAAAACTATTGCGTATCACACTGGAACTGCATTTGACGTACACCCGAAAGCATGAGCACGCAGTTCTGCATGGCGCGCTTTGCTCTTTCGGATAAATTCAAGGAGCCGATCAACGACAATGGACGGAGATCGCAAATACAGGCAAAACGGCTATCAGGATTCAGGCCGAGACTCAAACCACTTTCGCTCGGGCGCAAACCGTTCCGAGCGCCCACGGCAGGGGAGCCCCAAGCTTCCCATCGACATTACAGGGCCTAAACTTCCCCGTTTAGTGCAAACGGTAGCGGCTGCCCGCTGTTTCAATTGCGCGGCCACCCTGCCCCCTAACATGGACTTCCGAGACGGCATCTGCCCCAAGTGCAGCGCCATTTTGCATTGTTGCAAGCAATGCGTTCATTTTGATTCTTCCACGCGTTTCCAGTGCCTGAAACCGATACCGGTCCGCATTGCCATGAAGGATCAAGTCAATACCTGCGAACTGTTCCGCCCACGCGTTACAGTCGCTAGAGATGCCATGCCATCGGGCGCAAGAGTGGGGACCACGAGCAGCGCCTTAGCGTCAGTTCCCGCTCCCCGCAACGCGAATGATGCCCGAGCAGCCTTTGACAGCTTATTTAAGAAATAACGTTAGATAATAGTTTCAAAGCAAAGCGCTGCGAACCTCGCCATCCTGTTTCAAGAAGACAGAGCAGTACTATATCTGTCTTGGCGCGAGGGAATAGTTCCTGTAAACAGCATGGCCTCATCCCGTATCAAGAAAAAATCATCGAACGTCAAACCGTCCCCTCTGCCCAAGCAGGGCGCGATTCCCTGCCTCATTCTTCTGCTGCTCGCCTTCGGCGTTATTGCGTTTTTCTTCTTCGCCGGATTCCATGTTACCGGGTGAAACTATCTGACCAGAGTGACAATAAGGATTCCGCAGTAGCGTACGTTTCAGAAATTCTTCCGCTACTTCATACCCTCTGAGATACTGTTGTCCGATTGCGCGAAAGTAACTCCGCTGAACATCATCATGGCAAAGGGCAGAATTTTTGCAGAAACTGCTCGATACATAATGCCGTTCCTTTGATTTCTAAAAATCTGCTCCGTAGCCGAGTATGTTGGTCAAGCCTTGCCCTTGTGCCTTATAAACTTCTAGCGGCAGATTGTCGATCAAAGCGCGATAAGCCAAGTGCGCCAGCTTTGACTTTTCCTGCTCAAGAAAGAGCGGGGGCGGCAGCAGCGCCTGTAGTTCATTGGGAATGATGTTGTTCAGCAAATGATGGTACATCTTCGTCACACAGGGGTCGCTTGGGGCCGTGTTGTCCAGTTCGAGTTGCCCATTGGCTGTTGAGTAGTCGTAGAACTCTAATTGACTCGTCCGTCGATTAATGGTGCCCGTCACCGGAAACCAATCCGCATAAACGCCCAGTTTGGAGTCTGGCGTCCGCATCCCTAAAACGTGCGTCGGGCAATTGTTGAAATTGAAAAAGCCGGGAGCAATTTCGTCGGTAGCGTAGAGCACGTATGGGCGACCGGGCGCGCTGGCGGACTTCAACATCGAGATCATATCCAGCCTACGGCCGTAAATGTCTGCGAGATATCCCTGCATCCAACTCCGAGTGCCTTTGTTACCGATGCTCGCTAATAATGTAGAAAGATCCACGGAAGAAGCAAGACCCGTCCGAACCGTATCGATGTCTCCCGTAAAACGCTGGCTGGGATCGACCACGATCAGGGGAATACGCCAGGCCTCCTCGTAAACAGACCCCAGTTTGCCCTGCAGCAAGCCGTGTGCGCCTGCATACTCGCCATGATCTGATGTGAAGACAATTACCGTGTTTTCGACAATGCTGCCGGGAAGAGCGTTTAACGCATCGAGAACGCGACCAATCTGCACGTCTACAACTCCCATGATCTGGGTGTAGCTGTCGAGTCCACGCTGCCAATATGTATATTCCATCTTGGCGACACCATAGCCCAGTTCTTCGGCAGGATATTGTTTGACAATCCGGTCTGCCGGAGTGTTCTGCGTGGGGTCGTCGGTCACTCCTCCCCAAACCAACTGTTGAAATTCCTTGATGAATAACTGTGTATTGGGTTTGCCTTGCTCTATCAAATGATCGGATGATTCCCAATTGGGCGGCACTGCCGGATAACCGTAGGCGGGCGGCGATTGTAAGGCATTATCCTCCCAGGGGACGAGTGACTTCTGGGTATAGTTCGTCAGTTGTTGCAACTCTCCGTTTGTTGCCGCCTCAGCCTCAAACAGATCAGTCACCGTTTGAAATTCAGTGCCGGCCGGGAAGAACTCCCTGTCATGCGGATTAATCAAGCTCACTGTGAGACACCAGGGACTATCGCTCGGCTTGCGATCCTGGAGAAACTGTATTGCTGCGTTAGCCGTATCAGCATCGCTGAGGTACGTTTCTTCGGGTGGAGGATTCTGGACAAAGTCGCTGCCGTAGGCTCCCTGCAGATTGCTGCCGGTTGGGTCAGGATAGGTGTAATAATCAAAACCGTAGTGATCCAGTCCTAACGGTTGCCGAGGATAGGGAGAAGTTTGCACAGGGATGGAGACGTGCCATTTTCCGAAATAGGGTGTGCTGTAACCAGCGGCGCGCAGCAATTTGCCGTAAGTTGGGAAGGCAGGATTCAAAGCTGGTTGTAGTCTCACGACTGTCGGATTGGGGGCAGGCTTGGAAAGAATGGTGGTAATCAGCCAGTTCTGCTGTGAGTACAATCCGGTAATCAGCGTGCCTCGCGCGGGCGTACAGGCGTTAGCGGCTGTATGATAGTTTCCGAACTTCACGCCCGCCTGCCACAGTTTGTAGAGGTTCGGCATGAACTTCGCTAGAAATTGCCCCGGATTGCTGATGCCTGCCGGAAACACGGTCGGATAGCGCAGTTCATCCACCAGAATGAACAGAATGTTCGGTTGTGGACCTGGAACAGCATTGCTGTTTTGTGCTTTTGTTGTGCCCAGCCCTGCCAGCATTCCGCCTGTGACGGCGCCGGTTGATTTCAAGAAGTCTCTGCGTTTCATAGTTGCTCCAGAGTCAGAATAGGGCTAGAAGCGCACTGAATGAAATACTTCGGGGGTAAACAGTTTACTCCTCCGCTACTCCTATCGAACCAAGCTGGCGATACACTCTAATTCAGTAAAGCGATGCGGAAATCAAAAACGATAGCAGAAGGTCCAGATCCGCTCCGAAGTCAGTCAAGGCCCACGACATTATTTTCTTCGGCAGGACGCTGGATTCCTTCGAGCAAGCGGACACAGCGCGGGTCCGATCGAATCGCATCGAAAGCTGGATCTACTCCCAGATACAGCGCCCGGAACGCTCGTTCCCGGACGGCCCGCTCGATCCATACAATGGCACGCTCGTGCTCTCCCAGCCGAATCAATAAATCCGCCAGCATCGCGGACGGCGCGCGCACGGAAGATTGCAGCAGTTTCGCGGCAGCAAGTAAGGTAGGCCGCACCCACTTAGTCCGTCCCTTATAGGTAGCCGCCAGAATTGTTGGCCATTTCAGGACCCGCAGGAAGGGCATCAACTCCTCGCATCGGCGGAACGCCTTCAACGCTTCCCCTTCGCGCCCCAGGTGGTCGTAAGCATTGGCCAGCACGAATGAGGCGACTGCACTTTCCGGCATGATGTCGAGCGCCGACAGGGCCACATCGGCTGCCGTCTGATATCGCCGCTGAAAGTACAGGACCGCTGCCAGCATCTGCAGAGCTTTGGGGTTGAGGGGATCACTGGCCAGCACCAATTCCAACTGATCTTCGGCCTCCTGTAATTTGCCCAGAGGCGTCAAACAGGCCAGCGCATTCATCAGCCGGACGGAATGGTCTTCCGGATTAGCGGTCAGCGCACGCTGGAAGTATTGCCCGGCGAGTACGGGTTTGAAGCAGCACAGAGCAGTGTACAGACCCATCGCTATGTATCCTTCGGAGAGGGAAGCGTCGCACGCAATGGCTTTTTCGGCGGCTAACCTGGATTTCCGCCAGCCCTCCGCGGCCGGTATCATGTGGTACATCACCATGGAGCCTTGCGTCACTGACAATCCGGCCCAAGCCTTCGCCGAGGTCG
>CAXUBB010000082.1:0-782 GCA_964249105.1 uncultured Bryobacteraceae bacterium | reverse complement strand
GGTCGGTTGTTTTTCCAATATCGCCAAGAAGCAGTTTTCACTTTTTTTTAGGGCTTCCCGGTTGTTCTGATTCAGGTAATATCTTCCCTGCACCATCAAGCGATAGATGCCTTGCTCGGTTCCCGGATCAGAAACAGGACGCGGGCCGCCCGTTGCGGTCAACACGTGCTTCTCCAGATGGGCGGCAATTTCGTTCTGCACCGTCCAGCTTTCCTCCGAAGCATCCTGCTCATGATCGCCGGACCAGAGTGATTCGCCATCCTCGGTACGAACGAGTTCCGTACAGACCCGAATTTTGCGGTTGTTGACAATACAGGCTCCTCGTACAATGAAACGCACTTGTAACTGTCGCCCGATACTGCTTACATCTAAGGCCAACCCTCGCGTGGGTGGCGTCCATTCATTCGCCACCAGACGAAAGGAGGTGTTCCTGGCAAGCCTTGTGAGAAGCGCTTCGCGCACGAGTCCGCCGCTCTCTGCGTCTCCGACGCCCTCTGGTGAACTCTCCAGAGGAAGCACCGCAATGGGAACCCGTTGCGGCTCATCCTTGCTTCTCGGTTTGAAGCGAGGCACATAGGAACCCGGCTCCAGACAGATCACGAGCGAGTCCGTTGCTCCCTCATTGCTGTAATACTGTTGCAGCCGATCTCGCAGCCGTCGCATGGCCATGCGCACGATCGGATCACTTTTCGGGTCGAAGTCTGTGGCAAGACCGAACAGTTCCACTCCGATGACGGTCTCCTTTAATGTGCTCTCTCGCCCATCAAAGGTAGATTCGACAA
>CAXUBB010000081.1:0-14408 GCA_964249105.1 uncultured Bryobacteraceae bacterium | reverse complement strand
CGAAGTGGTTTGTCCGTAGGCCAAACTACCAGCGCACAGCACGGCAGCCATCACGTGCGCCGCTGGTTTGAACAATCGGGAAGAAACAAGAGATTTCATAGGAACATGAATTTAGGTCAAAGTGTTTTTGTGAGAGCCGGAAGGACAGCGCCTCAGTGGTGGCCATTCCCCAACGTGTACACTTGCGTGTGGCCGAACTGGCCGTTTTCAATGGCCACGACTTGGCCGTTGCCGTAAATGTACTCGCGCACATACGGCAGCGCCGACCCGTTGCCGATGCCGCTGCCAGCGGAGGGACCTTTGCCCATCACAATCAGATCCTGGTCCACCCAGCTCTGGCCATTCCAATAAATCTGATGAACGTGTCCGTCCGTAGCCACGAAATAAACGTGATTGCCGCCTGTGATCAGTAAGCTCGTGAGGGCCGTTTGCGGGGTGGCGAGGGTGTAAATGAGAGTATTGGCTGTGAGCTGGAATGCGCTGGCTTGTGATAGGTCCTGGTTGCTCCAAGCTTGGCCGTTCCAACTCAGTTGATTGATGTGCTGCTGGGTATCGACGTAGTAGACGGATGCCGTGCCGTTCGGCCCACCGAAACTGCTTAGGCCGCTCGCCGGGGCTGGTATCGTGCTGGTACCCGCCAGTGCCGTTAAATCCTGGTTCCACCAGCGCTGCAGATACCACCACATTTGGTCCACGTGCGGCTGTCCGTCCAGGTAAAACAGATGCGCTTTTCCGTTCGCTTCGGCATAGCCCGTCAGCGTGCTGCCGGGCGCGACGCGAGCGCTCGTCTGGCTGGCGGCCGTGAGATCTTCGTTCAGCCAGGTCTGGCCAGTCCACCACATATGGCCGATGTGCTGGTTGGCATCGATATAGTACACGTGCAGCAGGCCGTTGGCATCGCTGTAGCTGCTTAATCCGCTGCCGACAGCGGCTGGGTAGGGGGCGTGCGTATAATTTGTAAGATCTTCATAGGCCCAGGTCTGGCCGGTCCACCACAGGTGGCTGATGTGTCGATTCGTGTCAAAGTAAAAGACTTGGCCGGCATTGTTATAGACGACAGCCGCCAAGGCGCTGTTAGGTGCCGCAGCGGAGTTTTGAGCCCCTTGGGCCCAGGCCGTTAAATCCTGGTTGATCCAAGTCGAACCGGAACCGCTGTAGAACAGTTGGTTCACATGCCCCACTGAGTCGATATAGTAGAGGTAATCGCGATTGGAGTAGACCAAACTGGCCAGAGTCGTGCCCGGAGCGGCTAGGGTGTTTGTGCCGGCAGCCGTCGTCAAATCCTGGCTGGTCCAGCCGGAACCAGTAAAATACGATTGGCAAATGTGCTGATTCGGGGCGATATAGTAGGCATGGTCGCCACCGGTGACCAACAAGCCGGTGAGGCTTTGCGCCTGGATCCAAGCGGTCGTCCCCAGCAAACATCCCAGGAGGGCGCAGAAAGAGCGGGCAGAGAGAATCATTTCGTGTTCTCTCGCTATATCGGCCTTGACTGCCCAAAACTTGAGTTATCGGGTCGCAAAAGGCGGTTCGCGGCGTACTGAGGTATACGCCCGTACTGTTTATGGAGGTTACACAGGCAGCGGGAAGGAAACACAATCCAGTCAAACGGCGAGAAGGAATTTTCCTATATTAATGTCAATTCGGTATAAGCTCAGAACGCCTTTGTCAGTAAGGCCTGCTCTTCCCGTGTCAAGTGAAGCGAGGGTTTGTGCTCTTGCCAGGTATAAGCAATCAAAGCGGCGGAGACATGAACGAAAGCATTGGGGACACTGCGATGACGTGTATGGGCGATCTGGCACACATGCTTGAGCTGCTCGCCGACCGATTCAATCAACGCCCGCTTGCGCAACAGCAGTTTGTCCCACAGCGGCATGAGCTTGTTTTTCATGTTGCGTTTGAGCTTGGTAATCAGTTGCACGCCCGTTTGCTGCAAGTGCTCGCATAGTTCCTGGCTGATATAGCCGTGATCGCCACACAGTTTCCCCCATAGCCCCTTGGCTAAGCCGGGTACGAGCGTGCGATCATCCACGTTGCCGGGCGTAAAGCGAGCGGCCAGCCGAGCACCCTCATCATTGATAATGAGGGTGCAGCTTGCAGCCGTAAAACCAGCCCATGCTGCTTTTACCGCGTTGCGCCGACCCGGCAAATACCTGATGACTGTCAATGCGGCGATTGTGGCAGACCGGCCAGGGCAAGCTATCAATAAAGACAATTCCGCGCGTGTGCCCCCAGCGTGTACGCAGGTAGGCGGCCAAGGGAGCCAGCACGGCGGGCAGGCGCTCCATGAGGCGCTGATAGCTGACCAAGTCGGGAAACTCGGCTCGCCGGTGGCGCGCTTCTTTCAGATAGAAATGCTTAAAGGTCCGGTAATCGGAATCGTGAAAGGCGACGACCAGCGTCATGATTTCGCTCCCGCTCAAACGGCTCGGGCGGCGACGATGCCGCCCCGGAGTGGGCAGCAAGCGCTGTTGCCAAGCGGGCGCAAAGGCTTGATAGAAATCATCGAGATGGCAAAATCAGGCTACAATGTCCAAGCCAGGGCTCCCGAACAGGAATGGTCTAGGCAACCTTCGGGTAGATCACTTCTACTCACTCCGGCCAAGGGCCCTGCTTAGACCGAACTGACGTTATATTAGGGAACAGAAACGCCCGCAGCTGAAATTCTCATATTCCACATAAATCCCTTTTGCGGCATATGTTTGCCATTAATATTCAGCCCCTCCGGGCTCGGCAGATAGGTGCCTTGTCCTCGGAAGCTGATCCAATGGTCAAAGCCTGGCTGCGGCTCGTCACCGCTATTGCCCATGTGCCACTTGCCGATAAAGGCAGTTTTATAGCCGGCCTTCTGCAGATATTGCGGAAAAAAGGCCGTGCCGACGGGAATCGGCGTATTGTTATCGACGATCCGGTGCTGAAACGCGTGCTTCCCGGTCAGCATCGAAGCGCGGCTGGGCGAGCAAAGCGATGTGGTGACGAACGCGTTCCTGCAATGCGCTCCTTCCTTCGCCAATCGGTCCATATTTGGTGTTTCGAGGAAGGGCTGGGCCTTCAGGAAGCCCAGCGCGTCGTAACGCTGATCGTCGGTCAATACAAAAATGATGTTCCTGTGCTTCCCCGCGTCGGGCGAAGCTGCTGCTTGCGGGGCCGTTTCCGAAGCCGTGCTTGCCGAAACTGCCGTGGCCCTTTCGGGCAAGGCGCTCGTCAAAGGAACGCCGAGAGATCTTAGTAAAAAAGTTCGTCGGTTCATCTTCCGGTCCTATCAATCCCGCGCGCAGCGGAACCCCATGTTAGTCGTGGCGCTATCAGGCGTATTCGAGGTGCGCGCTGCTACCCGATACCGGTTGCAATACGATGGATGGCACAAATAAGAGCCGCCGCGAATCACCTTCGCGTTTCCGGCGACCGGACCTACTGGATTTGTTCGCGTGGCGGTCACATGATAAGTCGGATGAAACCAGTCGGCACACCACTCCCACGTGTTTCCCGCTACGGCATACAAGCCGTACCCATTGGGAGGAAACGCACGTACCGGAGCCGGCCCCGAGTAGCCGTCTTCCGCCAGATCCAGCGTCGGAAAGTTCCCCTGCCAGATATTGCACATATGGCGTCCTCCCGGCATCAACTCATTTCCCCAGGCATACCTTGCTTGCTCAAGGCCGCCCCGCGCCGCGTATTCCCATTCGGCTTCCGTCGGCAGTCGCTTGCCAGCCCAGCGGCAATACTCCCCAGCATCGTTCCACGAAACATGTGTCACGGGATGGTCCGCGCGGCCTTCCACGCCCGTATCCGGTCCTTCGGGATGCCGCCAGTTCGCCCCGTTTACCTGGCACCACCACGCCGCCCCAGGCACGGTCGCCACGACCAGCTCGCTGTACCGCTCCGAGGGGATGTGTCCTTGAAAGACAAAGGACCACCCCAGCCGTTCTGACTCGGTCTGATACTTCGTGGCGGCCACGAACTCCATGAACTGCTCGACGGTAACCGGCGCGGCATCCATGTAAAACGGATCGAGCATAATTTCTCGTACCGGCCCCTCCCCATCCGCTCTAAAACCGTCCGGGTCTTCGGTTCCCATCAGAAACCGGCCGCCCTCCAGCTTGACCATGCCGTTAAGGCTTCCGTCCCGCACCCGCAAGCGTTCGTCGGAAGCCGTGCGCGATTCGCCCAGTTGCCGCGCCCTGTGCTTGCTGGGCACGCAGCACGGATGCACGAGACCTGCCTCGGCAAAGATCTGGAACTCACGTTTCATGTCCTCGCATCCGCCTTCCGCGAGGGCACTCGCCGAATCTCCGCCCTACTTCGCAGCTCGTCCAGGAAGCGCTCGATCGCATCCTGCCTTTTTTGATTCAGAATTAATTCTTCCACTTGCCCGTAGACCTCAGGGAGGGGACGAACGCCCGCCGGTTTTCGCTCGTGAAGAGTTGCTACATGAAATCCGAAAGGCGACCGGAAAATTCCGCTGACTTCCCCGGGCTGGAGTCCGAACACAACCGCCTCAAACTCATCCACCATTTCGCCCCGCGAGAACCAGCCGAGTTCGCCTCCCGATCCCGGACAGTCTGAATACTGGTCTGCAACTGCGGTGAATGGCCTTCCCTCTTGCAGTTCCGCCTGCGCTGTTTCGATAACTGCTCGCGCCCTTGCTTCGGCCGAATGCTCGTCCACATTCTTCACAATATGCGAAGCGTGCGCTTGCTCCGGCGTAAAGAATAGCGCCTTATTCTTGCCGTAAAACTCCGCCACCTCTTTTTTCTTCGGCTTCACCACGTTGCGCGTCACACGCGCCAGCAGCTTTTCCAGCCGTCCGTCGCCCTCCGCCCCCGTCTTCAGGCTTTGCTGCGAAACAACCGTAGTGCAGCCGCTCTCGCCTGTTGACGTTGTTTCAGCATGTTGCTCGGCTGCTTGACGCAGCAACACCCGCTCGATCACGTTCTCCATGGCCCACTCGCGCGCCTTCACGTCAATTGATAGTCCGGTTTCATCCGGCATCTCCTGCGCGAGGCGGCGTCGAATTAGCTCACATTCTTCCCGGATAGCGTTTTCGTCGAGGTACTCGCCATTAACCAGTAGTGCCATAAAGTGAAACTATAATCGCCGCCGGAGAGAATGACGAGTCTTCCGGCGAGAACGAGCCACGTCTCATTATGCAAGGTCAAGGTGCAACAAAGTCCTCCTAGCGTGGAGTCCATTGCGGATGGCTAGTGAAGAGACCTCCAAGAAATCCAAGCTGGTACACGAGGAAAGTCCCAAAGCAAACACTGACGAGCCCTGAAGCAACCCCAAGATACTGACTCACCCGCGTGAAACGGTGGCCCGCATAGGCAAGGGGAACCGCCATTGCCGCGGTCATACACATCATTCCCGCCATAGTTCCGATGCCGAAGATGAGCAGGTATATCGTCGCCCAGAGCGGACTGTGAATAGTAGACAGTACCAGGAGCGCTACTGCAGCCGATCCGGCTAGGCCATGAACTATACCAATGACCAGTGGCCGTACACACTGATACACACCGAAGTAAGCCACGTTGCCCGTCAAGGGAGGCGCCGAACTTGGAGTGGATTGATTGAATAGTGCGTGGGCTTTAGCTCTTCCCCTTAGAGTAAGGGCTGCGACGGAGAGTAGCGTGCCGTTCTCCCCTCGGTCTCCAAAGCTCAAGCGATTCGTTGCCTTCTGCATTATCCCTGTGAGATTAAGTACGCCGAGGAGGATCAGCATGAGGGCCACGCTGAACTCCATCGACAACCCAACACGCGGTGGAATCACTACACCAAAAAGAATGATCATGGATCCGACGATGAAAATCGTAAGCGTGTGACCGAACCCCCACAATGTGCCGATCAGCGCTGCGTGACGAATGCTACGCTGTTTACTCACAATGGTTGATACGGCAACAACATGATCCGGGTCAGTCGAATGCCGCATCCCCAAGATCAACCCCAAACCTGCTACGAATAATACTGGTCCAAGTTTTTGTTCTGAAAGAATACGAAGATCGATTCCCGTGGTTGCGAATGCGGGGATAGCGACGGCGGCTCCGAGCATCGTCATAAAGGCCGCGGAAGCGAGCGGCAGCCAGCGTTGTGTGAGAGGGCCCTCGATTTGCAAATGGGTCATGAATCGACGCGCATACACCATAAGCATGCCGAAGGCTATCAACACCGCGGCCAGCCCAAGGCTGAAGGCGACGATCAAGAACAGGCCCAATCCGATTCGGTGGAGAGCAAAGGCGCTTAGCAATACGACCAGCGCCGCAGGGCATGGAATGATGCCGCCGGTAATTCCAAGAGCAGAGAGCTGGGGGAGAGAGACAGGCTGGCTAGTTCTTCCGTTATCCGCGCCTGGTAGTGCCGCCAGCGTATCTGTTTCATTTTCTGAATGTTGTTCGCGAGCTTTTCTTTTTGAAGAGAACCAGTGACCGTGAAGCTGGCCGGCGGCGTGAACGTGACCGGCGTTCTCGCCGCTCCAGCGCCGCAGGAACAGATAGCCGCCGAGACCAGCAATAGTGAGGCCGGATAGAACACCGAGCCAGGGATAGAGCTGTTCAGGCACGATGTATCGAGAGGCATAAAGCGTGACCGCACCAAGAGCAAAGACTCCGGCAGTGTGCGATGCGGTCACGATGATGCCGAGTAGGATGGCATGGCGAGCTGTGCCTCGCGAGCCAACAAGGTACGCTGCCACGATGGTTTTACCGTGCCCGGGCTCGAGCGCGTGCAGTGCTCCCAGGCCGAGAGCAATCAGCGCGGCGGTGAAAAGGAACCATACACTGATGTGCTTGGCCGCTATCAGCTCCGTGAAGGCGCTGCGAGGCGTTGCTTGCCGATTATTGCTAAGGCGTATGGGTTCGGCTAATGCAGGCGCGGGGACCTGAAGGTTTTTTACTCCTCCGAACGCAGCCGTCGTTCCCACTTGACTGCTTGCCGCCGGCTTTCGGCTGCGCGCGGCAGCATGACTCGAAATACGCTTGGGATGTGCGGCTCGCACCGTCGAGCTCGTTGAGGATTGCGCGCTATGGATAACAGGAGAAGTTTCTGATGTGGGCGCCGGTTTTGGCGTAGCCGGATACCTGAATTGGATGGATGCCGCTAAATCTTGCGGAGGGATATTCAGCAGGTCTGTCGGATAATTGCTCAACTCGGAGCTGCGGTCCGTTTGAGGCGCGGAACTGCTTATCAGGAGCCCTGAAGTTGCGCTGACGACGATCTCTTTCCATCCGGCGTGTCCAGTGAAATTGCGATCGACGTATTGAAGACTCGAACTTGTGTGATCATCTTGAGCCGGATAATCGGCACGATAGACAAAGCCCATCTTCATCGTCGGGAGGCCACCGGCGCCCAGCGGGAAAATTACTTCTTTCGAAACGAGATGCAGGAGAAGAGTCTCGCCATTGACGGCAACGCTTAGACCACGCCCCAAAGTCTCTCCGCGCGACGAAAGGAAGAGGGCAATGCCCGGCTCGGTGGCCTTGGCGTTTAGGTTGTCCTGTTGCAGTTC
The DNA here is from genome assembly GCA_964249105.1 of uncultured Bryobacteraceae bacterium. Taxonomy (GTDB): domain Bacteria; phylum Acidobacteriota; class Terriglobia; order Bryobacterales; family Bryobacteraceae; genus Bog-105. The sequence goes on along the minus strand of CAXUBB010000081.1, from coordinate 6,910 downwards.
CTGATAGGTGGGAATCTCCGCTAAATCAAGGATGTATTCGATCTTGATTCCCTCGCTCTCAAAACTGATCTTCGAATAATGATTGACGCTGAAGTTGCCCATCGGATGGGCAATGCAGACAGGAGCAAGGAGCAGACAGCCCAGCAGGAGAAAAACGAGCCGCCTATGGAACATGATTCTGTTCTCTGGTCCCAGTCAACTGGACCTGCTTAGGAAGAAGAGCTAATTCTTGTCTGGCGTCATCGGCATAGAGGATGTGGAAGCGTGGATTAATTGTGATTGCCTGATTCAGGTATCGCTGGGCAAGGCCGCTCTGCCCGAGCTTTGCCGAGATCATTCCGGCGTGATAGAGCAATAGAGCATCTCTCGTCCCAAGCCGTAGCGCACTTTCCATCGCTTGATTGGCCTCTTGATATTTCTGATTTTTATACAAGGCCCAGCCCAGAGCGTCCCAGGTGTACACGTCGTGCCGCACTTCGAACTCCTTGCGGGCTAACTCGAGTGATTCACCTAACTTAATATCGTGATCCGCGTAAAACAGAGCAAGATCGCGATTGTGTAGTACCTGATTAATGTGTCCCAGCAATCCTATGAATTCAACCAGCTCGTATTGCTTCTTCGCTGCCGGCACATTCCCGGCCTTGTTAAATAGGTCTCCCAGCTCTGCGACGTAGGTTGGCATGGGCACAACGGCGATCGCTTTCTCATACAGCATGATCGCTTCCGGGTATCGGCCCTGCGTGGCCCGTACTTTTCCTAAACCGGCAAGAGCACGATAGTCGCCGGGGTGGACGGGCAGGGCCGCGAGATAGGAGTGGTTGGCAGCCTGAGCAGCACCGGCCTGGAAGTAGAACTCCCCCAGTTCGAAGTAGAGCCACGCTAGGTTTTCATTCGGTAATCGCGCTTCGTTGCCGGCTGCCGCCGCGCTTTGCATGAGGCGGATCGCGCCATCCGTATCACCGGAGATGAACTTCAGATACGCGAGGCGGCTGTCCCGAACATAGGTGATGGATGGCTGAGATGCCGGGTCATCGGTTGGCGTCAACCGCGAATAAGCAGCACCCGCTTTTTCATACTCGCCCAGGTCTGCGTAGGCATCGCCCACAATCGCAAATGGCGAGAGGTCACCAGAACCAAGAGCCAAAGATTTCTGCGCGTAAGTCAAGGCATCTGTGAAGCGGTGTTCTCCCATGCAAACTTCGGCCATTGTCGCCAAAGGCGCCGCCGCCGAAAAGTCGGTCGAGACTAACTCAAGAGACTTAGTCAGAGATTGCTCCGCCAACTGGAAATCCGCAACATCGCCCGTTTCTCTGGCCCGCTGGAAGAAAGCCGCCCCTAACGCCGAGTAACCGGCGGGTTGCTGTGGATTCAGTCTTACTCGAGCTTGCATACGTTGGATTGTCCGATCTGTCTCTGTGGGTCGAGGGGTGAGCAGAGTCAAAGGCACCGGACGGAAGCCCTTGTCGGCGAATTGTTCCTTGACGGCGATCGGCTCCTGTTTCGCGGGTACTCCTTCTTGAGACACGTCAGCAGCATTCGCTATAACTCGCGCGTTCTCTGACGGCATGGATGAGACACCCGCTTGCGTTGCAAACTGCTGTGAGACTGGAAAAGCAGGGAGAGTATTAAGCTGTTGGCGAGCATCGGGTGCGTATTCCGATGAGGAATTCACCTGCAAGGAAGACTCGAAGTACTTTCGAGCCTCCTGTTTCTTAGATAGCTTTAGCGCGATCTTCCCGGCATGGTCAAAGAAATCTGCTCTTCGTACTCCGATCGCGAGAGCCTTTTGCATCTGCCTGTCAGCTTCCGCGTACTCTCCATTCGTATATAACGCCCATGCGTAGGCATCCAGTGTCCAAACGTCGTGCCGCAGGTTAATCTCATGTTGAGCTAGCGTCAGCGCCTCCCGCGCAGTGTTGGCTTGCGTTGCGTAGTAGAGGATGAGTTCTCGATTCGCATTATCAGGCTCGTTAATCCGCGTCTTCGCCGTTCTCTCGAAGCTGGCGTAGGTAACCGCGGCCTCGCTGTCCTTTCCGGCAAGTTCTTGAGCTCGACCTAGCTGATACAGTACCTGCGCGGTGGGAGCGATTAGCGCCTCCCGTCTCAGAAGCGCGATTGCCGCCGAGGCTTGGTGCTGCCCAAGTCTCACGCAAGAGAGATTCTGAAGGGTATATGGATAAGCGGGAAAGGCTTTTTCCGATCGCTGTAGCACTTGATCCGCCGCATCGAGCCGGCCGGAATCGATCTGCACCGATGCAATCTGATTTGCTATCCACGCGAGTTCCTCGGTGTCTGTTGGAGCAGTCTCAGTGTAAGCGCGATTCAGCATCTCTAGCGCCCCTTCGGAATCACCATAGACGTTTCGCAGCTTTGCGCCGATCAGCAGGCCGGGAACATTATTGGGAAGCATATTGAGCATCCACTGCGCCGCTTTCTCGGCGCTGTCATAATCACCCAACGCTAGATTCGCCTCCGCCAGATACCCATAGATCGTCACATCGTCGGGCGTCCGCCGATTTAGATCCGTTGCTTCTGTTCTGGCTTCTGCAAACTCGTGCTTGCCTAATAGAAGGGCTACTTGGGCCTTACGTAGCTGAAAATCGTTCGGCGCGAGACTCAGTCCAGTCGTCAGTGCCTGTTCTGCCTGACGATAGTACATAGGATTCGCTGTTTCCCGCGCTCTCCGTACAAAAGCAATCGCCAGGTCGTTGTAGGCCTGTGGCTTCTTTGAGTCGGTTTGTATCTGCTGCCTTGCAGCGGCGATTTGTTTCTGTGCTGGGGTAAACTCTTGAGCCGCTTTGGAGACGGTCGAAGGAGTGTTTTCAATTTGCGCGGTTGGAGGGATTAGTCCCTGGGCGGCAGCACTGATCGAGCAAATCGCTCCGACAGCAAGGAATAGGGCGCAGAAAACTTTCATAACGGGTTATTGCACACGATTCAGTTTGAGAAAGGCTCCCGGCCACGGGCGAACCGCATGGTCGAGAGCCTTACGTGAATCAACTGGCCATTACTGGACGGGGCAGGGTGCGCTGCCACCCTGGTTTCCGGGGGCAGGAGTACCTGCATTGCTGCTTTGTGCCGTGGGTTGGTCACCGCAGCCGGTCTCACTTGGATCGATGTGCCGACTGTCACGTCCGCTGTAAGCATAATGTATGTAGGGAAATGTTTCCTGGACAGGCACATCGGCGGCGGCCACTCCATCGCCAATGAGATTGTTGGGGGCAACGTTGAACTTCGGATTGAGCACGCCGCCGCCGACCACGCGAGCAGCAATGTCGACCACATCATCAGTCAGACGCCGGCCGTTCGGAAATCCGGCTTTATCGCCGGTCAACAGGCCCAAGCGGCTTCGTTGCGCATACGGTGTAGGCGGTACGCCAGTGTTCAGTCGCAGCAGGTCAGCTACGGGGCCGGCTGGAGTACCCGGAGCGGCAATAGGCGCAGCATAGGTTACAAGCGGAAGCAAATCTGTCCGCGGGGGCGGCGGAATGTTGATCCCGTATAGAGCGTTGAAGATGCGAGCCAGCGTCGGATCGAGATCGAAACTAACAAACTGCGCATCATTTTTCGGCTGTTCCATGCTCCAGCGGTTTTTGTAGCCGACGCCGATGAGGAGTTCATTGACCAAGGGGTTGGCGAGTCGCTGAACCTGATAGAAGCTTCCATCATTGTCCGCCGGAAGAGGTGAGCGGCGGATTGTGTATTGGTGGCGGGACGTTGTCGCCCACGTTCCGATCGTCGCCTGGATATCCGTGGCGGGATGCGTCTTGCCGTCGCGTGTGAGCAGGGCAATGGGCACCTCGAGCACAATCGTATTTACGTTAAAACCGGAGACGGCGTTCGGCGCAAGATTCAGATGATTGTCGCTATCCTGAGCTGGTGTCAGAACTCCCGGCGTGCCGGAACCGGTGTTCCGGAAATTCAGCGTGTCAAAAGCTGCTCCTAAATCGATGAAAAAAGGATCCGCTACGGTACCGGCGAAGACTCGGATATCGTCGCCGTTTTTGGTTTGCAATGAGAATATACCCTGTTCCGCTAATTCCTGATAGTTAGGCATGGTGCGTGGACCTACATTACTGGGAACAGCGAAAAGCGGAGAGTCGTTTTTAGCTTCCAATTCAGTCTCTTGGCCGCCTCGGACCATCCGCACCGTATAAGTCTGGCGCAGATTGATGCCGGCCGACCCCGGTCCATCGAGTGCCGTGACTGCGGGTGGAACAATGGGAGTTCCGGGGGCGACAGGCGCCGGTGAATTTGCCGGAGCATTCAAGCCATTACCCGCGCCTGCATAGGCAGTAAAGAGTTTAGGCGCCCGAATCTCTGTCTGGAATCGAAATTGGAATGTCACATCAGCGTCAGCATCAAAGTCATTGTCAATCTTGATTTCATAGAGGATGCTGGGATCGAAGGGGAAGTAGGTCGGTCCGTTGCTGGGCTCCAAAAAAGGATCGACATTCATGATGAATGTGACACGATCCGGGTGGTCATAACTGACAAATGCGTAAAAATCGGTGATGTCAGCAGGGTGGTCTAAAGCAGTGATCGGAGCCTCACGGTGACTCGATGCAAATACTCCGGGCGGAGCCATGAGCAGCAAACTCATCACAAGGGCGATGAAAGGACAACGTTTTAACATGTATCTCTCCTTCGAGACTCTCTGGGCAACTAGCGGGAGCCTGATCAGACGGGGAACAGGAATCCATGCGGTAAGTCCCACGCCAATCAGACACCCTGATGCTCAGACTTGATATACGTAGCAGAAAGGAAGTATGGATTAAGATACGGCAAACAATTAGTACCAAAACTGCGAGCCCGACAAAGGCGCTTGCTGGAAACTCGGGATTGTGTCCCCTTCTTCACGGAATTCTTCGTCGGGGAGTGCAACACAAGATCGGGTTTTACTGGCGCTACCTTTGGTTTGTGGCCAGACAGCTAAAGCGAAGCACTTTTTGCATGTCGTGAGCCCTGGAATACGCAATTACACTGCGTGGGGCGGAGTCGGGGTCTTGGTGTTTGACCGGTTGGCCGTTGCTTTATACTATCGCGTGTAGTCCTGAATGGTTAGGCCAAATGGCCTGGAGTGATTCCGGATTGGAAAACGAGAGCGATGGCACCATGGCACCAAAGCTATTTAGTATGGGGGCAAGACCTGGCAGTTTCGGCATTCATTGCCTCGATTCCTACCTTAATACTGCTGTTTCTCCTGGCGGGTAAGCGGAAGCCCGCTTGGCAGGCCGCTCTCGCCGGTTTCGGGGCAACTCTCGTCCTGGCAGTCGCCGGGTACGGCATGTCGATTCGCCATACGCTCAGTTCCGCTGCGTATGGGGCGGCGTTCGGACTGTTTCCTATCAGTTGGATTGTTTTTTGGGCCATCGTTCTTTACCGGATCACTCTCGATACCGGCAAATTCGAAGTCATCAAGGAATCGATCGGTTCCATTACGACAGACATGCGGCTGCAGATTCTGCTGGTGGCGTTTGCGTTTGGAGCTTTCCTGGAAGGAGGAGCCGGATTTGGAACGCCGGTCGCCGTAGCAGCGGCCATGATGACGGGACTGGGATTTTCGCCGTTCTACGCATCGAGTATTTGCCTGCTGGCGAACACCGCGCCCGTGGCATTCGGAGCGATTGGAATTCCCGTGATTACCCTGGCGGGCATTACGAATCTTCCAGTAGACAAATTAAGCGCGGATGTAGGCCGGATCTGCGCTCCTGTTTCGTTGCTGGTGCCGGCTTATCTCATCGCGGTCGTCGCCGGGAGAACAGGCGTATGGGAGGTGTGGCCGGCGGTTTTGGTTTGCGGCGTCACGTTTGCGGGTGTCCAGTTTGCCGTTTCGAATTTTATCGGGGCGCAACTGACCGACATCTTGAGCTCTCTTTGCGCCATTATTGCCTTGATTGTCCTTTTGCGCTTCTGGCATCCACGCCATATTATTTCCGCTCGTAAGCTTCGTGAATTTTCTCGATCCGACTTGCGGAATGCAATGAGTGAGTCGGCTCTTCCCGCGCGCTCAGAGACGAGACGCGGCGCAAGTGAAGTCCTCACCGCGTGGATGCCGTACGCGCTGCTGGTGTTGTTTGTGCTGCTTTGGGGCTATAAGCCGGTACAGCACATACTGAACCTTGCCAGTGTGTCATTTCCATGGCCCTGGCTGCATAACGAGATTCAGCGTACGCCCCCGGTCATCCCGCAACCGGCCGCGTATGGAGCGGTATACAACTTGAACTGGTTATCGGCAGCGGGCACTTCGTGCCTTTTCGCGTCGTTGTTTTCGGCGATTCTCCTCGGCGTAAAGCCGGGAGCGTTTGGGCGGATATTAGTTGGTGTTGGAAGGCAGTTATTCCTGCCGACTGTTACGGTGGCTTCGGTTTTGGCTATGGCGTTCGTAATGAACTACTGCGGGGCGACTGGAACGCTGGGGCTCGCGTTTGCGGCGACCGGCGCACTATTCCCGTTCTTCAGTTCTCTATTGGGATGGCTCGGCGTGTTTCTGACGGGCTCCGATACATCGGCCAATGCGCTTTTTGGCAGCTTGCAAGTGGTGACTGCCAGTCGGCTGGGATTCTCGCCGGTGCTGATTGCCGCCTCGAATTCAGCCGGCGGCGTTATGGGCAAGATGATCAGCATTCAGACGATTGCGGTAGCCGCCGCCGCTACCGGGCTTTCAGTGCCGGAACAGTCGCAACTCTTTCGATTCACTTTGAAGCACAGCATCTTTCTGGCGAGCGTGATCGGATTAGTGGTGCTTTTCTATACCTACGTGCTTCATGTACAGTAGATATTCAAAATTCGAGGCAGCAAACGGTAAACAGCGCCGCGTGAACCGCCGTGAATTTATACAGGTGTCCGCAGTGAGCGCGGCGCTGCCGTTGGCCGCCGGGTCTCAGACCACCAGGGGCTGGTATGACCG
>CAXUBB010000080.1:10234-14419 GCA_964249105.1 uncultured Bryobacteraceae bacterium | reverse complement strand
AAGAAGAGACTGAAATGGAGCCGGGAACGTAGGGACTGGGCTTTCAAATAACTTTGGAACGTGTTCAGAAAATGACGGACAGGGCACCAACTCTGCTGTAAAATTCTGGATCAAAGTCCTTCCCTGGAAAATCGTTTGCGCGGCATTATTCCATACAAACTTGAACATCCTGTTCGAAAAAACATTGAAGATGATTCTGATCGGGCTACGTTTGGCCGGCATACCCCTGTTTCGGCCCATTCACCGGCTCTCGGCGGAACTGCCAGCGGTTATTTACGGTAAGGACTGAGCCGATACGAAACCGGGAACAAAAAATTGTGCTTAAATGATGAAGTTCATGAGGGAGGACGAAAGAGATGCCGGAAGCAACTGCGAAAGAGCAAAGCACGAACAGCGCGGAAAAATTTGAGCACGTGGTCCGGCTTTTGGAGGATTCGCGAGCAAACCTGGAGCATGTACTGGGCGGACTACCGGATGAGTTCTGTTCGAGAAAGCCGACAGATAGCGGCTGGTCCATTACCGAAGTCGTGGAACATCTGGTGATTATTGAAAAAAGAGTACCCCGCCTGCTGCAAGCTAAACTTCCGGGACAGGAGTTCGTATCAGACCTTTCAAATGCGCCTGAAAGGGACAATGAACTTATTGAGCAAGTTGTATCGTACACGACCAAAATCAATGCTCCTGATATCACAAAACCAACCGGGCATTACCAAAGCTGCCGTCAGGCGCTGAACGATTTCGACGCAGCCCGGCAATATACGTTAGATTACGCAATATCCGCGCCACCTTACCTGCGTGGCCGTTTGCTGCCCCATCCTTTACTGGGAGCTATCGACGGATGCCAATGGTTACTGGCCTTGGCGGCGCACACGCAGCGCCACGTCAAGCAAATCAAAGGAATTAAAGCTACGCTGTCTTAAGCACCACATTGCCGATAGACTTTGCCGTGTTAGGCTGAACCACATGGGACAGTACGCTCATCCAGAAGCGTTGGTGGAAACCGATTGGTTGGCTGCCAGACTTTCTGATCAGTCGGTTCGCGCGGTAGAAGTCGATGTGGATACCGGCGCTTATGATTTAGGACATATTCCGGGCGCGATCGGTTGGTCTTGGCAAACTCAACTCTGCGACACAATCAAACGCGATATTTTGCCGAAAGAACAGTTGGAAGCACTGCTTTCAAAGGCAGGCATCACTCCCGAAACCACAATTGTGCTGTATGGAGACAGCAATAACTGGTTTGCGGCCTGGGCCTTATGGCAATTGAAAATCTATGGACATCAGGACGTGCGTCTACTGAACGGCGGACGCAAAAAGTGGATTGCCGAGGGACGCCCCGTAACGGAAGAAGCGCCTTCCTATTCAGCAGCGCAATACCAGGCGCAAGAACCGGACCTTTCCACCCGCGCCTTCCTACCCCAAGTATGGGAAGTCGTCAAAAATGGATCGGTTTCCCTGGTCGATGTCCGCAGCCCGCAGGAGTTTACCGGCGAGATCCTGGCCCCGCCGGGACTTCCGGAGACCTGCCAACGCGGAGGCCACATACCGGGAGCCAGAAGCGTGCCTTGGGGAAAAGCCTGCAACGAGGATGGAACGTTCAAATCGTTCGACGAATTAAAAGCCCTCTACGGAGCGGAAGGCGTGGACGATTCGCGTGCCACGATTTCCTACTGCCGCATTGGAGAGCGGTCAAGCCACACCTGGTTTGTACTGAAGTACTTGCTCGGGCTGCCGAACGTGCAGAATTATGACGGCTCCTGGACAGAGTGGGGCAATTTGGTAGGTGCGCCCGTCGAGCGCGGAGCGGCGAAAGCGGCAGGAGCTTAATCATGAACTACGCGGAAAGACAAATTGAGATTGACGGTTGGCCGGTCAGGCTGACAAGCTACCAGATTGGTTCAAAATACGTGTGCCAGGCCGATAATGTTTCGCCCGGCGCATGTTTGGCCCGGTTCAGCGCTCCGACGGCGGAAGAAGCGGAGGCGCAGGCCGTCTCGAAAGCGCGGCACCTGTTGGGAAAAACGAAAAAACGGGAAATATAGCCCTTGAGTTCATCGCGGCGGAGATTTCTAAAGACTGCGGCGGCTTCCGGTACACTCTCTGCCGCGCCCGATGCAAAACAATCAGACCGTGAATACTGGATTCAAATTCTAACGCGCATCGCCGATCCGGTTCTGTCCGCGCTGAGCCGGCGCAAGCTGACGGCGCTGATGCCCGTGGAGGCGCCGCACGCCAACGCTGCCGAGCGAAAGAAGTATACATACCTGGAAGCGCTCGGGAGGCTTCTCGCGGGCATGGCTCCCTGGCTTGAATCCGGTGACAGCGCCGGAGCGGAAGGGGACCTGCGCCGACGCTATGGAGAATTGACGCGGCAGGCCATCGCTGCCGCCGTTGATCCGGCCTCTCCTGATTACATGAACTTCCATTCCGGCGCGCAGCCTGTGGTCGATGCGGCCTTCCTCGCGTTGGGAATACTACGCGCTCCCTCCCAACTTTGGGAAAAACTGGATAACGCAACTCGGCGCCAATTAGTGGAAGCGCTGCGGTTAACACGGGTCATTCGACCCCCCTTCAACAACTGGTTGCTCTTCAGTGCGATGATTGAAGCCTTTCTTGCCTTTGCGCGGCAAGACTGGGACGCCATGCGAATCGACTATGCGGTACGCGAACACGAACAGTGGTACAAAGGCGACGGCGTATATGGCGACGGTCCGCAGTTTCATTGGGACTACTACAACAGCTTTGTCATTCAGCCCATGCTGTTGCAGGTCGTGGACACAATGGGGCGCTGGTCGGACACCTGGAAGCCGTTTCAGTCCGCCATTGTTGAGCGAGCGAGACGTTATGCCGCCGTTCAGGAACGCCTGATCAGCCCGGAAGGCGCATTCCCTGCCGTAGGCCGTTCGCTCGCCTACCGTTTTGGAGCCTTTCATCTGCTAGGAACCATGGCATTGCGCAAAGAGCTACCCGACGGGGTCGCGCCGGAGCAAGTCCGTTGCGCATTGAGCGCAGTCATTCGCCGCACCGTCGAAGCGCCGGGAACATTTGATGACCACGGCTGGCTTCGGGTCGGGTTTTGTGGACACCAGCCTGCGATCGCCGAGCCGTATATTTCAACGGGAAGCCTGTATCTGTGCTGCGCCGCCTTTACGCCGCTCGGCCTCCCAAGCGCTGAGACTTTCTGGAGTGGCCCGCCCAAACCGTGGACTGCTCAGAAGACCTGGAGCGGGCAGGACGTTTCCGCGGATCACGCGATCTGATAAGCTTCTTTACAACTGTAAGAAAGCAATCTTCGGTGATTGTTCTTTGGGGGATTCCATGTCAATATCTTCTCTTTCCGCACGTTGCTACGCGCTGATTTTTCTTTTCTGGATGGCGCTGCCGCTTGCGGCGCAAACCAGTTTCGGTCGTATCTCCGGTACGATAACGGACCCAGGCGGCGCGGTTGTGGCGAACGCGCCGGTGTCAATCAGAAATCTGGACACAACGTTCACGCGAACCGTTAACACCAATGAAAGCGGTTTCTATAACGCCACGGAACTCCCGATTGGCCGTTATTCCGTGAGCGTCGAGCAGCCGGGCTTCCGCAAGCAGGAGCGAACGGGTGTTCAGCTTTCCGCCGATGCGCGTCTCACGGTTGATTTCAGTTTGCAGATCGGCAACGTCACTGAATCCGTGGATGTGGTCGCGCAGGCGGGCGAAACTATCAACACCACGTCGGGCGAGCTGGCCCGCACCATTGATGTCAAACAGGTGAGTAATCTCGCGCTCAACGGGCGCAACTATACGCAGTTGTTATCGCTCGTGCCCGGCGCTGCCGTAACCAACCCTGACCAGTTCAGCGTGACTACCAGCCTTTCCGCCACATCGCAGACCATTAATGGAAACCGGTCCGATACCAATAATCTGACTGTTGACGGCGCTATCAACTTGGTTGCCGGAAGTAATGGCAGCCTGATGAACAACGTGAGCGCGGAGTTCATTCAGGAGGTGAAAGTGGAAACCTCCAACTTCTCCGCCGAGTATGGCCGCATGTCCGGCCCCGCTTTCAACATCGTGACCAAGAACGGCACCAACCAGTTCCACGGCGCGGCCTTCGAATTCTTCCGCAACAACGCCTTGGATGCCCGAAACTTCTTCGCTGCCCAGAAGACGAAATTGCGGTTTAATGACTTCGGCTATGAC
>CAXUBB010000080.1:0-10224 GCA_964249105.1 uncultured Bryobacteraceae bacterium | reverse complement strand
TGGGCGGACCTGTTCTCAAAAATAAGCTCTTCTTTTTCGTGGGCGAGGAGTGGAAGCGGCTCCGGCAGCAGGCGTCTCCCACGCGGTTTACCGTGCCTTCGAATGCCTTGTTAAACGGAAACTTTGCCGGTCAATCCCAGTTGTTCTATCCAGGCACTAAAACTCCGATTCCCGGCAATAATACCTCTAACTTGATCACGCCGGACGGGCGCGCCATTGCGAACGTGTACCGGACGCTGCAGGGGCAAGCGCAAAGCTTTACGGATGCCGCCGTCGGCAACAATATCACCTTCGCGCCGAACAATCCGCTTGATTTCCGCGAGGACATCGTGCGTCTGGATTACACCATCAATGAAAAGAACAACCTGTATGGGCGCTGGATTCAGGATTACAACCAGTTGATTGACCCTTATGGCACCTTTTCTGCTGGCGGTATTCTTCCCACCACGCCTACGCTGCGGATGCGTCCAGGGCAGAGCTTCCTCATTGCGGAAACGTGGAATCCCACGCCGCACATCGTGAACGAAGCGCGCGCCAACGCCAGTTGGGCCTCGCAGCACATCCCGCCCTATGGCAACCTGTGGCAGCGGAGCACTTACGGCTTCCAGTTTCAACAGCTTTATAATGGCGGCCAGTACGACAACGGAATCCCTTACATAACGATCACGAACTACGCTGGAATGCAGGGACCGACTTTTGCTCTGGCGTCACCCACTACTGATATACAGCTCTCAGACACGGTCTCGATCACTCTCGGCAATCATCTATTGAGAGCGGGAGCGGTTGCGATTCGGGATCGCGTGGATCAGAATGGTCGCCCGAATTATGCAGGCGCTATCAACTTCCAGGCAAACGGAAATACCACGGGCAATGCGCTGGCGGATGCGCTCTTAGGCAATTTCAGAAGCTATACCGAGGCAAGCGCTGATCCGGTCGGTTTCTTCCGTTTTACCCAGCCGGAGTTTTTTGTCCAGGACAGTTGGAAAGTTTCTCCAAAGCTGAGCCTCGAAATCGGCGTGCGCTACCAGTATCTGCAGCCCATGTACACCGTCGCCAATAACATGGCGAACTTCGACCAGTCACTCTATAACCCGGCGCAAGCTGTTCGAGTGACACTGAATGGAACGGTTGTGCCTGGTTCCGGTAATCCCTACAACGGCCTGATTCGCGCCGGGAGTGGTGTGCCGTCTGATCAGCAGGGGAGAGTTCCGGGCTCCACCGGCACGCTGTTTAGCCAGATCCCCGCCGGTGCGCCTCGTGGTCTCTATAATCCAGCCAGTCTCTGGGGACCTCGATTCGGGTTTGCCTATTCTCCAGACGCCAAAACCGCCATTCGCGGGGGTTACGGGATTTTCTATGATCGACCGGAAGGTAACGTTACCTTCAGCCAAGTCAACGTGCCTCCCATCCTGCAGACGACGGAGTACGATAACGGCAATCTCTCAAATATTACTGCCGGTTCAGCCGGAGCGGGAGCGCTTGGCGGCATTTCGGCGATCAACCCGAATTTAAAGAACACCTATACTCAGCAATACAGCTTCAGTATCCAGCGTGATCTTTCGCACGGTATTCTGGGAGAGATCTCCTATGTAGGGAATCTGGCTCGCCACCTGCTGCGGCAGCCCAACATCAATTTCCCGGATCTCACGCGCTTTGCCGTGGCCGGGTCCGGCGCTTCCGCCAATGCTTTCGTGCCTTACCTGGGCTATAGCAGCATTAACCAGTACCAGAGCGACTCCACTTCCAACTACAACGCTCTCCAGGTTTACGCGGCTAAGCGTGTCGGTAGCGTAGTCGCTACTACCGGTTACACCTGGTCGAAATCCCTCGGTGATTCCAGCGGCGAAGGCGATAACCTGGAAGACTGGCAAAATCGTCACTTCAACTACGGCCCCACTTCCTTTGACCGGCGTCACATCTTTTATGCCACTTTTGTGTGGCAGTTGCCGATGCTGCGCCAATTCAACGGCGTTGTCCGCAACACAATCGGAGGCTGGCAGTTGAGCGGAGTCATTCGCTGGCAAACCGGCCAATACTACACAATTACGGGCAGCACATCGGTGAACACGCGCCGCGCGGATTACCTGGACGCTCCCATTACCATCAGCAATCCAGGTCCGAATCTGTGGTTTAACACTGCCGCCTTCGCCACTTCTCTGAATGGGCGCTACGGCAATTCGGGCACCGGCATTGTTGAGGGTCCCGGACTGCAAACCTATGATCTGTCTCTGGCAAAGCATTTTGCTTTGACCGAGCGCTTCGACCTGAAGTTCCAGGGCGACTTCTTCAATGCTCCGAACGTAACGAATTTCTCGACGCTCAACACAACCGTTACCAATACGTCCAGCTTCGGTACGCTCTCTGCGGCCTACCCGCCGCGCAACGTGCAACTCAGCTTGAAATTGTCTTTCTAGAGCCGCATCGGGCTTTTCTGTAGCGGAGAAACCGAGAGGGTTTACGTCCATTGGCGACTCCCTATCTGCACGGAGGTGCATTCACAAAAATGGATGATCGGCGCAGGCAGATACTAGCGACATTGACGCAAATGGATAAACAGTTCGGCAAAGGCTCAGTGCTGATGCTGGGATCGCGCGCGGCGCTGCCTGTGGAAATAATTACCACGGGATCGATTTCTATCGATAACGCGCTCGGCGCGGGCGGATTTCCGCGTGGCCGGGTCATTGAAGTATTTGGACCGGAATCTTCCGGCAAAACCACGCTGGCTTTGCACGTTATTGCGGAAGCGCAACGGAGCGGCGGGGTAGCGGCCTTTATTGACGCGGAGCATGCACTGGACCCGATCTACGCGGCCAAGCTAGGGGTGGATACCGAAAACCTGATTGTTTCGCAGCCCGATTACGGTGAGCAGGCTCTGGAGATTGCACAGGCGCTGGTCAACTCGCAGGCGATTGACGTGATTGTGGTGGATTCCGTGGCCGCCCTAACGCCGAAAGCGGAAGTGGAAGGCGAGATGGGCGATAGCCACATGGGATTACAGGCGCGTATGATGTCGCAAGCCCTACGTAAGTTGACGGCCTCCGTTTCACGAGCCAATACCTGCATGATCTTTATCAATCAATTGCGTGAAAAGATCGGCGTGATGTTCGGCAACCCGGAAACGACTACCGGAGGCAGGGCATTAAAGTTCTTTGCGTCTGTGCGGGTGGAAGTGCGTCGTGCTACTGCTATTAAGGACGGCGAAGCTATTATCGGAAACCGGACAAAAGTTAAGGTGGTCAAGAACAAAGTGGCCGCGCCGTTCCGCGAAGTGGAAGTGGACATTCTCTATGGGCAGGGCATCTCGCGGGAAAGTGACGCGCTTGACATGGGCGCTCAACACGGAATCCTCGAAAAAAGCGGATCGTGGTACAGCTTCAAAAGCGAACGGATCGGGCAGGGACGGGAAAACGCGCGTCAGACTTTGACTGAAAGGCCGGAATTACGCGAGGCAATTGAAAAGGAATTGCGGAACAAACTTAGCTTGAACGGAGTGGAGCGGAAATTAGTAACCGAGTCGGTAGCATAAAAAAGGCGCTGCCGAAGCAGCGCCGGAGAAAGAGACTTCCTATTATGCTGAGGCAGTTTTAGAACCCTGTTGCAGGGCTTGTTGGTTCACTTGGTTTTCGCCCAAGGCGGTAAGCTTCGCATCCGCCTGTTTCTCTTCATCCAACGTCTTTTGGATCAGATTAACGGCTTCCTGCTTGCCTAGAAGCTGAGCATAGGTACGCAAAGATCCCCAGGATGCCATTTCGAAATGCTCCACCTGATTGCCAGCCACAATCAGGGCAGCATCGCGGACGGGGTTTTGATCGGTGTTCTGAATCATCTTCTCGGCTTCCTGCGTCATTGCCTGGAGAACCGTATTGGTTTTCCTCTCCGGCTGCTTTCCGAATATTTGAAATACTTGCTCGGCTCGGCCAACCTGCTGCTTTGTTTCCGTTAAGTGCTGTTCAAACGCTTCGCGCAACTGCGGAGTGGAGGAAGCCTGCGCCATCTTCGGCAGGGCCTGAGTAAGTTGCTGTTCCGCATCGTAAGCGTATTGAAGACCCTCTAAAAAGAGATCTTGCACGTTTTGAAGTTTCATGGTAAATCCTTTCGGGTATGGGCTTGCGCCTGCCCTCTTCTCAATGTAAAGCCGATAACACCAAGGATGAAACTGGCTTCATTCCTAGGTAACTAAAATGCAAGAGTGTCAACCGAGTTACGCACCTCGGTTTCAAGCAAAGATTGGCGCTGCGTCAGATTACGCTGATTTTCGCGCAGTTTTACAATTCGCGCTTCATTACTGGCGAGTTGCGACGCGTACTGCCGGACCTGTTCTTCCTGGCCGTTCACGCTGTTGAGGCTGGTAATATTCTGGCGAAGGCGGCTACAGTCGTCGTTAAGATACTTCATCTCTGCCGACGCTGTTTTGAGGTCTGCCTGAATTTGCGCGAGCTGCCGTTTGGAAGTCAGCAGCGCTTCCAACTGCTTGCGTCCCGTGGCTGTTAATTGCTTATTAGAGACGAGATTAAAAAGAAAATCAGGAGTGGAACTAAGAACCTCGGTCGTTTCGTCATAAACGCGCTCTTGTTCCACCTTGAAGGCTTGTGAGCCGTTAGGCGGAAACGCCACTTCGAAACGGTAGGCTGTGGCGGTGCGCTCCGTCGGTTTAGGGGAGAGGATGGCGTATTGTTCGACTCCTTCCTGTTGAATCATCAGGGTTTTCGGCTTGGCATCCACGTTTTTGATGGTGTAAGTGCGCGTCTGACGGTCGGCGTAGCGGAATTGAAAAACACCGTCCTGGGCGTGAATTTCACGGATCGTTCGGCGTGGGCTGTCGAAGGCGGTGGTAATGCGGGTACCATAGTCAACGGCGTAGCCAATGAGCCGTTTGTCAGTGGCTTTCAGAGTTTCAACCAGGGCTTCACCGGCATACGCATCGCCTTCGTAAACAGTTACCGGTCCGCCGTCCAGTGTTTTCCCCGTGCTGTTGGTAATTTCAGCGGCATTCACCGGGTGTTCGCCGCTGGATTCGGTATAGATCAGAAGTTTACGGGCGGCAATACGGTCCTGGAGAAACGGGAGCATGGCGGACTGGCTGTGTTTAATCGTGACAAGGCCAGGAAAGTTGTACTCGAAACGCTCGCCCAGAGTAGCTCCCGTAGCGCCTTCGACGGTGCTGGGTTCCACCGTGACAGTTTGTGCGGCCGTGGGTAGCGACATCCCCGGCTGACTGGGAGCTATGGCTTTCGGCGGTGGAGACATCCTGTACATTCCCCCTCCACTGCCACCCCCGCTGCCGCTGCCAAGCCCTGCTCCATTCCCACTTATTAAACCACCGTTAGCAGTAACAGTAACTGCATCGACGCTGCCGCCATAGACCACCGGACCGGCGGCGCGGTCTTCCGGCAATTCGGCAATCTCGCGGCGACCGTAGCGCGGCGTATCCAACTGGCTGATAAATGAGATCGGCCTGCCGGAAACAACCGAGAGCTGGACATTATTCCAATCTTCGTCGGTCGTGTTGTCCACAATAGCCCAGCCTTCAAGCGTTGAGGCTGTATTCCCGAGGCTAAGCCGGTAAGACGATTTCCAGATGGGGGTCGGCATGATATAGGCGATTTGCAGATTACGGGCGCTGCTCGGAGGCGCGTCAATGTAAATGCTCCGGCGGTCACGAGCCCGAACGTCGTTAACTGTTTCGAGATACTGCCTGAGTTGAGTTTGCAGGCGCATATCCGTGAAGCGCAAGGAGGCAATTCCGCCGAGATCGATGGTGGTAAGTTCACCGGAATCGAGCAGCAGCGTGAGTTGTTCGCGAACCACGCCGGAAGAGTTATCGCTCTTTAATTGAATAGCGCGAGCGCTGACAAGGGATCCGGCAATGGTGCGATCCGCCGTTTTCAGCTCGATGGACGCGCCTTTCAAAGTATCGAGAAAACTGCTCAAGAGCTGATCCGTGCCGAGGCTGAAAGGAAATTTGGCGAGACGTTGTTGCAGTGTTTCGTTCGAGTCATAACGGATGCTGTTAATGCGATTGCCGGAAGCGTCATGAACGGTAAGGGACTTCAGAACATCATTCATGTCGGTAGCCTTAAAATCAAGGCGGGTTTCTTCGCCTGTTCCGATTGCGCCTTCCCGTTCAAAGAATCCGATGCCGTGCTTATAGAGCATCACGTGTTTTACCGGAATATCGGCTAGCCGGGGAGATTGGGCGAATACCGGTAAAACAGATAAGAATAGAAGAATGCGCATTCCGCTTGGCATAGCTCTGATGATTTAGAAGGCGGAAGACCCATAAAAAGTTCCCAACATGCCGAATCAATCTCCAATTACTCCGCAAGCGGCAGAATCAATGAATCCCGCAACAGGTGAATTCATTGAGCGTTTCGAGTTTCAGTCGGAAACCGCCGTGGAGAACATGCTCATCGCCGCCTCCGATGGATTTGGACGTTGGCGCACGACGCCGATGCACGAGCGAGCGGCTACTTTGCGGCGCATGGCCGAGGTGCTGCGAGCGAACGCGCAATCTTTTGCGGAGACCATCACTCGTGAGATGGGCAAAATACTTCCCGAATCGAAGGCTGAAGTAGAAAAATGCGCGGTGGAGTGCGAGTGGTACGCGGAGCACGGACCAAAGATGATCGCGGATGAGCCCGCGCCGATCGACGGCTCGACAGCGTATATCTCTTATCTGCCCATTGGCCCTATTCTCGCAATCATGCCCTGGAATTTTCCGTTCTGGCAGCCGATGCGGGCCGCTGTGCCGCTTTTGTTGGGCGGAAACACGGTCGTGCTCAAGCCTGCGCCGAACGTGATGCGATGCGGATTAAATCTCCAACTCGCCTGGAAGCAGAGCGGGTTGCCCGATGGCGTTTTCACGGTGCTGAACGCCGCTAATGAATACGTCGAACAGGTGATCGCGGACCGGCGGATTGCGGCGGTCACGGTGACGGGTAGTCCTCGCGCGGGCGCGGCAGTGGCGGCTGCGGCAGGCCGGTCGCTAAAGAAATCGGTTCTTGAACTGGGCGGGTCTGACCCATTTATTGTGCTGGCCGACGCGGATCTCCCTCGCGCCGTGGAGCAGGGCATTAAGGCGCGATTCAGCAATGCCGGACAGGTGTGTATCTGCGCCAAGCGTTTCATATTGGAAGAACCGATTGCGAACGAGTTTACGGAGCGCTTTGCCGAAGCAGCCCGCGAATTAACCGTTGGTGATCCTACCAGTTCGGCTACGAAACTGGGACCGATAGCCCGCCACGACTTGCGCGAAGCGCTTCATCAACAAGTAGAGAGCACGGCTGCCGCCGGTGCGACCGTATTAACAGGCGGTCACAAAATGTCGGGTAGGGGCTTCTTCTATGCGCCCACTGTTCTCAAAAACGTGCAACCGGGAATGAGCGCTTTCGACGAGGAAACTTTCGGACCGGTTGCTGCCATGACGGTAGCGCGTGATGCCGAGCATGCCATCGAGCTTGCCAATAACAGCGTCTATGGGCTGAGCGGAAACCTGTGGAGCAGCGATGAAGCGCGAGCCCGTGAGTTGGCGCGGAGACTGGAAACGGGAGGCGTATTTATCAACGGCTTTTCCGCTTCCGATCCGCGAGTGCCGATCGGAGGAGTGAAACACAGCGGCTACGGACGCGAGCTTTCCTACTTCGGCGTGCGGGAATTCTTGAATGCACAAACGGTCTGGTTGAACAGACCTTAAACTTCATAGCGGCCCGGAGCCAAAATGTGCCGCGGGTCCAAGTGGTTCTTAAGGCCGTTGAGAAATTGGCCGAGCGCTCCGGTGTGCCGCATGACGTCCATGGACTGAATGCCCAGCCGGTAGGGATAATACCCGCTCCTCGCCAGCCGTTCCAACAATGTCTGATGGCAGAGGCGGGCGCGCTCGTCTTCGTCTTCGATGTCACGGTCGTAAACGATGGAGACCACGCAGCCGACCGTTCGTTCCGTCATGAGAGTGAGCGAGATCATCGGCTCAAATTTGTATTCGAGCAGCGTTGCAATACAAATCTTTGTCATCTCATGCACGTGCTCGCCGCTCAGCGGCGCAAGCGGCGAACACCAGATCAGGCCGCAGCGGTCACGATCCGGATCAAGAGCGCCGGCATCACAGGCAGCGGCGTTGAAGCCGGGTTTGCGCCAGTAACAGCTTTTCATCGGCTGATCGGTGGGAACGCCCTGGATCAAGCCGAAAAGCGGGCGCAACAGTTCAAGCGTCTGGCTGAGGTCCCAATTGGTAAACGGCTTGGCGATCTTGGCGAAGCGCATCGCCAAGCCCAGTTTGCGCTCGTCCAGAAACTTCAGCCGCTGTACTTTGCCTTTGAGGGCCTGACGCACCAGACGGCGCGCTTCCGCCACCTGGCGCTTGGTCCCATAGAGCGCTCCTGATCCGTTCCAGGCGCCGAAGTTCAGTTTCTTGGCGATCTGCGACAGCGCTTCGGGCTGGAGCGGTGTCGCGCCGCCTGTTTCCTGCCAGGGATACGCTTGCAGGCCGCAGAGCACTTTATAGTCGTTGCCGATATGGCAGGCGCTTTTGAGCGTACCGTCCATGCGCAAAGGGCGAAGCGCGTCGAGAAGCAGCGGCAGATCTTCGTCACGGTCCACTTTGAAAAAGAACGCCTCAACATACTCGGGAGCGGGCATCAGCCAAACCGTCATGCGCGTGACGATCCCAAGATTGGATTGAGAAAACAAGCCATCGGCAAACGGCCCCACCCCCCAGCGGTACAGGGGGGCCGCTTTTGCGCCGGGCATCTCGCCCATGCCGGTCTGAATCACATCACCGGAAGGCAGAACAACCTGTAGATTGCAGGAATGGGCAAAGTGGTCGCTATAGGGCGTGTGGCCGAATCCGCGCTCCACTGTGTTGCCGATGATGCTGCAATCCGGGCTGGCTCCGGTGGCGTCTATCCAGAGCTTTGATTTACGGGATTGGAGAAAGTCAAACAATTGGCGCTGCGTAACGCCGGGCTCAAGGGTCACGTAACCAAGTTCTTCATTGAAGTCAAGGATGCGATTCATCCGGCTCAAATTCAGGATGACGGCATCGGAAGTCGGAGCGCCTGACGTGTATCCCCAATTTTTGCCGGTGCTGACCGGGTAAAGAGGGATGCCATGCTGTCTCGCAATTCTGAGGCACTTAACAATATCCTGGACGCTGCCGGGAAAAAGAACGGCGTGTACTTTGGAAGCGGATTCAAAGGAGGTTGTCTCGATGATCTTGCGTTCCGGCAGCTCTGTACTGATGTTCTCCGTGCCTAGAACCGAGATCCACTCGGAAATGGCCAAGGAAAGCGCCGCTACGGGCGGGGGAATGGTTGTCATCAATTACACCTCTTAGCATAGTGGCGCGGAAGATGTTTTTTGCTCCTGCCTTTATGTCTGCTGCCAAGGCTCTAGGAAACGGAGCAGCTCTTCGTTGACCCGTTCGGGCTGCTCTTCATGCGGCAGATGCCCGCACTGCGGCAAGGAAACAAATTCTGGTCTTGTGGCCATCTCCCGCCAGATCTCCCGGAAGTTCCACATCTTGCCGCCGATCTCGAAGTCCTCGCCCCAAAGCACCATTGTGGGACATTCAATCAGGCGATCCTTATCCGCCTCGTCCTGCGCGACATCCTCGCGTCCCGCGCGGTAGTCGCTGAAAGCGCCCCGCAACGATCCGGGCTGGGAATAGGCCCGGACGTAAACAGCGATCTCTTCCGGGGTGAAAAGTTCGGGGTTGTAGCACCAGCTTGAAAAGATAAAGCGCAGCCAGATTTCTTCGCGGCCCGTGATAAGCGCTTCGGGCAGATCAGGAACGTTGTTGAAGATAAAGAACCAGTGGCCGCGCGCTACCTCGGCGTTCATGCGTTCGAAGATCGTTCGCGTCGGGATATTATCCATGACAACGAGCCGTTCAACGGCAGTGGGGTAGTCCTTGGCAAATCTGGTCGCCAATCGCGCGCCACGATCATGGCCTACCATGGCTACCTTTTCGTAGCCGAGTTGCTGCATCAGTTCGTGGATATCTTTTGCCATGGTGCGCTTGTCATATCCGCTCGGCGGTTTTTCCGTCTCGCCGTAGCCGCGCAAATCGGGAGCAATCACGCGATAACGCGTAGCGAGCGCTGGAATCTGCTTACGCCATGCATACCAAGTCTCGGGAAAGCCATGAAGCAGAAAAACTGGCGGCCCGCTCCCCGCTTCCACGTAGTGCATTTTGAGATTGTTGACGTGCCTCGTGTGGTGCGTGAC
>CAXUBB010000079.1:4186-14460 GCA_964249105.1 uncultured Bryobacteraceae bacterium | reverse complement strand
ACTCGGTTTCCTATTGGGTGCCCAACTTGTGGGTAATTGAAAGTTGCATCTGACGCTTACGGTTAATCCAGCAAGCGCATGAACCGCCGATTCTCTTCGCTCTCCCGGTCGGCTCGTAGTAAAGACTCGACCGATGCGCGCCCAGCAGTTCGCACTAGCGCCGCACACTGATCTGCGTATGATCCCGATCGACCAGAGAACGCCAGTCCTTAATCGAGCAAGCTCACTTCTTTTTCAGCCAGTCCAATTCCACCTTGAGTCGGACGATCTCTTGATAAAGCGCATCGTGGTCCGCCGCGCCGCTCCCGGCCTGGCGGGTCCGTCCACGAACAGTTCCGGGAGTTGTTGCAGCGCCACTTTCCTCCACTTCGCAATCTACAGGGGACGTACCTTGAACTGCGTTCCTAACTGACTCAGCGTCTTTTCGCCTCGGATCGCCTCCATCGTCACCCGCGCCTTGAACTGTGGACTGTACTGTTTCTCGTCATTGTCATCGAACTCTCCTTCTCGATGACTCCGCCGAATTTTAGCTCATTGCCTGGTCTGAATTTCTGAGGCCACTACAAAAAATCTTTGTTCTTAACCTTTACTTGCAACCCTTCGAGGACTTCAAAAAAACGCTCTTCTCTTTCTATCTCCAGCGCAATTTCGAGCCAAACGAGAGGGAGCGCCCCGAGCGCATCTTCCGCTTGGTTAGGAAGATTAATCAGGTCCTTTTCTGTTGTCACCAGCAGTTTGGCCCCGTTTTGCCGCGCTTGTTCCGCCAATCGCCGCAATTCCACCGGCTTGTAAGAGTGGTGATCCTCAAACGTCCACCGGAACACAATCTCCACTCCCAGTAGTTCCAGCGTATTCCAGAAACTTTGTGGGTTGCCCAACCCGCAAAACGCAGCGACTTTGTTCTCTGGCAGCTCACCGAGCACCGCCCCGCTGCGCAGATCACGCCAACTATAGGTACTGAAGCGGCTACGAAATACCGGAGCCTCCGGATTGTACTGACGCAGCTTGCCGCTAATAGCATCAAACCGCAAATTCGACTCACAGCGCGTGATCACAAACAGGTCAGCGCGCCGTAGCGCGGAAAGAGGCTCTCTTAAACGTCCGGCGGGAACCACTTCTTCTCGTCCGAAAGGGTCCAGCGCATCGATCAATACAACGTCAACTTCTCGCCGAAGCCGCGCATGCTGAAAACCGTCATCGAGCAGCAAAATATCCGTTTCCGGAAAGCGCGATAAAAGCAGTTGAGCCGTTTGGTACCGGTTCGCTCCAATACCGACCGGCGCCACTTCGGCGCGCAGAAAAATCTGCGCTTCATCTCCCGTGAAAGCTGTCGGAATTTTTGCTCCTGCCGCAATCACAAGACTGCTCGCGGGAGAGCGCCGACGATAACCGCGCGTCAGTATCGCCGGCAAAAAACCGCGCTCCCTGAATTTGCCAGCCAGATAAGTTGTGAATGGAGTTTTCCCCGAACCGCCCACGGTGATGCCCCCAATACTGATCACCGGAATCGGCAAGGGTTTGACTGATCGGGCGTAACGCTCGGAACGACGTCGCTTGATAACGCCCCCGTGCCGCCAAAGGAAGGACAAGCTTCGCAGAATACCGTGAGTGAGCCAGTTGCGTGAAGTTCTGTACTCGCCGAGTTTGTGAAGGCGCAGCAGGTCGGCGGCAATCCGTTGGGAAACTCCTTTTTGACTCTCAACCACTTTTCGCCCACGCTCTCCGATTGCTTCGGCCTGTTCACTATCTAATAACAAACTCCGTATCACTGGAAGGAGATCTGATTGATTGCGAATCTGAACAATCGCATCAGCTTCCTTGAAGTCTGAAGTGATGGCTTCAAAGTTCTGCATATGCGGTCCGATCACAACTGGCGCGCCAACGGCAGCAGGCTCAAGAATGTTATGCCCACCCCTGGGAGCTAACGAGCCGCCCACGAAAACAACGTCGGCGAGCGAGTAGAGACGGGCTAATTCACCCATCGTGTCAAGCAGCAGCACACCAGGCAGCGGCAAGGGTCCGGTGACGGACCGGCGTGTAAAATTGATATTTCTGCTTTGTAATTTCGCTGCTACTTCCGGGAAACGAGCCGGTTGACGCGGCGCAAGGATCAGCAGCAGATCCGGAAACTCGGCGCGGAGTGCCTGGAATGCGGAAATAACCAGATCGTCCTCATCCGTATCATGACGGCGCAGGCTGCCGCGTTCATTGGGGCCGACAGTACTGGCGGCGATCCAAATTTGCTTTGCGCCAAACGTCGCAATTTGTAGCGGCGCGCTGGCAGCCGAAGCGTCATACTTCAGATTTGCTTCTATCGCGAGCCTGGCGGCGGGAACTCCGAGTTTAAGATACCGGTCGTAGTCCGTCCGGCTTTGCGCCAAAACCATATCGGGCAGGCGGAGCACGGGCGCAAACAAGCGCCTCCATCGTTTGTATTTCGGCCAGGCGCGATGTCCAATACGTCCGTTCACGATGGCGAGAGCCGCCCCGGCGCGCTTGGTTTCCGCAAAGAGATGAGGCCAGATCTCGGTTTCAACAATCACCAGAAGATCAGGGCGTATCGTTTGCAGAATCCTTCGCACGGGGCCGCGAAGATCAAACGGCGCAAAGAATACGCCATCAACGAGACCGGATAGACTCTTAGCGACTTTGCGGCCCGCCAAGGTCGAAGTGGAAAGATAAAGGGGAGTTGATGGTTCCTCTTGCCGCAAAATTTTAATTAACGGAGTGAGGGAAACTACCTCGCCCACGGAAACAGCGTGCAACCAGATGGAGCCAGCCCTCGTCCGACTGAACGATTGCGGAAGAAATCCCAGCTTTTCGCGAAAGGTGGACGCATATTCGCGATTTTTGCTCCATCGAATGATGAAGTAAAAAAGAAGGAAGGGAAATGATACGAACTGAAGAAGGCGGTAAAAGAAAAGAGTGCGCGTGAGCCCGGTAATTCGTTTCGTGATTTTGAGTATAGCGTTCCTCGGCGCTTTTGCTTTGTTCCTCCTAGGCGCTGAAAAACTGTTTCGAGCGGAAGCCGCTTCGAGCTATCCTCACCAGACGGCCGATCAGGTAACGGTCGGCGCCAAATCTTTTAATAAGCCGGAGTTAACGGAAGAGGCTTTCGGCAAAAAGACCAATCCACTGAAGTATGGCGTATTGCCGGTGTTGGTGGTGATCGAGAACAAAGGCCGGAATGCCTTAGATTTGCAGAATTTAGAAGTCAATCTTGTGGCTTCCGATGGACGGCATGCCAGCGCCGTTCCTCCCGATCAATTATTCAATGTGGGCCGCCCCACCAAGCGGCCTGGAATCAATCCGGTGCCGATTCCCTTTCCGACTTCCCGAAAGAAAAATCCTTTGGAGGCGCCGGAAATTGTCACTAGGGCATTCATTGCGAAAGTACTGCCTCCCGGCGATTCGGCCAGCGGATTTTTTTATTTTGAAGCAAAGCCGGAAGGGGGAGACAAGCTTTATCTAAACGGGATACGAGAGGCCCGCAGCGGGCAGGAACTGTTGTATTTTGAGTTTCCATTAGAGCAATAAAATGCTAATTCCAGTAGTTCCGGTCGAGATTGCGGCACTGCACGGCTTCGGCCAGGTGTTTGGCCGAGACTTCCTGCGAGTGGTCAAGGTCGGCAACTGTACGCGCTACCCGCAAGATGCGGTCATGAGCGCGGGCGGAAAGATTCATGCGGCGCACCGCCATCTCTAGTGTGCGCTCTCCCGTATCGTCCAAAGCGGATAAAGTACGAAGTTGAGAGGTGGGAATTTGTGAATTATAGAATCCCCGGCTCCGCTGTTTTTCCCGAGCTTCCTCGACGCGCTCACGGATTTGGGCGGACCCAATGCTGTCGGCTTTGCCTCGGAGTTCTTTGTAAGGCACGGCAGGCACTTCAATGTGCATATCAATGCGGTCCAGCAAGGGGCCGCTCACTTTGGCGAGATAGCGTTGAATAATGCCGGGAGTGCAACGGCACTCACGAGTGTTGTCACCGTAGAAGCCGCACGGACAGGGGTTCATAGCGGCGACTAGCATAATGCGTGACGGAAAAGTCAGCGTGCCAGCGCTACGGGCGAGCGTGACGGAGCCTTCTTCAAGCGGCTGCCGCAGTTGTTCGAGCACGCCGCGCGGAAACTCGGGAAGCTCGTCTAAGAACAGGACTCCTTGATGCGCCAAGCTTACTTCGCCGGGGCGGGGGCTTCCGCTTCCTCCTCCGATCAAACCGGCATCGGAGATGGTGTGATGCGGCGCACGGAAGGGACGGCTTCTCAGGATACCGATGCTGGGCGGCAGGATACCGGCAACGCCGTGAATTTGGGTTGCTTCCAAAGCCTCACGGAAGGTGAGTTTCGGCAGAATACCGGCGAAGCGCTTGGCCAACATGGTTTTGCCGGAGCCGGGCGGACCGATCATGAGCACATTATGGTTTCCCGCTGCCGCGATCTCCAAAGCGCGTTTCGCCATCGTTTGTCCACGAACATCACTGAAATCCGGAACGTCGGATCCCTTCGGGTTACTTTCCGGCAAAACGGCGGACGTAGGCTGAAACGCTGCCGGTTCTTTCAGGAATTGAACCACCTCGGCCAAATGCCGCAGACCGAAAACGCGAACACCTTCGGCTACGGCGGCTTCGGAAGCGTTATCGATAGGCACAAGAAGATTTTGAATGCCGCGCTTGGCGGCACAAACGGCAATGGAAAGAGCGCCTCGAATCGGGCGCAGGCTGCCGTCGAGAGATAGTTCTCCCACGAGCATGTAGCCGTCAGCGTTTCCGACCGCACCCATTGCGCCGAGAATCGCAGTCGCCATGGGCAGATCAAATCCCGCTCCTTCCTTGCGGACATTGGCGGGCGCCAAATTAATGGTGACGGATTTACTGGGATAGCCGAATCCGGAGTTCAGCAAAGCGGATTTGATGCGTTCGCGGCTTTCTTTAACAGCCGCGTCCGGCATTCCCACCGTGACAAAGTCGCGGTTGGTGCCGGATGGGTACATATCGACTTCCACATCCACAATATGGGCGTCAATGCCTTGAATGGCCGCGCTCAAAGTACGGAACAATGCCACGGAGACTAGTAGGTTGAATGCCCGGCGATTCTCAAGTAAATGATTGACTCATGAGAAGCGGCGGCGGAGACTGCCTCCGCCAACAAGTCCAAGATCCAGGATCACGGCAATAAAAAGAAACACCAATTCCTGAGTAGATAACGGCCCAGGGTAGGTTCTCACAATATAGGTGTAGACAAGCAGCGTCAAAGGCAGAAAAACGAACCCAAGCACGGGAATGAGAATTCCGTGATAGACACCCGAAAAGAAGGTCGTAAAGAACCAAAGCAAGGCGATAGCGACCCGAGGAAACGCAAGAACTAATAAAAGTAAAAGGCAGGGCATAATCTAACTCCCGTATCGACTTATTGCCAGTACTGCCATTGTCCCGTCGCGATCACATAGCCGCTGAGAATGCAGTTCGTCACGGCGTGCATCAGAATGCAATCAGACAGAGACCGGGTGCGGATCATCCAAAGATTGTAGATGATTCCGGTCACTAATCCAACATCCCAATACGGTCCGTGCTCAGAAGCAAAGAGCAAAGCTGTGACCCAGAAAGCCAAGGGCGCGTATTTGCCGAGCGATACCTTTTCGAAATCGGTGTTGATCAGCCAGCGCATGAGCCAGCCTCGCCAGAACAGTTCTTCGACAATCGGCACAATTAGAACGGCGCGGATTGTCCGCCATGATAGGACCCAGAGACTTTGCAGTTCCGCAGGCCGGATTGAAGAGTGGAGATGGCCTGTTACTGAATTTGAGAATAAAAAATGCTGCCGATAGCCGGGAATCAGCACATCAGGCGCAATCCAAAGAAAGAAGACCAGAACACCGATTGCCATGCTGCCGAGGGGAAAGCGGGGTCGAATTGGCAGTTCGCGCGGCCAGCAAACAACGCAGACCGCGGCGAGCACCAGCACCCAAATGGGCAGCTCCCAATAAGCATTGAGAATGCGCTGGGGCGAAACAGCCAGAAAGAGCAGGAAGCACGCAAACGGCGCTACGTACTGGGCTGACGGATACTTCTCACGCCAGGCGGAAACAGCCAGACCGGATTGCAATCGGGACTTATCCAATCTGGTTGACAAACGTGCGAATTTTATCCTGCTGTTCGGGCTGCGGCGAACTTTGCAACGCTTTCTGCGCCTCCTCCTTTGCGCCTTGCTTATCTCCGCCCTTCAGCAGCGCCATCGCCAAGTGGAAGTGATAAGTCGGATTCTGAGGATTATCCTGCACGACCTGCCGGAAGATGCGCAATGCTTCAGAGTTCAGGTTTTTCTGCAAGTAAACGTAGCCGAGAGTGTCGGAAATATCGGGGCTGTTCGGCACGCGTTTTTTAGCGCGTTCCGCAAACGTCATCGCCTGATCCAGATTGTCCCCTTTCTCCGCATCCATGAACGCAATGTTGTTGAGAGCCAAAGGATTTTCAGGATCAAGCCCCAGGATTCTGTTGTAAGTATCCGACGCCTCGCTCTTTTTGCCGACAGATTCCTGCAACATGGCTTGATTCAGAAGCACATTGACGTTTTTAGGATCAATCTTCGAAGCTTCGTCAAAAGAATTTAAAGCCTGGTCAAACTGCCCAAGCTGACGCTGCAGCATTCCCAGGCGTAACCAAAGATCAGCAGATTTTGAGTTTGTTTTCAGGAGTTCTTTGTAATTGTCCGCTGCTTGCTCGAATAATTGCTTGGCTCCTTCTGGATTCGACCTGACAGTCTGCGCACCGGCAGTTGTTTCGAAACTTGCTAATTGCTCCCGGTAAACAGGCACATTGGGGTTTTTCTGGACTAAATCGCTAAGCACGGCGACTGCCTCGCTTCCTTTACCCTGAGCAAGCTTGACGGCCTGCAGGCCAAGCAGTCCGCGAGTATCGGGCGGATTGGATTTCCAGACCCTGTCAAACTCGGCATTGGCTTTATCGTACTGTTTCGCTAGAACGTACAATCCCGCCAGTTGAAGATGAGCATCGTTCAGGGCTGGGAATTCCTGGACAAGCGCTTCCAGGTCAGTTTGCGCTTTCTCGATCTGGTTGGTGCCGATCAGCGCCCGATCACGAATTAAACGGGCATCCGGCAGCTTCGGGTTGGAAGAAAGGACAGCTTCCGCCTGCTCGATCGCCTTAGCATGGTCGCCCCGGTCCTCATAAACTCGCGCGGCCAAAGTTCTCGCTCCGAACAACACGATCGGTCTCACGGGTTTATTTTTGCTTTCGTCCTGTATGGATTCCAAGGCTTCGCTCAGCGCTTTATCCATCTGGCCCAGGCCAAAGTACGCTCGAGCAAGCTGGAAGTGGAGAGCGCCGTCGCTCGGATTATTCCCCACCAAGGTTTTTAATTCATCGACAGATTTAGAGACTTCGTTTTTCGATCCGTTCTGAAGAAGAAGGGTGGAATACACCTCACTGGCGGTAGGGTCCTTGGGATTATCGGAAGCCAAGCTCTTGGCAAGTTTCAAAGCCTCATCACGACGGCCGGTTGCTTCGTAAACGGCTACGATACGCTGCTGATATTGCAGAGCATTTTTGGAGTCTTCCTTCGCTCCCGCCTGATACTCCTGCAGCGCCTGATCGAATTTCTTAGCGCGCATATAGAAGTCGCCCAGCATTTCACGTCCCGCCGGAAAATCTTTTTTGTCGTTTAATACGCGCTTCATCAAGGCTTCCGCTTCGTCATAGCGATTGGCGAGGAGCAGGTAATTGGAAAGATTCTGTACCGCAACCGGGCTGGCAGGATCGTTTTTCACGCGCTCTTGCAGAACGTTTTCGGCTTTGGCTTTGTCATTCTGGCGGGAGTACACAATATAGAGGAAATCGTAGCCGGGTCCCCAGGTTTTATCGTGAGCAAGCATATCGCGCACGAGCGTCTCGGCCTCTTGAGAACGCTGCGCTCCGGCAAGAGTCTGAGCGTACCCGCCAATCAGTTCACGTGAATGCGGCTTAACGCTATTGGCCTTGGCGAAACTTTCGAGCGCTTTATCCCGGTCATTATCCGCTAAATACAAAAGCGCCTGGATGCGCAGACCGTCAAAAGAGTTGGGATTCTGCTTAAGGATTTTCCCGTCCAGATCCTTTGCGTCGGCTAGAAGGTTCTTGAACTTGGCTGGACTGCTCGCGTAAGCGCCTAAAAAGATTTCGGCGAGCTTTACTTCCGCGTCTGTGTTGCTGGGTTTCAGGTCAATGGCTCGGCGGAAGTATTTGCTGGCTTCAATCGGGTTACCGTCATCCAGAAGGTTTAGCCCTTGGCGGTAATATGCTTCAGCATTTGTCTTGTCTTTGGCAATCGCCTTTTGGTACAAGATGGAAGCTTCTTTGAATTTCTTCTGATTGTGATACCGATTTCCGGTAGCAATCAGTCTTTCGGGGCTTTGACTACAGGCAGACAAAAACAACAGGGCGCAAAGACTCGCCAGGGTTAGAACGTGCTTCATAAGATTTTGGAGCTTACTTGGATTGTATGGGATATGGGTGGTAGTTAGAAAGAGTTTGGGCGCGTAAACAGGTTTCATACTGAAGAAAGTGTCATTAAACTTGGTCCTAAATTTCGAAACCGAATCGAAACCAAGTATGAAAGACGTACGGCAAGCAAATAGGAGTGGGTAGAACGCCTTTGTTTTCTCACCCGTATTTTCGACTGTTTTGCTTCTATAATCAGCGTTGAGCATGCAAAAATCTCTTTTTCTTATCGCAGCCATAGCAGGCTTATCGACTTTAGGCCTCACTCAAACTCATCGGCAGACGAAGGCATCGCCGATAGAGAAATCCGCAAAACCGAAGGAGCCGGATCTGCCGGCGGTATCTTTGCCCGCGGAACCGGGTTTGTATGCAGTCATTTACACCTCCATGGGAAATATCGTTTGCCGCCTGTTCGAAAAGGAAGCTCCTAAGACAGTAGCTAATTTCCGAGGATTAGCCACCGGCAAAAAGGCGTGGACGGACCCCAAAACAGGAAAAATCAAACACACGCCTTTATATTCGGGCACAACATTTCACCGGGTCATTCCTGATTTTATGATTCAAGGAGGCGATCCGGCGGGAGACGGCACCGGCTGGCCAGGTTACAAATTCGATAATGAAGTTGATCCGAACCTCAAGTTTGACCGGCCCGGTTTGCTGGCCATGGCAAATTCGGGTCCCAATACAAACGGGTGCCAGTTCTTTATCACAGTGGCCCCCGCAGAGCACCTGAATGGAAATTATTCCATTTTCGGCGAGGTCGTTTCGGGGCAAGAAGTGGCGGATGCCATTTCGAAAGTACCCCGGAACGCAGAAGACAAACCAGACACGCCGGTGACGATTACAGCTATTGCGATTCGTCAAGTGGAAGCGTCCGGCGCGGCGAAGACCGGCAATTAAGGCCCAAGCAGCGGGTCATTCCTTGCCGGTGGAGCGTTCACGAACAGATCAAAAAATTTATTAATTTCAGAATCAATGCCTTAGCGGTAATTTTCAGGGTCCGCGACGCGAGGGCGCAGTATTCCTGGGTCGGGTCAGGCGAACAAGGGAAGCGAAGACCACAGAAGGAGATCTGATGAAAAGCGTTGCCATGGCCGTGATAGGGATGGCTTTACTGAGCAGTGTAAGCCTGGGTCAAGCAACATTCGAGGTAACGGGAACACCGGTGCCGTCAGATCTCCTAAGACAGAATTATGGCAGCCTTCCCAAAGGCATCGGCGCTTTTGATCTAAATATCTGCAACATTTCAGACAAGAGGGAAACCGTGGTGAGCAGTAAAGTATTCCAATCGCTTGCCGGTACAGACTCCTCCATCCAGCCGATTGGCCGTCAGATTATGTTGGCTGTCATTCTTCACAATCAGGGCCGTAGTCCTAAAAACATTTTGAATTTCACGCTTACTTCGTTAACAGGGGTCTTTTCCGTGGTTAGCGCTTCAAAGTATAATTTGCCAGGCAACTGGGCTACCGGTGTGGCGATTACCACGCTGGCAAGTCAACAAATACTGAATCTGATCAAACCTTCCAGTTCAATCAGTAATGTATTGGAAAAATTTGAAGGTCAGGTCTTGGAGCCGGCTTTGACGCTTGATGCAGATTCCTGTATAGAACGGACCGTTTTTACGGTGGCCACTCAGGGGCAGATGAAAGCCACTCGTTTCAGTTTCCGCGTCCAGTAGTTTTGATCGTTTCCATCAAGCGCATGAGGCGTTGCGGTGTGGGCAACCGCGGCGCCGATGGTTCATCGATCAAGCTACTGGAATGTGGTGGGGGCCGCGGAGGG
>CAXUBB010000079.1:0-4176 GCA_964249105.1 uncultured Bryobacteraceae bacterium | reverse complement strand
CCACCTGCCCATAGTGATACGCTCCGCGCGAAATTATATCTCAAAATGATTCTTCTCTCCCATTGCTCCTTGTTAACCCTTGCTAAATCCAGGGCAAGCGTGAAAGAGTAGCTGTTTGTACTCCTACTCTCAACGCTTGTCCTGGTCTTTTTCGTCCAACTCACTCACTCAACTACTGAGCCGTAAACGCGCAGCGGACATCCCCGTTTTAGACCTAACGGTTTCCAATCCCACGCAGTGCCTGCCTGACTATCCGCATGGGCCAATTCAAAAAGCTTTCGGGCAAGTACAGGAGTTTGCTTATCGTCCAGATCCATTCGGCTCCGAAGCAGCGCGATCCGCCATAACGGAATATTACCGGGAATGCGGAATCACCATTACGCCTCGCCAGTTATTACTGACGGCCAGCACCAGTGAAGCCTATTCCCAGTTATTCAAGCTCCTGTGCGATCCGGGAGACGAGGTGCTGGCGCCGCTGCCGTCCTATCCCTTGTTTGAGTATCTGGCGGCTTTGGAATCGGTGCGCATGGCCCCTTATCGCTTGCGGTACGACGGAACCTGGCATCTGGATCTTGCGAATTTACGCGCGCAAATCAACCGGCGCACTAAAGCCATCATTGTTGTTAATCCCAATAATCCGACCGGCACTTTTCTTACGACCGAGGAACAAAACGAACTGTTAAGCGTAGCGCAGCAGTTCAGCCTGCCCATTATTGCGGATGAAGTGTTCACTGATTACGCTCTCATGCCAAGAGCGCAAGCGGCCCGGACGTTTATCGGCAGCGATTCAGCTCTCAGCTTTTCCTTAAATGGTTTATCGAAAGCTGCCGGCATGCCGCAAATGAAGCTGGCCTGGATATCCCTTAACGGACCGGCGCAAGCACAGCAAGAAGCGCGTGAGCGACTTGAAATCATCGCTGATACTTATCTGTCCGTGGGAACGCCCGTACAACATGCATTGCCCGATCTGCTTCGGATTGGCGCAAATATACAGCGGCAGCTATGGCGGAGAATCGAACAGAATCTCGCAACAATTGACAATCTGTTAAGAGGCACGCCCACACAGCGGCTACACCTGGAAGGCGGATGGTCCGCTATTTTACGCTTGCCGCGAGTCATGACGGAAGAAGAATGGGTTCGAGGGCTTCTTCAGGAGCAGAACATCGTTGTCCAGCCTGGCTATTTTTTCGACATGGAATCAGAAGCTTACATCGTTCTCAGTCTCATTACGCCCGTTGATGAATTCAGGAAAGGAATCGAAGGAATTTGCAGGGCCGTATCGCGATATAACTGATCTTTCTTATTCAAGGCTGAACGTGGTCTTAAAGTCATGGCTGATGTTACCGATCAGATCATGCACCGTGATCACCACGATGTATTGGCCCTTGCCGCTATCAGCCGAGGTGGTAATATTGGCCGCGCCGGGAAGATACTGGGCGGGATAGAAGCTGTTTGCCTGTAGTTCCGCAGCATTCGGCTGTTGCAGGTAAGGCTTGCCATCCGGACGAAGGACAAGAATTCCATAAGACAGATGGTACGTATTATCGTTGCCTATCCCAAAGCCGGTGAAATTGAACTTTAAGTTGACTGTATCGCCAGGACTATAAGCCGGCAATTGCAGCGGTTCCCGATCTTCCTCGCGACGGAAGAACTGAAAGTTTTGAACCGCAACTGATCCGGTCGGGACAACCACAATGCCGCCGATGTGAAACGGAAAAACTTTTGACGCTTCCGTTTTCGCAAGCAAATCTTTCGTAACAACCCGGACCTGAAAATCGCCCGCCGCAATAAAGGGCGGCAGCAGAAAGGAGGATCTTCTTTTGGGCGTCCAATTTTTATCTTCCGCGCTTAATTCGGTTTCGATAGATCCTGTGTCGGGCGGAGCAAGCGCCACACCTTTCAAATCTTCCGCCATCACCGAATAATTCAGCGCGATTTTCCTGGTTTCGCCTTTTTCACTGGATTCCACGGCAAAGCCTGCGATCTGAAATGTGAAATGCAGGTAATCGCCTGGAGCGAAGCGGTACTGCGCGCTGACGAAAGGCGCGTCTTCCGACTTTTGCACGCCTCCGTTGATGATAGCCAGACCGGATGTTTCAGCCTGAGAAGCGCTGGGCAAGAATAGGAATGAGAGCAAAAGAGCACTCATCATTCGACAATGCCCATAATTTCGCTGTGTCTGGTTCAAATTCTGTTCGCTTTGACTTTGACGGCGCAAGCCGTTCACCCCATCACGGGAAGGCGCATTGCTCCCGTGATGGGAATGAGCGGAGCCGATTGGCTGGATCGGGAGGAGCGGGAAAAAGAAGAGCAGCCCGAAAAAGCTCTGGCGGCCTTGCATTTGAAACCTGGTATGTTTGTGGGCGATGTCGGCGCGGGCACCGGCTTCTATAGCCTTCGCATCGCTCAGATGGTCGGCCCGAACGGCAAGGTTTTCTCTAACGATATTCAACCGCCCATGCTGGAACGTCTTCGGAAAAATGCGGCAGCCCACAATATTAATAATATTGAGACGGTTCTCGGGACTGAATCGAATCCCAATTTACCCGCCCATGCGCTGGACCTGGTTGTCATGGTGGATGTGTACCATGAACTGTCACGGCCACAGCGCATGCTCCGTTCCATCCGCGACTCGCTCAAACCGGATGGACAACTTGTTCTGCTGGAATTCCGGAAAGAAGATCCTACTGTGCCGATCCGTCCGGAACATAAGATGAGCGTCGAGGAAGTCAGGGCCGAGGTAGCGCCGGAAGGCTATCAGTTTGAGAAAGTGGTGGACACCTTGCCCTGGCAGCACATTATCTTTTTCCGCAAAGCGCCTGAAAGCCACTGATGTTAACTGGCAGCACACTAGCGGGAGCGATCAGCCGCTACATTAACTTTGACCGTGGGCAGTGGAAAGCCTTGCGCGCTAGCACGCCGTTATTGCTCAGCGAAGAGGATCTCTTCGCTCTTCGGGGAGTAAACGATCAGGTGTCGCTGCGCGAGGTGGAAGACATCTATGTTCCGCTCTCGCGGCTATTAAATTTGCACGTAGCGGCCGTGCAACATTTGTACGAGGCCCGGCGCGAGTTCATGGGCAACCCGACGCCGCAAAAGGTGCCGTACATCATTGGCATAGCGGGAAGCGTTGCCGTGGGAAAGAGCACTTTTTCCCGTGTCTTGCGGGCCTCCTTAGCCAGATGGCCTGACCATTCGCGCGTCGATCTGGTAACGACGGACGGATTTCTGTACCCTAACCGGATTTTAGAAGAACGCGGTTTGATGCGCAGGAAAGGATTTCCGGAGAGCTATGACCAAAGACGTCTTTTGCAGTTCCTGGCTGATTTGAAAGCCGGCCTGCCGGAAGTCTCAGCGCCGGTCTATTCCCATCTGCAATATGACATCGTTCCGGGCACTACCCAGACAGTACGGCAGCCTGACATTCTGATTTTAGAAGGCCTCAATGTGTTGCAATCGCCTGATGGCCAGCGCAGCTCATCGCGGGTTTTTGTATCCGATTTCTTTGATTTTTCTATTTATATCGATGCTGCTGAAGAAACCGTGGAACGCTGGTATATCCAAAGGTTCTTACGCCTGCGGGAGACTGTATTTCAAAACAAGCTGTCGTACTTCCATAAGTACGCAAGCTTGAGTGAAGAAGAAGCGATAGAGACGGCACGGCAGATTTGGAACGAAATTAATCTGCTTAATTTGCGAAACAACATCGAGCCGACCCGCGAACGCGCACATCTGATCCTCGAAAAAGGCGAAAACCACGCCGTCGAGAACGTTCGAATGAGAAGAGTATGAAAGTTGCTCGATTCCGCGATGCGCACCCATTCATTGACAAGATAAACCTGCCGGAAGCCGGCTCATGACTAGAGAGAGATCGGTCTCATTAACTAGGCCATCAGCATTTACATCGGCCATGACGTTGAATCCTGGGTCGCCTACTCGCGTGTTCAGAGCGGCTTTCACAACGGCCACATCGGAACAATCGACTTTGCCGTCGTTATTTCTGTCTGCTCCGAAAGTTCCGAGCGCCAATACGGTTTGCGCTGCCGCTGTCGTGAACCATTGATTTTCCAAAGCTCCGGAGAGACTCCCGGCGCTCGGGCTGTAATTTACGCCCGCAACAGACCGTTGCAGGAAAGGAAGTTCGTTCTGAGTGGTTCCCGCCTGCAGCAGCAGCGC
>CAXUBB010000078.1:3092-14663 GCA_964249105.1 uncultured Bryobacteraceae bacterium | reverse complement strand
ACCCGGCGGAAAGCAAGCTCAGCATCCGGGATGCGAGCCAGGAGATTTCATTAGCAGAGAGTCCGGCGGTGGCGGAATTTGAGATTTCGTGCAATGCGGACACGCTTCCCGGCGAAATTGCCCTGGGCGCAACGATTTCGGGCGCTCCCGATGGAGTTCAAGTCAGGGAACCAGCGCGGGAACCGGTTGTTCGGGTACTGATTGAAAGACCGAAGTAACAGGGAAAGTCACTCACCTACTGATTCAAGTATTTGTCCATTGCTTCTGCCGCCTGCCGGCCTTCGGCAATAGCCCAAACCACCAAGGACTGACCGCGCCGGGCGTCGCCTGCTGAAAAGATGCCGGGAATGGATGTCGCGTAAGTTCCGTCGGTTTTGATGTTTCCCCTGATATCCAGCTCCAGCGGCCATTGTTCCAATAAGCCGTTTCGAACAGGACCGGCGAAGCCGATGGCAATCAGGACCAAATCAGCTTCAAGATAAAACTCACTGTCTAGAACTCGTTCGAGCTTCGGTTTGGGGCCGACGCGCACGCAGTGAAGCTTTTTGACATTTCCCGCTTCGTCGCCGCTGAAATGTGTGGTCAAAGCGCTCCATTCACGGACTCCGCCTTCCTCGTGGGCGGCTTCCATGCGGAGTTGCAAGGGCCAAAGAGGCCACGGCGTGCTTCCGTGGCGGGTTTCGGGCGGCATGGCGTGGATCTGTAATTGATGAACAGAAGCGGCTTTCTGGCGATGGGCCGTTCCCAGGCAGTCGGCCCCGGTATCGCCTCCTCCGATAATGATGACCCTTTTCCCGGCGGCTACGATCTCTTCTGTGCCGGTAAAATGGTCGCCGGCACCGCGCTTGTTTTGCTGAACGAGGTAATCCATGGCGAAATGAATGCCTTTTAGCTCGCGTCCGGGAATTTCGATGTCACGCGGCTGCTCGGCGCCCATGGCCAACAAGACCGCATGATAGCGGCGTTGCAGTTCTTCGGCGGTAATGTCCCGTCCAACATGCACGTCCGTTTGGAAAGTGACGCCTTCGGCCTGCATCTGTTCCAGGCGGCGGTCGATGACTTGTTTTTCCATTTTGAAATCGGGAATTCCATAACGGAGCAATCCGCCGATACGGTTGTGCCGTTCCAGAACAGTCACGGAATGCCCACAACGATTCAGTTGCTGGGCGGCGGCTAATCCGGCCGGACCTGATCCGACCACGGCGACCCGCCTGCCGGTGCGGCGCAGGGGCGGTTGGGGCTGGACCCATCCTTCGGCAAAGGCGTGGTCGATAATTTTCTGTTCGATGACCTTGATGGTGACGGGCGGCTCATTGATGCCCAATACGCAGGCGGCTTCGCAAGGAGCCGGACAGAGGCGGCCCGTGAACTCCGGAAAGTTATTGGTGGCGTGCAGGGTGCGAATGGCTTCGCGCCAGCGGTTGCGGTAAACCAGATCGTTCCAGTCCGGGATGTAGTTGTTGACCGGACAGCCGGTATGGCAGAAGGGCACGCCGCAATCCATGCAGCGGGCCGCTTGCTGATTGGCTTTGGCAGCCGGGAAGTCCTGGTAGACTTCGAACCAATCGTTGACCCGTTCCACAATGGGACGGCGTTCGGGCGTTTCACGCGCATATTCGAGAAATCCGGTTGCTTTACCCATTCGATTACCCTGCCCTTTCGCCAGCGGCTACGGCGGCAGTCATTGGTTCGACCACAACCGGCATCTTTTTTCCCGTGAGATCGCCTTTGGCTAAGACCCGTTTATATTCATGCGGGAAGACCTTAACAAAGTGCGGCAGCCATCCTGCCCAGTTTTCCAGCAAGCGGCGACCGAGCGGACTGTTTGTATACTCGACATGCTTTCGGATCAGATACTCCAGTCTAGCGATGTCTTCACGTTCAAAAATCGGTTCAAGATCGACGCCTGAGTGGTTGCAGCGGAAACGAACGAAATCGCCGTTAGAATCGAGAACATACGCTAGGCCGCCGCTCATTCCGGCGGCAAAGTTGCGTCCAGTTTGGCCAAGCACCACGACCGTTCCGTTCGTCATGTATTCGCAAGCGTGGTCGCCTACTCCCTCGACAACAGCCGTAGCGCCCGAATTGCGAACGGCAAAGCGCTCACCGGCCACGCCGCTAAAGTAGGCCTCGCCC
This sequence comes from uncultured Bryobacteraceae bacterium, assembly GCA_964249105.1. GTDB lineage: Bacteria > Acidobacteriota > Terriglobia > Bryobacterales > Bryobacteraceae > Bog-105. The sequence goes on along the minus strand of CAXUBB010000078.1, from coordinate 12,527 downwards.
GCCGTGGCGCCGTAAAGAACAGTGTTGCCGAGTTGAATGTTTTCTTCCGGCGCAAAGGTGGAGGTCCGGGGCGGATAGACGACGATCTTTCCGCCGGAGAGTCCTTTTCCGGTGTAATCGTTCGTATCGCCTTCGAGGACCAGCGTGACGCCTTTGGCGAGAAATGCGCCGAAGCTTTGTCCCGCTGACCCGTTGAAGCAGATGCGGATTGTGTCTTCAGGCAAACCCTGGGACCCGTGGCGGCGCGCAATCGCACCGCTCAACATCGTACCGACAGCCCGGTGCGTATTGCGGACGTGCATATTAAACTCAATGGGCGTTCCGGTTTCGATAGCGGCCTTGGCCTGCTGGAGCAGGCTATGGTCGAGAGCTTCTTCCAGGCCGTGATCTTGTTTCTTGGTGCAGCGCCGACCGACGCGCCCCGGCACTTGCGGGTTGTAAAGCATCGACGTGAAATCAAGGCCGCGCGCTTTCCAGTGATCAATGGCGGGACGCATCTCGATCATGTCCACGCGGCCAATCATCTCATCCAACGTGCGGAAGCCGAGATCGGCCATCCATTCGCGGACCTGTTCAGCCACGAAGAAGAAATAATTGATGACATTCTCGGGCGTGCCGGTGAATTTCTTTCGCAATTCCGGATTCTGGGTGGCGATGCCGACAGGGCAGGTGTTCAGGTGGCATTTGCGCATCATGATACAGCCCATCGCAACGAGCGGAGCAGTGGAGAAACCGAACTCTTCCGCGCCGAGCAGGGCGGCGATCACGACATCGCGGCCAGTTTGCAATTTGCCGTCCACCTGAACACGGATGCGGCTGCGCAGATCGTTCATCACAAGGACCTGCTGAGTTTCAGCGAGTCCGAGTTCCCAGGGCACGCCGGCGTGTTTGATGGAAGTGAGAGGAGAAGCGCCAGTGCCTCCGTCGTAGCCGCTGATGAGAACGAGATCAGCATGAGCCTTGGAGACTCCGGCGGCTACGGTACCCACACCGACTTCGGCCACCAGCTTGACCGAGATGCGCGCCGATGGATTCACGTTCTTCAGGTCATAGATCAATTGCGCTAGATCTTCGATGGAATAAATGTCATGGTGCGGCGGAGGCGAGATCAAGCCGACGCCGGGAATCGAGTGGCGCACGCGGGCGATGGTTGCGTCGATCTTGTGACCGGGAAGTTGTCCGCCTTCTCCCGGTTTGGCGCCCTGGGCTACTTTGATTTGCAGTTCGTCGGCGTTGACCAGGTAGTTGGTTGTCACGCCAAAGCGCCCGGAAGCCACCTGTTTGATGGCGCTGCGTTTGGAGTCACCGTTTGGAAGAGGCAGGTAGCGCGCTTCATCTTCCCCGCCCTCGCCGGTATTGGAACGTCCGCCGATGCGGTTCATGGCGATGGCTAAAGTTTCGTGAGCTTCGGCGCTGATGGAGCCGAACGACATGGCTCCGGTCGCAAAATGTTTCACAATCTCGCCGGCGGGTTCGACCTCATCGAGCGGAACGGGACGCGGCACTTTTTTTAACCGCATGAGACCGCGCAGGGTGCAGAGCTTTTCGTTCTGCTCGTCGATGAGCTTTGCGTATTCCTGGAAGGTTTGATAGCGCGATTGCTGGATAGCATGCTGGAGTTTGCTGACGGTGAGCGGATTCAGCAAATGGTATTCGCCGGTAGCGCGGTATTGGTACTCGCCGCCCACGGCCAGTTCCGTTTCTGATTCGGAGAGCGGACGAAAGGCAAACTGGTGTTTGGCGACAGCCTCGCTGGCGAGCACATCAAGTCCGATCCCTTCGATGCGCGAAGCAGTGCCGGTGAAGTATTCCTCAACCAGAGCCTTATTGAGTCCAACTGCCTCGAAAACCTGCGCGCCACGATAGCTTTGCAGGGTGGAGATGCCCATCTTCGAAAAAACTTTCAGCAGTCCCTTATTGATCGCCTTGACATAATTCTTGACAGCGGCCTGGCCGGTTACTCCGTTGGGGAGGTCGCCATTGGCCCCTAGTTGTTCAATCGTTTCGATAGCCAGATAGGGATTGACCGCGCTGGCTCCGTAACCGATCAGGAGGCAGTAGTGCATCACTTCGCGCGGCTCGCCGGACTCGATAATGAGAGCGACGCCGGTGCGGGTTCCTTCGCGCACCAGATGGTTATGCACGGCGGTCAGAGCTAAAAGCGACGGAATGGGCGCATACTCCTCATCCACGCCCCGATCTGACAGAATAAGCAGCGAATAGCCCGCCTTAATGGCGAGGGAGGCGCGGCGGCAAAGGCCGTTGAGGGCGCGTTTCAAGCCGGTCTCGCCATCATGCACAATGAACGTAGTGGGCAGGGTCGAAGCCAGCAGATCGCCGCGCGAAACGCGGCGCAGTTTTTCGAGTTCGCGGTTACTCAGAATCGGCTGCGGCATCTTGAGCGTATGGCAATGCTCCGGAGTTTCGGCCAGCATATTGCGCTCGGTTCCGATGTAGCTGGTCAGAGACATCACCAATTCTTCACGGATCGGGTCGATAGGCGGATTGGTGACTTGCGCGAACAATTGCTTAAAGTAGTTGAACATCAATTGCGGCTTATCGGAAAGACAGGCCAGCGGCGTATCGGTTCCCATGGAGCCAATCGCTTCTTCGCCGTTGCCGGCCATCGGCGAGATAAGCAGACGGATGTCTTCATCCGTATAGCCGAAGCAGCGCTGGCGGGCGAGCACAGTCCGGTCATCGGATCCCTGCACGCGTGCCGGTTCGGGCAGCGCGTCCAGCGTGATTTGGTTCGTTTTCAACCACTCGCCATAAGGCTTCTGAGAAGCAAGCTGGTGTTTGATTTCTTCGTCGGGCACAATACGGCCCTCCCCCAAATCGACCAGCAGCATTTTGCCGGGCTGGAGGCGTCCTTTGTAAGCGATATCTTCGGGAGCCAACTTGAGGACGCCCGTTTCCGAGGACATGACGAGCAGTCCGTCCTTGGTGACGAGGTAACGGGCCGGGCGCAGGCCGTTGCGGTCGAGCGTCGCTCCGATCAGGCGACCGTCGGTGAAGGCAACAGCGGCGGGGCCGTCCCAAGGTTCGGTAAGCGAGGCGTGATATTCGTAAAAGGCCCGCTTCTCGGCGGACATGGTGTTGTCGGCATCCCAGGCTTCCGGGATGAGCATCGCCATGACATGCGGCAGACTGCGCCCGGCCATGGTGAGAAGTTCGACAGCGCTATCGAGCGCGGCGGAATCGCTGACTCCCGGCGGAATGAGCGGGAACAGTTTCGACATGTCGTCGAAAAGCGGCGACGAAAGGACCGACTGCCGGGCGTTCATCCAATTGACGTTGCCGCGAACGGTGTTGATTTCTCCGTTGTGGCAAAGATAGCGGAAGGGATGGGCCAGTTGCCAGGTGGGAAAGGTGTTGGTGGAGAAGCGCTGATGCACCATGCAAAGAGCGCTGGTGGTCTCGGGATCGAGCAACTCGTCATAGAACTGTCCGATTTGGGTGGCGAGCAGCAGGCCCTTGTAGATAATGGTGCGAGAGGAAAAGGACGGGATGAAAAAGGCTTCGCGGTCGCGGATGTCTGAGTTCCGCACGGCGGCTTCTACCCGTTTACGAATAATAAATAGCTTGCGCTCGAAAGCGTCATGCGTCAGGTTGCCGGGACGACCGACAAAGAGCTGCTCGATGTAGGGCTGAGAGGCTCGGGCCACCCGTCCGAGGACATCGTTGTTGACCGGCATGTCACGCCAGCCGAGAACGGTTAAACCTTCTTCACGGGTGATCTCTTCGAGCAAGCCCTCGCAGACCAAACGCGCTTGCCGCTCCACCGGCAGGAAGCACATTCCTACGCCATAGTCGCCGGAAGAGGGAAGCGCAAAGCCATAAAGAGGGGCTTCTTTGGCGAAGAACTGATGCGGGATCTGGATGAGAACGCCCGCGCCGTCCCCAGTTTCCGAATCGCAGCCGCAGGCTCCGCGGTGCTGGAGGTTCAGCAGGATTTGCAATCCCCTTTGGACAATTTGGTGCGAACGCTCGCCTTTGATATTAACAACAAAGCCCAGACCGCAGGCATCGTGTTCATGGGATGGGTGATAAAGCCCTTGTGCGGGCGGAGATTTTGACATGGAGTCGTGCAGGGACACTAATACCTCCTCTGCTAACGGGGGAGAGATAACCTAGTGTAGCGATCCCATTAGTATTCGTCAAATTGAAACTATAACGCTTCAATATCGAAATTACTTATGGTAGAGTGTTCCTGGTCGTGTATGTTGGCGAATCTGCGTTTGATCCGCGATGTGGCCCATGCTCATAGCATCAGCAAAGCCGCTAAGTTGGGGGAAATCAGCCAGTCGGCTGCGAGTCAGGCCATTCAGGAAGTGGAACGGGAACTGGGCGTCACTTTGTTTGACCGGAGCACGCGACCTTTGACTGTAACGCCCGCAGGCAAGCTGTATGTAGAGTACTGCCGGGATGTGCTGCGCCGGTATGAACAACTGGAAGCCGGTCTTCAAACGATAAAAAAAGAGACTTCGGGCAAGGTGCGGCTGGCGGCGATTTACTCAGTCGGCTTATCGGAGATGGCGGACATTGAAGGACGTTTTTACCGGTTATTGCCGCAAGCGGAGCTGAGTATTTCGTATTTGCGGCCGGAGCGGGTTTGGGAGTCGGTCGAGAGCGATCAGGCGGACATCGGCCTGATGAGTTATGCCGAGTCGTCGCGGGAAGTAGTGGCTTTGCCTTGGCGCGATGAGGAAATGGTGGTGGCGGTAGGGCCGCAGCACCGCTTGGCTGGTTATGAGAAAGCGCCGATCAAGACTCTCGAAGGAGAGAATTTCATCGGGTTCGACGATGATCTGCCGATTCAGAACCAGATTGAGCGTTTCCTGCGCGAGCATCGGGTGAGCGTGGAGATCGTGCTGCGCTTCGATAATTTAGAGATGATCAAGGGAGCGGTCGCGCATGGAGCAGGGGTGAGCATCATGCCGGAACGCGTCATGCGCGAGGACGTGCGCTCGCAACGGCTGGCGGCGGTGCGCCTGGAGCCACCTGAGTTGTTCCGCCCGGTACGCATCGTGCATCGGCGCCGCAAGGTGCTGAGCGAAGCGATGAGCGGTTTATTGGGAGTGTTGCGGGGAGAGTAAAATCTGGCATGCTAGGAAGCAGAGATGTATGACTTACACAATTTCTGAAGCCAGCAGTAAATTAAGCGAACTGATTGAGGCGGTTGAAAGCGGTGAGCAAGTCATCATCACGCGCAGCGGCAAGCCGGCGGTGGACCTAGTTCCTTCTACACGCAACGGACCAAGAAAATTTGGAACGATGGATAATCTTGTCATCGATCCAGATTGGAACCGGCCTCAAAACGATGTTGAAGCTTGGCTCAGAGGTGACGTGTAAATGCGTTTACTTCTGGGCGCTTTTACCGTAAAGAGCCGTTTGATCGCATGCTGATTGCAGTGGCACTTGCCGAAAAGGTTCCCATCGTTACTTCCGACCGCGAATTTGTGAAGTACGCCGATGTTGGCTTGGAAGTAATTTCCGCCTGAAGTGATTTTCGGATTAGGGCAGTTCTTCAAACTGCGTGATGCGCACTTCGTGATCCGGGAACACGGCCCGAATTTCCAATCTACCGCCGAGAGCTGCGACATACTCGGAAAGCGCGCCTTGACGCAAATTATCCAGCGGCCTTGCCGCAATGGTTTCGTACCAATTCGCCATCCTTTCACGACCCGGCCCACGGAGCCGGGAACGCAGTGACCGGGTTCGGTCCTGGAAAAACAACTCTCCGGTCGCGATTGGAAAGCAAAGTGAGTATCAGCTCTGACAAAACGCGGTTTCGATTTCGGATCGCGGTAAGTTTCACTTGTTCAGCAGTCTGGCAATTTGCTCAGGTGCGGGCAAGTCATTACGAAATTCGTCAGGCACTGACGAAACAATTCTGTATGTTGCAATGCCGATTGGCTTCGAGGATTCTTTCAGAGCATATTCAACAATTGTCCGGTTCTTGGATTTACAGATCAGAATCCCAATCGCCGGGTTCTCCCCTTCGAGACGCGAGGTGTTGTCGAGTACGGCGAGATAGAACTGCATTTTACCGATGTGCTCGGGTTGAAATTCGCCAATTTTGAGCTCGATCGCTACAAGTGACCGGAGACGGCGATGGAAGAGAAGTAGATCAATAAAGTATTCTTTGCCACCGACCTCCAGCCGGTACTGGCTCCCGATGAAAGAGAACATGCCACCCATTTCCAGGAGAAATGGCTCGACCTTTGCCAAAATCGCCTGTTCAAGCTGCCGCTCGCTGTGCTCATCAGCGAGTTCCAAAAAATCGAAGGTGTACTCGTCTTTCACTGCAAGCTTCGCTTGATCGCGTATATGCTCCGGCAGCGTGGTACCGAAGCTGGTTTGATTGATCTGCGTCTTCTCGTACGTTTGATTCTCGATCTGATGGATCAACACGTTCTTGGTCCAACCAAACTGCCGCGTGTGCCTGAGGTAAAACTCCCTCTTGTTGTCTTCTACGCACCGTTCCAGAATGACAAGATTCTTCGTCCAGCTAACTTCTCTCACCAATGGTGATAATATTTCATCTCCGTGATACGCATCATAGAACTGTCTCATTTTATATAGGTTAGGAGCAGAGAACCCAGCGACGCCTGGAAATTCGAGCTGTAGGTCTTTTGCGAGGTTCTGAACGACGCTGCGACCCCAGGTCTGTCCAGATTGGCGCTCGACGATGAGCCGCCCGATATCCCAGTACAGATCGATGAGTTCGCGATTCACGGCGCGAAGCGCCGCATACTGGGCCGCCCGAATTCTCTCTTTGATTTCGCCCAAAAGCGCGCCATACGATTCCGGCGCCGGGCTGCTCTCGTTTTTCATTAAAGCCGTAATAAGTTCATTCCACCAGGCTCTTGGCAGAACAAAGATCGGTATCCTGAAATCTCATCTTCCTCCTAGGTTAGTTCTCAAATTCAACGTACTCGGAAAGCGTGCTTAGATACAGGTCCGTCCGATGCTCAATTTTCGACCTCGCTTTGATTCACGCCCAAACTCTCGGCTAGCTTGGTTTGCGTCATTTGCCGCGCTTTGCGCAGTTCGTCCACCGGCATTGCTGCCATAATTTCACTTACACTCTGAGTAATCCTTTGCCGACGGTCCATCGGCATTGCATCGAGCAACTCCTTGAATTTTCGTGTCGGCATCACAGTTTGGCACTGAAGTTTGAGAGTTAGATCAATTTTAGGTGACTCCGGGTCCACTCATCCACAGGATGATGTCTTCTCCTGCCTTACACTGGCCTAGTGTCTCGAGTCGCCATCATTGGCGCCGGCAATCTCGGCGCGTTTCTCGCCGCTACGCTGTTTCGCGTGGGTCATGAAGTCTTTTTCTGTGTGCGCCGCCCTCCAGAGTCAATTCAAATAGAGGGTCAGTCCGCCCTGCGGTTTCCTTTCTATCTGTCCGACCCGCCGCCTGCCGATATCATTCTGCTGACGGTAAAGACCTATGACACTCCGTCCGCTTTAGGCTGGCTCGCGTGTCTTGCCGGAGACCGCCAGCCGACCGCTGTAGTCCAGAACGGAGTCCATCATGCTGCACGAATCGCGCCCTTTCCCGCGATTCCAGTACTGGCTCACGTTTACGTCGAAGCCCACCAGGGCGTTCATCGCGCTTTTGCTCCGCCCCGCGCTCACTTTAGCGTGCCCGCCGGTTCCGCCTCCCAACCCTTCGTGCAACTGTTCGACAAGACACCCGTGCCAGTTCGCCAGGAGTCCGATTTTCATACCGCCTCCTGGCGCAAGATGCTCCAAAACTGCGTATCGAATCCATTAACCGCTTTAGCGGGCCGCGGCCTGGAGATCCTGGCCGAACCGTTTTATCGTGACTGGGCCGAGCGCATTCTTACTGAAGCTCTCCCCATTGCGCAGGCGGACGGCGCGGCGCTTCCGGCTGACGAGCCGCGAAGAATTCTGGAACTACTCGCCTCCTATCCGCGTGGCACGAGAACCTCCATGCTCCAAGACTTCGAGCGCGGTAAGCGGCTCGAATTGGAAGCCTTGAACGGAACGATTATGGAACTGGGCCGCCAGTACAGTTTGCAGGTATCGGTGAATGAGGATCTCGTCTCTCTATTGCTCATTCGGCAAGGAAGCGCGTGATCTTCTCATTCAGGAATCTGGCGTCAGCCGGGTTGCTTGCCGCGCCTGCCGTGTGACCCCAGAGCGACGGAATCGGCGTCAAAGAGACACGCGGAATGAAAGCGGATTCGTAGCGCGCATCGCCCACGGGAAAATACAGATCGGTTTCCGAAGGCATGTACAGCAGGGGAACTTTGATGGAGCGGAGTGCGCGCTCCACGTCACCGCCGAACCCCGGCGTGCTTCCGACATCGTGCCGCTCCCAGGTGCGCATCTGCAGGATCAGATCATTGGCATCCGCGCCCGGGATGAAATGCGTGCGGCGGTTTTGCAAAAACTGCTCGAAGGTCGTGCCCGGTTTCGCGGACGTGCGCCACAACTCACGACGCCACCATTCCTGCGAGTAAAGCCAGCCCATCCAGACAGTCGCAAAAGCTTCCAGCCCCTTGGTCGGCGGTGTCCGGTAATCGCCATTTTGAAACGCGGCATCAGCGGTGAGCGCGGCAATTTGCCCTTCCAGGCGCACCACGCCATGCGGATATGTTTTCGCCGTGCCGGAGGTGGCCACAATACGGTCGGCGAAGTCCGGATAGCTCACCGCCCACTGAAAGGCTTGCTGGGCGCCCATCGAGAAGCCGATGAGGGCGCGCAGGTGCGTCACATGGAGTTCCTCAGTTAGAAGCCGATGCACCACCTCGACGTTGTCGCGGATCGTCATCACCGGGAAGCGGGGACCGTGATAGGGTTCCGGAGTATTGCTGGGCGAAGAAGAGCGCCCGTTTCCGAACAGTTCGGTGGCGACCAGAAAAAGCTGAGAGGTGTCGAGGGGGCGACCGGGGCCGATGAGCCATTCATAGCCGTGGAGATTCGCCATGTAATGCGAGGGAAGCAGAACGGCATTATCGCGAGCGGCGTTCAGGCGGCCATAGGTTCCGTAAACGACATGCGCTTGCGGCAGGGTGACGCCGCTCTCGGAATGGAACTGGGCAATCACAAACTCATGCTGCTCGGCGCGGTCCGAAGCGCGAGCCGAGGAGGTCTGCGCGAACAGCCCGGGGGAAAGCAGGAGCAGAACAACAAAGGTTTTCATGAAAGGGAGGATCTGCTCTCCAGAGTACGATGTCGGTTTGTGATTGACTGGAAGATGGTCAATCGAGTTCTTAATGCACAGAGATTTGAACAGACTCAAGCGAAAACCATGGCGTCGCCCGGAACAGGCATGATCATACGCCAGAAAGAACCTGTCAATTTCGAGTTTCCGTTTGACAAGCTGGATTCATTTCTGACTCCCAACGAGTTGTTCTACATTCGAAGCCACTTCAAAGCGCCGGAACTGACT
>CAXUBB010000078.1:0-3082 GCA_964249105.1 uncultured Bryobacteraceae bacterium | reverse complement strand
ACTGCGAATCCATGGGGCTGTCGAGAAACCGCTGACTCTGGATTATAAGCAGCTCAAGGAACTCCCTTCCGAAACGCGCACCGTGACGCTCGAATGCGCGGGGAACAGTCGAGTTTTCCTCGTACCGCAAGTCGAGGGAGCGCAATGGGAATTAGGCGCGGTGGGAAATGCCGAGTGGACAGGCGTTCCCCTGCGGACTTTGCTCGAACAAGCAGGTTTGTCGGAGAACGCCCGCGAGATTGTTTTCGAAGGCGCGGACCACGGCACTCCAAAGGAAAAGCCGATGCCTCCGGAGCCGCTCTCGTACGCTCGGAGCCTTCCTGTAGCAAAGGCGGTCAGCCCGGAGGTTCTCGTGGCTTATCAAATGAATGGCCAGGAGTTGCCGCAAGATCACGGGTTTCCCGTGCGATTGGTTGTGCCGGGTTACTACGCAATGGCATCGGTGAAATGGCTCACCTCCATTCAGGTGCTGGAAGAACCTTTCGGAGGCTACTGGCAGACAACCGATTACGGCTATTGGGATTACATCGACGGAAAACCCGTCCGGCGGCCGTTATCCGAAATGATGCTGAAGTCTCAAATTGCCCGTCCGAGCATGCACGAAGCCATTCCGGCGGGATCAGATTATCTGATAACCGGCGCCGCTTGGTGCGGCAACGCTGATGTTACGTCGGTAGAAGTATCCACTGACGGCGGTCAACATTGGACAGCAGCCGAGTTTCTGGATGACGCTCAGAGATACGCCTGGCGGCGGTGGCGGTTCCTCTGGCATGTGCCCCTAGAGCCAGGCTGGCGTACGTTGGTGGCCCGGGCGAAAGACGCAAATGGCGCCATGCAACCGGCGGAGCACAATCCCGCTCACGGCACGTACGTCATCAATTTTCCTTTACCCATCGATGTTATTGTCCGCTGAAAAAAGCAACTCGCCTGGGATCTATCTGACAGCTCTCGTCATAGGCGTAATCAGCGGATCAGTTTGCGTGGCCCTCCGCTTCGGGTTGCGCTTCCTGCAATGGACCATAACCGGCCATGCCGGGCTTATCGCTGATGCGGCGGCCCACTTGCCCCTGTGGCGGCGTGTTCTCACGCCGGTCCTGGGCGCGATTCTGGCAACGCTTGTGGTGAAGGGTTCACAAAAGTTCTTTGCTCTTGGCAAATCAATTGACTATATCGAAGCAGTTCGATTCAACCGGGGACGTATTCCTTTTCAGGAAACGTTGTGGAGAACGGTTTCTTCCGCTTTTTCCATCGCCAGCGGAGCGGCTATCGGTCGTGAAGGTTCGATGATCCAGTTTGCGACGGCAAGCATAGCAGCTTTAGGTCTGCGCTGGAACGAGCGGACGATGAGTTTAGAACGGATGGTGGCATGGGGAACGGCTGCCGCGGTTGCCGCGGTTTATCAAGCGCCTCTTGCGGGAGTATTTTTCGCCCTGGAAATTGTCGTCGGGCTTCAACCGATCAGTCGAACCGCGTTCCTTCAAATGCCCGCGTTACTGATCGCAGCGGGAGCAGGAGCCTCCATGAGCTATTTATTTCTCGGGAGCGGTCCTCTCTTTGAAGTCGCGACAGCGGTGAAGTTGAACTGGCGCGATGGTTTCCCTCTCCTTCTCGGGGCGGCGGCGGTCGGCGGCTTTGGGCCAGTTTACTTTCACATCGTTGAAGGGTTGCGGTGGATGAAGAAACTGCCCTGGGCCATGGTCTGGAGCGGAATCGTTGTGGGCCTTTTCTCCTGCTTAAGGCCGGAGACATGGGGAAACGGAGACAGCGGCGTCCTTGATGTAATGGGCGGAAAGATCTCCCTCGAAGCGGCGGCTCTCATTCTGATTCTTCGATTGGGAGCGACCTCAGCCTGTGTCGGGTCGGGAGTGGTCGGCGGAGTCTTCAGGCCAACGGTTTTTGCCGGGAGCGTGCTTGGCTTGCTGTATAACGGCTTCGTCCACGCCTTCTTCGGCCAGACCTCACCCGCTACCGGCTATGCCGTGCTGGGTGTTGCCTGTCTTCTCGCCTCCGTCACACATGCTCCGCTGATGGCAGCGTTCATGACTGTTGAGCTAACTGGAACTTCGCATTGGTTCCCGGTGATCCTCATGGGCAGCTTTCTCTCTTTTCAGATTGCGAAGACCATCTCACCCGATTCGCTTTATGCCGTCGCCACACCGGACCCGGGGAGGATGGCAAAACCGCATGGGGCTGAGAAGAAAGATTCCGGCTGGATCAATGGATAACAAGAGCGCGGCGCAACTAAGACTGTCCCGGCGCCGACAGCTTTTTCACCAGTTCGTACAAGAACGTCTGGCCTTCGTAGAACGACTGCACCGGCATGCGCTCATCGCGGCCATGCGCCCGCACATCATCGCGGTCCATGAAAAAGCCTTGTATCCCGTACGTCGGAATGCCCGACTCGCGCAGATATCGTCCGTCCGAAGCACCCGTCGCCATTTCGGGCAGAGTGATCACACCCGGCCACATCGTGTCGGTCACCTGCTCGAAGGCTTTTAGAATGTCCGGGCGCATTGGCGAGGGAGGCGCTTTCCCTTCATCCGTCTTAATGGTCACGGCGACTTGATCGTCTGCTATCACTTTTTTCAGGGTTGCGAGCACGTTTTCCACCGTATCGTCCGGGAAGATACGGCAGTTGATGTTGGCCGCGGCTAATTGCGGCAAGGCATTTGGGGCATGACCGCCTTCCAACTGCGTCGCCACGCACGTGGTCCGCAGCATCGAGTTCATGCCCGGCGATTGCTTCGCAACACGCTGCATCGCTTCCTGCGAACCCTGCGACACTTGCGTAAAGTCCGCGGCTGTTGCGCCCTTCTCGATTTTGGCCATCTGCCCGAAGTAAGCGCGCGTCACCTCGTTCAGTTGCATCGGGAAGGAGTAGCTCGATAAGCGGTAGAGCGCCCCCGCCAAATGATAGATCGCGTTGTCGGGCACCGGGCGCGAACTGTGACCGCCCTTGTTGCGCGCTTCGAGACGGAAATCGGCGTAGGTCTTCTCGGCCAATCCAATGTCGTTCGCGATGCGCTTGCCGTTGGCGCCTTCGCCGCGCCCGCCTTCGTTCAAGCAGTAATCCGCCTCGATC
>CAXUBB010000077.1:7164-14886 GCA_964249105.1 uncultured Bryobacteraceae bacterium | reverse complement strand
GCTTGAAATGATTCTGCTGGTGGCTGACATACAGGATCTGAAGGCGAATCCGACCCGTCCGGCGGTCGGCACCGTGCTCGAAGCGAAACTGGACAAGGGTCGTGGCCCGGTGGCCACGATGCTGGTCCGCAATGGAACTCTGCGGGTGGGCGAATTCTTTATCTGCGGCGCTCTCTTTAACAAAGTGCGCGCGATGTTCGACGATCGCGGCAATCCTGTTAAGGAAGCCGAGCCGTCTATGCCGGTCGAGGTAATCGGTCTTGAAAGCCTTCCGGAAGTGGGGGACGCTTTCCAGGTGGTTTCCGATACCTCCAAAGCCAAGCAGATTGTGATCTACCGTGAAGCGAAAGCGCGTGATGCCGCCATGGCGAAGGGCGCTCGTGTCGCCACGCTGGCTTCCTTGAATCAGCAGTTCAGGGAAGGAGAACTGAAGGATTTGAACTTAATCATAAAGGCTGATGTGGGCGGTACCGCCGAAGTGCTTTCCGACACCCTGCAACAGCTTTCGAATGAAAAAGTTCGCGTTCGAGTTCTGCGCACGGGAGTCGGCGCGATCACGGAAGATGATGTACTGCTGGCTTCCGCCTCGGAAGCCCTGATCGTCGGCTTCAACGTGCGTCCGGAGCGAAATGCGGTGGCGACGGCGGAGCAACAGAAGGTAGATATACGGCTCCACAGCATCATCTATGAACTGATCGAGGAGATTCAGTTGGCGATGACCGGCCTGCTGGAACCGGTGTACCGGGAAACAATTCAGGGTCATGCCGAGGTGCGTGAAACATTCCGTATCAGCAAGGTCGGAACCATCGCGGGCTGTTACGTGGCTGACGGTTTGGTGCGCCGTGACAGTCAAGTACGCGTGATGCGCGGCGGCGAAGCGGTCCATACGGGCCGTATTGAAGCGCTGAAACGCTTTAAGAACGATGCCAGCGAAGTGAAAAACGGCTTGGAATGCGGTATTTCACTGGCGAACTTCAATCACATACAAGTGGGCGATACGCTCGAATTCTTCACAACGGAGCGAATTGCTCCCGAGTTACCGGTGGCGGCACACGCGCTTCGGACCTGACGGTTCGAAGCTGCCGCGCCCCGGCGTATTCCTTTCTGAACCCTACCAAAACTCATGCCTGTTATTGGCGTTTTGACGCTTGAGATTCACGTCGAATACTCGCATTCTTTGAAAGATAAACGGCAAGTAGTAAAAAGCTTAAAGGACCGGTTGCGCGAACACTTTAATGTGTCAGTAGCCGAAATTGATGGGCTGGATTCCTGGCAAAGCTCAGTAGTGGCCGTGGTGACGGTGGCGAATGACCGGGTGTTCGCCGAAAAGGTGCTGCAAGGCGCGGAAACGCATGCGGCGGATCTGCTGGGCGGGTCACTGTCGGGAAGCGGGATGGAGTGGCTGTGAGACAGCGATTAAAGCGGCTTGTTGCGGATGAGATTCAGCAGGCGTTGAACTTCGCGATAGCACTTATCGAATGATAATGTTGCTCGGGCGCGTGTCAGATCGAATTGCCGAGTTAGGCTGGCCTGATGCCGTGTTTCAACATACTTGAATCCGAGATGCTTAGTGAGCCATTCTTTTGCACCCCGGACATCTTCGGGGTTAGCGTTCAAAAGCTCAGATATAACAGGGATTCCGTGGAATTTAGCTATGTTTTCAAAACTGGCAATGAACCAGGCTTCGTATTCATGCTTTGCGAGCACCAAGCTTTTTGGAATATTGGTTTGAACCGACTCCGCCCGCTGCCGAAGCTGAGGACCGAGGCTGGCCGGACAATCCGTATCGGCATCAATCAGTATGAAAATACCGTCAATCTGCTTGCTGCATCGTCCTACAGCCTCGATAGACCTTTCGAGTTCGCCGGGACGTATCAGCTTATCTTTTGAAACGCGCAGTATGTGCGCGCATTGAATGTAGCATTCCGGATCAATATCAAATCCGATGCGCTCCAGCAGAATGCGAATGGCGTCAATCTCGCCATGTCCCTCAACAATACAACCAAAGGTGAATACAGGCACTCCTAAAACTCATCAAACAGCAGCACAGTTTCGGCCATCTCCTGTTCTGGAGGTTTGGTGCCTGGCTTAAGGTGATCTTGTCGAAGAAGTTCTCCAGCCGTATAAAGCCGGTCCTGTAGAAGACTTCGTGTGCTCGCGTCTACAGGCCCTATTTCCGTAGAACCGTTTCTGGACATCACTGCAAGAATGCTACCTGGGGAAATATCTTTATCGTCCAGCAAGTCAGGGCTATGACTGCTTACAATGATTTGCCGAAATTCGCTGGCTTCCCGAAGGGCATCGCGAATAGCGCCGGAAGCGTATGGATGGAGGCCTGTTTCAGGCTCCTCTATACAGACTAAAGAAGCTGCTTTAAAAGTAGACTGAAAAAGAGCAATTAGTATCGCAAGCGACCGTAAGGTGCCGAGTGAAGCCTCATTAGCCCGAAGCGCACGAATTTTTTCTGAAAACTTCTCTAAAAATATGAACCATCGAAAACTACCGTCGTCGCTAACTCTTGTTTCCAGGTCTAGTATTAACGGATGAACCTGACGCATATAGGCCAGTATGATTTCAACTCGTTCAGGATTGTCCTCTTTAAGGCGAGCAAACACATCCGCAAAGTTTAATCCCTCACCAAGGAGAACTGAATCGTCCCCAGGTGGACGTGGCTGTTGCATCCCCACAGGATCAGGATCATAAACCATCATGCGAGAGAGCAGGTTGTAAACAGGTTGAAACGCAGGAATACTAGATGCTATCGGTAAAAACAGGCGATTGTCTGAGACTAAAGGTTTTTCAACTATTAATCCTGTGCATTCTAAAACCGTGCCTGCCTGTATGAGAAACCTTGCAGCTTTGTGAAATTCATCTATAACTACACACTCCTCTTGCTCAACACTATACGTGTATTTCTCGCCGCTTTTAAATTGCACAGAGTAATGTCCATCTAAAGCATCTGATAGTTGGAAATCTAATCTAAAGCCAAACGCATCAGCAACCTTATCTTTGTCGTGCGGTATAAAAGCCATGCCGCCTCTCTTACGCATAGTCGCGCTAAGAGATGTTGATAAAGCCTCTGCCACAAATGCAAAAGCATCCATGAAGTTGCTTTTTCCAGAACCATTCGGCCCAACCAAAAAATTAAGTTCCCGCAAAGAGACCGAGCACTTCTCGATACTACGGTAATTCTCAATGGTTAAGCGAGTTAACAGAGGAAATCGCATTCAGTGGACTTCAGGAGACCATGTTCATCATATCGAGATTACGAATTGTGGCTGCCGCAAGCAACAGATCATACACTGAAGGTAAGAGGCTGAGATGGATACCCACCGAGCCGAGCGCGTCTCGGAAGCAATACGGGAAGAGTTGGGGGAGATTATCTCCTATGAACTCTCTGATCCCCGCATAGGCGACGCCGTGGTCACGGAAGTTCTGGTTTCACCGGATAAGAGACATGCTCAAGTCCGACTGCACTTCCCTACCGCCAGTCAGCCGCAAGGGGAGACGATTCAAGCTTTGAACGGAGCCAAGCATTTCCTGCGCCGGAAGCTGGCGGAGAGGCTGAATTTGTTCCGTATTCCGGATCTTCATTTTGAGGCTGATGTTTCCGCCGGTTCATTTGACAGAATGGAGCATTTGCTCAAGCGCATACGGCGCGGGCGGCCACGCGATTAAACTTCGTCGCATGCGTATCCAGTTGACGGCGCTTACCGTTCTAGCCATATTTCTTTGCGGGCCGGTGCTCACTGCGGCAGGAACGCGCAATCAGGAAGAAGCCAAACCCACGCTCGTCAAAGTTGAGCGCTCCTTTGAAGCCATGGGAACGACTTACACGATTGACGCTTACGGCGTTAACGCGGGGGCGCTGGAAGCCGCCACGGAAGGAGCTTTTGACGAGGTCCGGCGGCTCGATGGGATGCTTTCGAATTATCTGCCCGATAGCGAATTGAGCCAAGTCAATCAGCGCGCTTTTGAAGCTCCTGTTCAAGTCTCCAGAGAGTTCTTTCAATTGCTTCAGGATTGCCTTGCTTACAGCCGGAAGAGCGAAGGCTCATTTGATATTACGGTTGGTCCGCTCATGCAGGTGTGGGGATTTTATAAAGGCTCGGGACGCCTGCCGCATCGAGCCGAAGTTCGCGCCGCTCTCGAACACATCGGCTACGAGCATGTAAAACTGGATGCTGAGAACCTAACGGTTCGGTTCAGCGAACCCGGCATGAGCCTTGATCCGGGCGGCGTTGGGAAGGGGTATGCGGTGGACCGCATGGCGGCCGTTCTTCGCGGCAGCGGCGTCGCTTCCGCGCTGATTTCGGGCGGCGGGAGCAGCATCTACGGAATCGGAGTTCCACCCGCTGACCCAAGAGGCTGGCATATCAGTATTCGTGATCCCAAGGACAGCAGGGTAACGGCCGCTGAGGTGTATCTGAAGGATGATTCCGTTTCCACTTCCGGCAGTTACGAGAAGTTTTTTTGGGCTGAAGGTAAACTTTATAGTCACATCATGAATCCACGCACTGGCTATCCGTCAGAAGGGATGCTCTCAGTTTCCGTTGTGAGTCCAAGAACTCTCGACAGTGAAATCTGGGCCAAGCCGTATTACATTTTGGGACGCGCTTGGGCGCAACAGCACAAGCCGAAAGACTTTCGCATTTTGATGTGCGAAGACAAACCGGGGGCGGTATGCGAATGGCTTCCGTAAACGGCAGATTTCTGGACGCGTGCCGCCGCCGATCCACGGACTTCCGGCCCGTCTGGTTTATGCGGCAGGCGGGACGTTACCTCAAGCCGTACCGGGATATCCGCAGCAAACATAGCATTCTTGAAATGTGCAAGAATCCGGAACTGGCGGCGGCGGTCACTTTGCAGCCTATCGAAATCCTGGATGTGGACGCGGCCATTATCTTCGCGGATCTCCTGCTTCCCGTGGAACCAATGGGACTGAAACTGGAATATATTTCCGGCGAAGGACCGCTCATCGAGAACGCGATTACCGAGCCTGAGGACATTGACGATCTCTCGACGGAACGAACGGATGATCTTGGGTATGTCGGTGAGGCGATCAAAGTGGTTGTGCGCGCTTTGGCGGGACGCATACCGGTGGTCGGTTTTGTGGGCGCGCCGTTTACCCTCGCCAGTTACATGATTGAAGGCGGCGCTTCCAAGACATTTGTTAAAACCAAAAAGCTCATGCTGGGCGATGAAACGATGTGGCGGCGGCTCATGGGCAAAATCGTTGATGTGCTGGGCGATTTTGCCGGTCTTCAGGTCGGCGCGGGAGCCAGGGCCATCCAGGTGTTTGATAGCTGGGTAGGCGCTTTAAGCCCGGAAGATTATGTGCGCTTTGTCCAGCCTTATTCCCGAGCTTTAATTGAGCGAATCCGCGCTTATGGCGTTCCCGTGATCCATTTCGGGACCGGCGCCAGCGGCTTTATCCGTGAGTTGCACGCCGCCGGCGGGGACGTGATCGGCGTTGACTGGCGCATGAATATTGACCAGGCCTGGATGGAAATTGGCCATCGCGCGGCGATTCAAGGCAACCTGGACCCGGTGGCCTTGTTTGCTCCCTTACCAGAGTTGCGCACAAAAGTAACAGATCTCCTCAAGCGAACAGGTACCCGCCCCGGCCACATTGTGAATCTTGGGCACGGCATTCTGCCCGAAACGCCTGTCGATCACGTTAAAGCCGTTGTGCAGATTGTCAGGGAAATCAGCACGAGGAAGCATGACCAAAACTGACGTTGCGATTATTGGCGGCGGCATTTCCGGTCTTTCCACGGCATTTTACTTGAAGAAACTAGGGATTCGCTCGGTCCTGCTTGAAAAGGAGGACCGTTTGGGCGGTTTAATCCGGACGGATTACATCAAAGGGTGTGAGCTGGAAGCCGGACCTGACAGCTTTATTTCCGCCAAGCCCGCCGTGGCCGAGTTGGCGAAAGACCTGCAAATTGAAAACGATCTGATCGGCTCCCAGGATGAAAAACGGCAGATCTTCGTTATCCGCAACGGCCATCTCACTCCCATGCCGAAGGGAATGGTCATGATGGTTCCCACCGACTGGGGATCGGCTTTGCGCTCGCCTTTGTTCAGCGACAAAACCAAAGGCCGATTCTTATTGGAAACTTATTCGAAGCCTCGCGAACGGCCCGGCGACTTTTCCATCCGGGATTTTGTTCTCGATCACTTTGGCGAAGAGTCGCTGGCTTACGTTACCGAACCGCTGCTCTCCGGCGTATATGGCGGCGATGCGGCCCGTTTAAGCGCCAAAAGCGTGCTGCCGCGATTTGTGGAGTACGAACGGGAAGCGGGAAGCCTCATCAAGGCCGCTGGACGGGAACAAGGCGCAACGGGTAAGAAACAGAGCTTTTTTCAGAGCTTTCGCGGCGGCATGCAAATTTTGACGGAGAAGCTAAGAGAAAGCATTGGCCAGGATCACCTTTGCCTCCAGGCCGAGGTCAAGCAGATTCAGCCTAGAAGGGATGGCTGGTGCGTTCAAACTCAATCTGAACGAGTGCAAGCCGCGGAAGTGGTCCTGGCCTGTCCGGCGCATATCAGTAGCCGGCTCGCGGCAGAGGTTTACCCGGAGTTGGCCCGCGAGTTAGCAGCCATCCCTTACTCTTCCGCTATCCTGGTTACGCTGCTCTACCGGCGTGAATCCTGCTCTCATCCCCTCAACGGGTTTGGGTTTCTGGTTCCGCGTCCGGAGCGCAATACTATTGCCGCCGCCACCTGGATCAACACAAAATTCCCGTCCCGCGTTGCGCCTGAGTTTGTCGCTATCCGGGCTTTCATTGTCCATCCGGAAGCGGATTCGCTTCTTCAAACGCCTCAAGCAGAGCTGGTCTCCCTTGTGGTTGCGGATCTGAGGCGTTTCAT
Organism: uncultured Bryobacteraceae bacterium; assembly: GCA_964249105.1. Lineage (GTDB taxonomy): Bacteria > Acidobacteriota > Terriglobia > Bryobacterales > Bryobacteraceae > Bog-105. Next base: position 8,010 of record CAXUBB010000077.1, on the reverse strand, counting down.
GGGCATCGCATCCGATCCGGTTTACTCCCGAGTTTCCCCTTGGCCTCAATCCATGCCTCAGTACGTTGTAGGACATTCAGAGCGTTGCGGGCACATCCGCTCGCTTTTAGAAAAATGTCCGGGTCTACACTTAGTATCGAGTTACTTCGACGGAGTAGGGATTCCCGATTGTATTCGGCTGGCCGAAAAAACAGCGCATCGGCTTCAGCAAACTCTATACGCAAATAGCCGATTCTGAAGGAATTTTCACGAATTTAGGGTTCCTTTTATAGCACTCCGGTTGCTACTCTTTTCGTCTCAGTACGTCTCATCTGATGACTGAAAAACTGCAAAGTTAGCAGAGGAGATAAATGAAAATATTAACAGGTATACTGGCAGCGGCAGTTGTGGCCCTTCCAGCGATGGCCCAAAAGACCGCAACCGCGCGGCTACAAGCCGCCACTACAGACTTACACGAGATGATGAATGCTTCTGACAAGGGCATTCCGCAGGATCTAATGTCCAAGGCTTCCTGCGTGGTGGTGATTCCCAATCTAAAAGCTGGCGGTTTTATTGTTGGCGGACAGTATGGAAAGGGCTTTTTCACCTGCCGTAAGACGAGCGGGGTCGGCTGGAGCGCGCCTGGGTCCGTCAGGCTCTCGGGCGGTAAATTCGGGCTGCTCATTGGCGGTAAAGAAACTGATGTCATTATGCTTGTAATGAATAAGGACGGCATGGAACACCTGCTAAGCGACAAGTTCCAGATTGGCGGAGAAGCTTCCGCTGCCGCTGGTCCCGTGGGCCGTGATTCATCTGCCATGACGGATGCTGAGCTCCATGCTGAGATCCTGACTTACTCCCGATCGC
>CAXUBB010000077.1:0-7154 GCA_964249105.1 uncultured Bryobacteraceae bacterium | reverse complement strand
GGATATTGGCGGATCAGCGGTAACGTCGGACGAAGATTCCAACCGCGAACTTTATGGGAGCAAGATCAGCAATAAAGAGATCCTGAGTAGCAATCCCAAAGTCCCTGCCGAAGCGCAGCCGTTTATTCATGAACTGGACCGCATTTCTTCCCGTAAATAAGCGCTTGTTTACCTAACAGTTCCAAAGCCACCCAGGTCTAACAGCTTGGGTGGCTTTCGTTTTTTGCCGGGAGAGACAATAAATCTTTGAAGCAACTTGTATTCATTGCCGGACGGATTTTCCTGTCTTTATTGATTTTGGCCGGAGTCGTAGGGGCGCAATCCGACAAAAACGCCAGCCACGCGGTGATTGGAGCGCCTCCCAATCCCCCGCAGCCGCACGCCCGTCCTGGGCTTGACGCCCGTTCAGCGGGAGAGTTGGAACTGTTATTGCGCCAGTTTGTCAATGTTCTTTCCACGGTTCAAAGCCAGAGCGCGGACCAGCAGCCCATTGATAAAACGATTTACGGCGGCGCGATTCCCTCCATGCTGCGGCAGCTTGATCCGCACACTCAGTTTTTCGATCCTGGGCAGTTCGACCAGCTCAAGCAAATGGAATCGTCAGAGCAAAAAGGCTTTGGAAGTATTGTGTCGATCCTGCCGGGGCAGGTTATCTTTTTGCAGACTTTTCCCGGCACTCCGTCCAGTAAAGCGGGCATTCAACCAGGCGATGAACTGGTCGCCATCGGCAATATCGCGATCAGGGAACTGGAGCCGGAGCAGATTATTCAATTGCTGACCCAAGCCCGGCAGCAGAAGATCACGGCCTTTGTCCGGCGGGAAGGAGCCGCCAGGATTCTTCAGTTTTCGCTTACGCCAGAACTGGTGGACTCGCCGAGCGTGGACCGCGCTTTTTCCCTGCAAGGCGGGTACGGGTATGTTCGCGTTGCAAGCTGGGACTTGCAGACCGCCAAGCAGTTTCGGGATGCAGTGGAGAAGCTGGGAGGGTCCTCGCTGCACGGCTTGGTTTTGGATTTGCGCAATAACCCTGGAGGAGTTGTCTCTGCGGCGCTGGAGGTGGCCTCCATGATGCTGCGGCCCGGCCAAAGAATTCTCACCGCAAAAGGACGCACTAGCGCGATGCAGACCGCCGATGTTCCCCCTACCGCTTCACCCTATAAATTCAAACTCGCCGTCATTATTAATGGGAAAACAGCAAGCGCGTCCGAGATCCTATCCGGCGCGCTACAAGATCACGATCGCGCGGCCATCGTGGGAGAGACCAGTTATGGAAAGGGACTTGTGCAAAGCGTGCTGCCTTTGTCGGGCGGCGCGGGGTTAGCGATCACCACAGCTTTCTATTACACGCCGAGCGGACGCTCCATTCAGCACCCGCTCCAAAATTCCGCGCTCTCCGGAACCTTTCATGATTCTCCCTCCAGCAACCGTCCGGTTTACAAAACTGATGGCGGACGTGTGGTCACGGGCGGGGGCGGTATTCAACCGGATGTGCGCGTGAGTGATCCGCTCTTGACGCGTTTGGAAGCCGTGCTGGATGGGAGCGGGGCCATTACCTCCTTTGCCACGCAATACCTGGGCAAGCATTCTCCCTTACCGGATCACTTTTCCGTTAATTCCGAAGTAATTGATGAGTTCAAAGTATTTTTGTCGGAACGGCAGATTCAACCGGGCGTCGCCGAGTGGAGCCAGGAGCGCGCCTGGATGAGCCACCGATTGGAGGAGGAGTTAGTGACTCAAGCGCAAGGAGTCGCCAAGGGAGATGAGGTTCACGCGCAAATTGATCCGCAAATCCAGGCAGCCCTGAAAACGATGCAGGAAGGCTTCAACCTCGCCAGCGTTCAACATTAGCTTGGCCTGCGGTAGTCCCCACGGCTGAAGTATTTTTCCAGCCACACGTAAGCGCAGATGAATAGATATCGGCTTCCCATCTCTTTAATCTTCAGCTTCGGCACACCGCTCCGCCGATTACGCCAGGTAATCGGAATGACGGTCCAATTATAGCCGCGCACAATTGCCTTCAAAGGGATCTCTACCGTGAGATTAAAGTGCGGAGATAACAGCGGGCGGCAGCCGTCAATCACGGAACGCCGGTACGCTTTAAAAGCGTTTGTTGTGTCGTTCAGCTTGATGTTGAACATCACGCGAATGAAGAAGTTGGCCAGCCGATTGATTTTCAGCTTCACCCAAGGGTAATCGATCACTCCTCCACCTCGGATGAAACGAGATCCGAACACGGCATCCCAACCCTCATTCAACAATTGCCAGTAGCGGACAACATCGCGGCAATCGTCCGATTCGTCCGCCATCATGACCGTAACGGCATCTCCGTTCATATAGTCGAAGCCATGGATAATGGCTCTTCCGAAGCCGTGCAAACCCGTGTTCTGAACAGGGTTCAGCGTCGGGATGCGTTCACGCGCCTCGAGAAGCTTCCGCCAGGTTCCATCCTTGCTGCCGTCATCCACGACTACAATTTCGTGCGGAATACCGTGGAGCCGCAGTTCCACAAACAGGTGTTCCACCGTGGAGGCAATGCAGCCCTCCTCATCCCGCGCTGGAATCACAACACTGAGGAGGTGAAGCGGCTCGGCGTTGCCGCCAATTGCTTGCGGCAGCTTTGATGGTTTCATAACGGATTGCAGCGTTTCAGCCAGTCCGGATGCGCCCGCACATGCTCGGCGATTTCGTCCAGTATGGACGGCAAAGAACGCTGGCGACTCCAGCCTAATTCGCGGCAGGCGCGACTGCTATCCATCACCAGCCAGGGAATGTCAAAGGCGCGCGGACGTCCGTCCTCTGCAGGCCGATGAGCGCCAAAATGCGCGTCGCACCACTCTGTTAGCTGAGCTAATGACATAGCATTGTTCGGACCACCGCCCGCATTGAAGATTGCATTCGCCGGAGGATCTCGTTTGATTTGAATTGCAATTAAATCCGCCAGATCGTCGGGATGAAATGCATCCCGCACCTGGTATCCCTTGCCGCCGAATCCGATATAGCGAAGGGGCATCCGGGACGCATGGGCGTGCAGCCAATACGAAAAGATTCCTTGCTCCACTGTTCCAAACTGCCCTCCTCCCGCAAGCACGCCGCAGCGATTAATCCAGACTGGGAAATCGAATGTATAGCCGTACTCACTGGCCATCACCTCGGAAGCAAGCTTGGTCGCTCCGTAAAGAGAGACCGGCGGTTTCGTTGAGAAATCCTCCCTGACTCCGCTTGTTGTTACGCCAGGCAGGTTCAAACACGTTTCGTTCAAAACGAAAGCTCCCTTGTGTTCGAGAACCGGAAGTTCCGCCAGATCTCGAACGGAATAAACTCGGCTGGTGCTTAACAAAATCAAACCCGCTTTGTGGAGGCGGCAGTACTCCAGAACATTCAAGGTTCCCGCCAGATTGTGCTCATTCAATTGCCGGGGGCTGGATTTGCCGTCAACACCGGCCAGCACGCTTGGATTGGCTGCGGCATCGATCACCCACCGGCAAGCGGGAAGGGACTCCACATCGCTGCGCATGCGAAGGTCGCCATGCACAAAACGAATTCCACGCTCGGCCAATTGTTGACGGTTGATTTCGGAACCTGGCCGCAGTAAGTTGTCGATGCCGGTGATTTCGACGTCCGCCAACCGCTCCCGCAAAGCGCGCGCCAACCGGTTTCCGACAAAACCGCAGATGCCGGTAATGAGAACCTTCATTCTACTGACCGGCAACCGCGCACGCCAGTTGAGGAAGCCTCGCCCGCCAGGACTGCACGATTTCCCCAAACACATCCGGTAAAGATCTGGTAATGCGCCACTGCGGAAAATGCTGTTTCATCTTGCGGAGGTCGCTGTAGTAGCAGATGTGGTCTCCAATCCGATTCTCTTCCCTATAAGTGAAGCGTTGCGGATTATCTGTGAGACGTTCCACCATCCCGAACGCTTCCAGAATGGAGCATGAGTTTTCCTTGCCTCCCCCAATGTTATAAACCTCGCCGCAGCGCGGCGACCCAATGAAAGCCTGAATGAAACGGGCAACATCCTCCGAGTGGATATTATCTCGGACCTGCTTGCCCTTGTATCCGAAAATCTTGTACTCCCGGTTTTCGATATTGCACCGCACCAGATAACTCAGAAACCCGTGCAACTCCACGCCGGAATGGTTCGGTCCCGTTAAGCATCCGCCCCGCAAACAGCAGGTCGGCATGTTGAAGTAGCGCCCATACTCCTGAACCATGACATCCGCCGCTACCTTTGAAGCGCCAAATAACGAGTGCTTGGACTGATCGATGGAAAACGTCTCCGGAATCCCGTTTTCGTATTGAGGGTCGTCGTAGTCCCAACGAGTGTCCAGTTCTTTTAACGCGACCGTATTCGGCAGATCGCCATAAACCTTGTTGGTTGACATATGCACGAAGGGCGACTCCGGGCAGGCTTGCCGCGCTCCTTCGAGCAAATTCAGAGTTCCCACGGCATTCGTATCGAAGTCGGCAAACGGGATAGCGGCGGCGCGGTCATGCGAGGGTTGGGCGGCGGTATGCACAATCGCGTGGGGCCGGATCTTTTTTAATAAGGCGAGAACACCCTGGCGGTCCCGAATGTCAATGCCGTAGTGCTCATAACCAGGAACTTCGGTCCTCAGCCGCCGCAGTGACCAGCTCGTATCACCTTCCGGTCCGAAGAAAACAGCGCGTTCATTGTTATCAACTCCGAAAACCTGAAATCCGCTTCTGCCCAGGTGGATGCTCACCTCCGAACCGATCAAGCCGCAAGAGCCGGTTATCAACGCTTTTTTCACAGTATGGTCAACCTTAACTAAGAAATATAGTATCGTCTGACGCCCTGGATTCCTTCAGGCGGGGGCACGATCCTGCTACACTCCAATTTCAGATTTCTCCCACCGGACGCATGGACACGCAATCGCCCACAGTTCCACGCCAGTTTGCCTGGATCAAAATGCTTCAAAAGCGGTTTGAGCCGACAGCACACGTTTACCTGCATCCGTGCGTATTCATCGCTTTAGCCGTTTGGCTGGTCAGCAATACGGTACATACCATTCAGCGAATCGTCAATTATTACACTCCCATGCCGATGTGGGATTACTGGCGGGTTGTGCTTAATCTAAGCGCCTACCAATCGTCTCATTGGAGCGTTCTCTGGGTTCAACATAATGACCATCGAATTGTTTTTCCGGAGCTGGTCTTTGCGGCCGACATGCTCTGGTGGCACGGGCGATTGATTCTTCCTCTCATTGTGAGTTTTCTTTGTTACCTTGCGACATGGATTGCTCTTTCTTCGGCGGTTCTGGCTGACCGCCGCCTCTCCGGGTTCGAACGTTCTGTCGCGTTTATGCTGGCTGGCATCGTCGTGCTTTGGGAAGGATCTGTCAATGTGCTCGCGGCTCCTTTTCTTTTGCAATGGACATTAATGCAATGCGCCGCGGCTTGCTCTTTTGTTTTTCTGAGCCGTATCAGCGGCTCGAAGTCCAACCTGCCCATGGTAGGAACGATGATTGCGGCCACGGTCGCAACATACTCTTCAGGCAATGCGCTCGTCCTCTGGCCCCTCATTGTTTGTCTGGCGTTTTTCTTGCGGCTGAACAAAACTCAACTAACCATCCTCACAGGTTCGGCAGTGGTCAATTTGGCTTTGTACTTTGTCAAGTATCACACCGCCGACACGCTCAATCTCCGGAACTTTTTTGTGCATCCATTCTCTTCGGTGGGCTTTGTTGCGTCGTATCTCAGCATGCCTTTTGGCGGGATGAAAACGCCGGTTTTCGGCCTTACAGTGGGCCTCTTCAGTCTTGCGGGAACCGCGGCGCTCTCCCTGATCGCGACACGCAAACGGCTTCACCTCCTGCCGCCTGCCATTATTCTCCTGGGCTACTACGTATTTACCCTGTTAACGGCTTTGATCACCGCGGCAGGGCGCATGGACCCCGCGGATTGGCAGTTTAACGCCGCCAAAGCGCCTCGTTATGTCACAGTTCCCCAGATGAACTGGGGCGTTTTCGTGCTTTTTTGCTTGTGGGTTGCGTGGAGCGCCCGCTGGCCTAAGCGAGTCGGTTATCTGCTGGCGACCGCCTTTGTTGCCTTTCTTTTTATTTATCTGCCCAAGCTCGATCCGTGGCTGGGCGCAAACGCGGACTTCTTTGCGCAAGGGCAGATGGCCGCTCTCAGCGTTGAAGACGGTCTCAGGGATAAAAGCCTTTTGCTTAGCATCTACCCTGATCTGCCTACCATTTCCGTCGGCCTTCCCATTCTTCAGCAAGAAAAGCGATCCATCTATAGCTACTCTCGCGGCAATTGGCTGGGTAAACCCGTGAGTTCATTCGCGCCGATCCGGAACTCCATGCCGGGCGCCATTACGGAAATCATACCCATCGAGTCAGGTCTGCAGGTGACTGGATGGGCAGATCTCTCGCAATGGAAGTCGCAGTACCAGTGGATAGTGCTCACCGACAGTTCCGGCAAGATTGTCGGCTTCGGCAGCCGTATTCCAGCAGGATTTCCCATTGCAGTGCGCTCTTTGACCAATCCTTCTCCTTTTGGCTGGGTTGGCTTCATATCTGAAAAGTTAAAACCCGCCGCCGTTTCCGCCTATGTTGTTGATCCTCGAAAGAGGAACCTGTTTCCGCTTTTCAGCTCGATAAGCGTTGCACCGGTCGGGATCGCTTCTGCCGCTAATCTGGGCGCTCCCATGAAGTCCCTGGAATGGAGATCCGATGTGGGAGGGACGCCGGGTTTGATCCCCCTCCATATCAGCTCCCGCATGATAGCCACGTCGATTCAAAGTAGTTGGGCTGGTTCCGATGCCAATACCGGCACGATCGCTTCTTCTGTCTTTTCCGCTCCGGCAAACGGCTGCATGATTCTGCCGGTGATCCACGGGCCGGTAGGCGATCGTGTGTCGGTGGTTGTTAAAGACGCCGCGACCGGCACAGCTCTTGTCGATCTGACGCTCCACAATACTAACCAGCAGTGGGCCTTCTGGCGCTTACAGTTGAAGCCTGCGGCAAAAGTCTCAATTGTAGCTACGGACAAAGGGAACGGCTGGGGAGAGTGGCTGGCGGTCGCCTCCCCTTACACATGCCGGTAGTTACCGGCAAATGGTCGGGCCGCCGGGATTTGAACCCGGGACCTCTTGCACCCCAAGCAAGCGCGCTAGCCAGGCT
>CAXUBB010000076.1:0-14928 GCA_964249105.1 uncultured Bryobacteraceae bacterium | reverse complement strand
AGGGAGCCCAGCGCGGACCCCATGAAACCGATCGCTGTTTGAGTTAGAAATCTCCGGCGGGCGATTTTGCCGCAGGGATAGAGCTGGCGAAGATTACTCACGCCTCACCTCACATACAAAAATTCATCAAGGTTAAACAGCATCCACGCAAAGCCCTTCATGCGCTCCGGGTTGTTCCCGACATACGCCAGTGCCTGCCGCGTTTCGCTGGGGTTCGGCGTACGTCCCAAAGTGGTCTTGTAGGCCAGATTAATTGCGACCGGAATGTTTCCAGCGCTCTGCTTCAGAACTCGCCGCGCCAGTCGCGCCGACTCTTTCGCAACCAGTTCATTGTTCATCATGAATAATGCCTGCGGCGCAGTGACGGTTTGACCGCGCATGGGACACGGCACGCGGCCATCGTCGGCGTCGAAAGCTGTCAGAAAATTGGGCATTACGTCACGATTCGGCAAATAGCCGCGGATCATATACAGCCCGCGCCTGTTCGCATGCGTGTCAAAACTTGCGTGGCGCAGCACAAAAGCCGGATCAATTTTTACCGGATGAGCGGACGGTAGCTCAAACGATTTGCCTCCGACGGACAGATCGAGGTCTCCCGCGTCATACAAAATACTATCCCAGACGGGTTCGGCATCCAGCCGTTGCAAACGGAAATGCCAGAGATAGCGGTCGTTCGCGTCTGCTTTCTCGTTTGCGGCAAGCTCTTCCCCCTTGGTGTCCGCTCTGGATGCCAGCTTGTACGTGTCCGAAGTGACGATCAACTGATGAAGCCACTTCATGCTGTAGTTATGGGCGACAAACTCGGACGCCAAGTAATCCAGTAGCTTCGGATTGCTCGGCTTGCCCCCGAGCAGGCCGAAGTCGCTCGGCACACGCTGCAGACCCTCGCCGAAGTGCCACGCCCAGATACGGTTGACAGCCACGCGCGCGAACAACGGGTTGTCGTGCGCGGTCAGCCAGTCAATGAGCGCCTCTCGTCGCCCCTCGCGGAAATCCGCATTTTGGGGTTGGAACGGAAATCCCGGCTCCACCGGTTTGTCCTTTTCGGGGCGTTTCGGATCTCCGGTGGTAAGAATGTATGTTTTTTCTCCGAGCCGAATCTTGTCTTCTTCCACGGTCCAATAAGAAGGCAGATCCGGAGGCGGATGCAATGCCGACTGCTGCTTCAGCAAAGCCTCATACCGGGCTTTGTCTTCGGGCGGCATGGCCTCTTTAATTTTGGAGGGATCAATACGCAGAACGGGAAAGTAGTCGTCCGCGGTTTTCACCTCCGCCGGCGTGCGTTCCCTTTCCGGCTTGCGAATAATGGCCTGGACGTCTGGAGTGAGCATGGCCACGCGCTCGTCGTACAGCCGCTTCCGGTACGGCGCGATCAGCGTCTCAATGGCCTCCTCTATCGGAGCTTTCTTCTTGTTGTACTCCTCTAACTGCTGCCCGTTTTTGAAGATCTCGGCCGGGGTCGCCATTTCTACCTTTTTCACCACTAAAGGATCAAACAGGGCCTTCATGGCATAAAAGTCAGTTTGCTTGATGGGATCGAATTTGTGGTCATGGCACTTTGCGCACGCTACCGTCATTCCCATCAAAGCGCTCGAAACCGTCTCGACGGCGGAGATGGCGATATCCTGGTCCTGATTTTCCGGAGTTACCGCGCCGCGCGCCAGAAATCCGAGCGCGAACGCATCCTCGGGATTGGCCTCGACCCGGACGCGCTGCCCCGTGGCGGTCATTTTGGTATGCTCTTTTGACCGGTTCCCCAGAATTTGCGCTCTGACAAAGTCGTCGTAGGACATGTCGTGGTTCAGAGCTGAAATCATCCAGTCCCGCCACAGATAAATGCCGGAGGCCGCCGGCATGACCGACCCATCCAGCCCATCCAAGTCCGTATAACGGAGCACGTCCAGCCAATGCCGCGCCCAGCGTACCCCGTATTGCTCGTTCCCCAGAAGGCGCTCCACTACCTTTCCATACGCGTTTGGAGACTGGTCCCGCAGAAATGCTTGTTGTTCGGCGATCGTGGGAGGAATCCCAATCAGGTCGAAGTATACGCGCCGCAGCAGCGTGAGCTTATCGGCAGGCGCAACCGGCTGCAAACCCTTCTCCTTATACTTCTCTGCCACGAACGCGTCAATGGGATTTGGCGACTTTGTAAGACCAACGGGAACATCAGGGTGCGCAACAGGTTGCAATGACCAAAGTGGTCTCGACGGAGCGCCGGCAGCGCTCAATATAGTGGAGCACGACAGCAGATAACCGGCGCAAAAAACAAAGGCGGGGAGAATCCGGCGAACTAAGACGGATGGCAATGTGCCTCCTGGAGTATAAAACCGATGCGTCTATAATGTTATCTCAATTACGGCAAATATTCAACTGCCCTTACTCATGGTTAGTTAATCAATAACAGCCGCAGCGACCATCTCAAGTACCCGCCTGACGCCGTCATCCGTGCCAATCGGCCCGTCGCTAAACTGGCTTCGAGGGGCCGGTTTCCAGCCATCTCGCGACCCGTCATATTGATAAGTTTGCGGCAGCCCGGTGCGTGCCGGATCGTACTGCGCGTCATCGCCTGCCATTTTGTACACAACCAGATCCAGTGACGGCACCACGATGATTCCAAAGCCGCCCGCGCCGGACTTGAAGAACGCATCACGCGGCGATCCCACCACATGGCCATCCGCATTGACCTCAAACATTAAGCTGAACGGCGCGTGCGGATCATACGGCGAAGGCCGCCCGCAGAGCGCCACGTACTCAGCAGGTGCCAACTGTTTGTTGTTCCATCGGCCTCCATGGAGCAGCAAATATCCGAATCGAACAGCGTCCGTTGAGTGAACCGCAATGTCGCCTCCACCCGGCGTGTGAGGGAGCGTCACAGCGCCGTGATGCAAGGCGTACGTCCAGCGCCCCCATCCCATCGGCTTTGCGAGTCGTTCGTCGATGTAAGCCTGCATCTCCATTCCCGTTAAATGGCGCAAAACAATTGAAGCGATATGAGGCGACGAAGAGGCGTAAGAATAACCTCCGCCCGGATTGGTCCACATCGGCGTTCGTAAGGCGCTCAGATCCTGCCCCAGGGAGTGATCTGCGGGCGGCGCAGGCTGGAGCTTCACCAGTTCACCATGAACGAATCCCGGATTGCCGCCTTCCCCGTGCAAGCCCGCCGCCATCGTGAGAAGCTGCCCGAGTTTGATATCTGCTTTGGAAGGATCGTCCAAAGGAAAGGCTTCGGGCAGATACTTTTCGGTAAACACCTTCTGTTCCAACCCTTCGGGAATCGCGTCGCGCTTTTCCCGGAGCATAATGCCGCACGCAATGCTGGTATAAGCCTTTCCCACCGACGCCATGGCGGGATTGGCTTCCCGGTTTCCCTTCCCGTAATATCTTTCGTAAGCGAGCCAGCCATGACGCACAACCAGTAAACCGCCGTGCTGACTGGTCCGCTGCGCATACTCAAACGCCTGGTCAAGCTTGTGAAGATCCAGGCCGGCGCTCTTGCGGACGGGACCTTCACCTCGTAATATGCGCCATCCACCGGCGCTGTCGGGCGGAGGAAAATAAGCGTCATCGTGAACCGCCGCCGCCGGCGAAACCGCTATCAGTCCGGACAGCGCAAAGCAAGAAATCAAGAGTCGTAGCATCCGCAGATAAAATACCGCATCGTAACGGCAACACTGTGATACGTGTGTTTTATGAGCGTCATGCGTGGAGCAATTCTCTTGCTGTGGTCCGTGGCCCTGCTTGCATCGCCGCTGGCGGGTGCGGCTGATCTGCAACCGTTAATCTCCGCGCTGAGGGCGCAAGATTACGAGAAAGCTTTGATCCTGGCCAAGGCGCTCAAGGCGCAAAATGCCCTCGATCCTCGTATCCCAATGCTCGAAGGCATGGCGAATGAGGGCCTGAAGAACAAAGCGGAGGCGCTTCGAAATTATCGGTCGGCGCTTGAGGCAAAGCCTGACTATCTGCCGGCGCTCAAAGCCGAGGCGCAGTTGGAGTATGCAAGCGGCGATGTGGAGGCTGAAAAAACGCTTGAGCGTATTGTGAAAATCGAGCCGGCCGACCAGATCAGCCATGCCATGCTGGCCGCTCTGGCCCACAAACAGGGAAACTGCCAAACAGCGATCGCGCAATATCGCCAGAGCCTAAACATCATCGCGGCCAAACCGGACGCGCTCACTCAATACGGCGAATGTCTGCTGAAACGTGACCAACCGGACGAAGCCGCTGCCGTTCTAGCGCAAGTAGTCACTCTCGAACCGAACCAATGGTGGTCTCGCTACAATTTGGCGTCGGCTGAAATGTCTCGCCGGAAAGCCGCCGAGGCGGTCGCGATCCTCAAGCCCGTTCTGAACGCCGCCTCGGTCGAACCGGAGGCGCTGGACCTGGCTGCCGCGGCTTACGAACTGTCGGGGAACACCCCGCGCGCCGTGGAATTGCTGCGAAAAGCCATTCTGGCCCAACCGAAAAACGAGACCTACTATCTCCATTTCGCCGATTTGTGTTTCGATCACGCTTCCTTTCAGGTCGGGATTGACATGCTCAATGCGGGCCTCACGCAATTGCCCCGATCCGCCAAGTTGTATGTGGCCCGAGGCGTTCTCTGGGGCCAACTAGGCGACTTCGCCAAAGCGGAGAGCGATTTCGATCACGCGGACCATCTGGGCGGGGAGGAAGGAGTCAGCGGCGCCGCCGCCAGCTTGGCCGAATTACAGAACAGCCATCTGGACAAGGCGCTGCAGTTGGCGCGCGCAAAGCTAAAAAGCAATCCTCAGGACCCGATGCTGCACTATGTGAAGGCAGAAACGCTGAAACAGATGGGCGCCGGACCAGGGACGGCGGAGTTCCGGGAAGCGCTGGCTTCGGCATCCATGGCCGTCCATCTAAAACCTGATTTTGCCGCTGCTCGGAATCTGTTGGGGAGCCTGTACCTGCAAGATAATCAACTGCGGCTTGCTGGTGAACAGTTTCAGGCCGTGCTGAAAGCAGATCCCGCGAACCAGACGGCGATTTATCATCTGATACAGGTTTCGCGAAAGGCCGTCAAGAACGAAGATGTTCCCGCTCTTATCAAGCAATTGGCGCAGGCGAAAATCACGCAACGCCAAAGGGATGACGTCACGGGACAGTATCGTTTGGTGGAAGCACAGGAACCGGTTGCGCCGCACCAATAAGCGAAAAGTTAGAACGTGATGCGCGCCCCAATCTGGAGATAGCGCGGCGTGTACTGAGCGGTGGATTTGCCGAAACTGCCGTTGGAAAGATCGGTGTTTACGCCTTGCAAGTTGGGGTGATTCAAGACGTTGTAGAACTCGAAACGCAGTTGCAAATTGGCGCGTTCCGCGAGCTTTGTGTCTTTGATAAGAACCGCATCGACCTGCGCAAATCCGGGATTGCGGAAGCTGTTGTATTTCTCGTTGCCTTCCTGCCCGAAGGTAGGTTGCTGAACGATGTTGCTGCCTGCGGGAAACAAGCCGCTCAGATAAGCGGTTCTGCTGGTGGGCAGCGTATAGTTGGCGATATTCGGAAAATCGAAGTTGAGTCCGTCGGCGTTGTAATCGCCGCTATTCGGCGCATACGCAATGACCTGACCGGCTGCATTCTTGACCCCGGCGAAAGGAGCGCTGGTGTAAACATTGAACGGATTACCGTTCTGAACCGAAACGGTCGAGCTGATCGACCAGCCGCCCGTCACGCGACCGACCAAGCCGCTGCCGCCGTGATAACTCGGCAATTGATAGTTCAAGAGCAGCGAGAAGCGATCGGGAGCATCCCAGTTCGAGTATCCATAATACTGCGAGATGCCGGGATACGACGGATAGTACTGGCTGTCGTCTTTCGAAACGGAATGGGTATAAGAAGCGCTAAACACTAATGAATCTTTGAGAAGCCTGCCGCGCAGGCTGGTAATCAGCGCATTATAACGGGCTATGGCGGCGTTGGTCTGATAGTTCAGCGTGCCGAAGCTTGATAATAAGCGCCGGGGCGTGGTTCCACCGCTCTGAATCAAGTCACCGGCGAAACCGTTGATATTCAGGCCATACGCCGTATTTCCGGTTTGGCCGTAGCCTGTAATGATATTGTGGGAATTCGACCCCGCATAACCGATGCTGCCCACCAGATTACTAACGAGTTTGTGCTCCAGCGTTGCCGTGTAATTAAAGGTGGTCGGAACCGTTAAATTCACATCGACCGCGCCGCCGCCGCTTTGCACGCCGGGAAGTCCTCCATGTGAATCCAGACTCTGGGCAGGGAGCGCCGGATAAACAAATCCTGCGGGCTTCGCTGCATTGGTTCCGAGCTGAAAAATAGGCGCAGCCGTTCTTCCGTCGTTGTAAAAAGTGGGAGTAATGAAACCGGGAGGATTGCCGTTCAGGCCGTTCTCCAAATTTCCAAGCGTCGGCATGTCATGGTAGACACCGAAGCCTCCGCGAATCACCCAGCTTCCGTTTTCGGCCGGGTCCCAGGCAATACCGATGCGAGGCGCGAAGGTCTGCCAGAGATCCTCATTCAGGACATGGCCCTGCTGCTGCATATAGCCGTTGGCCACCTGCTGGCTGAAGGTGCTGCCGGGGCCGAGGTGGAAGTTAGCGAGCACGGTGCCGGGTAGCTTCGGATGCGGATTGCCGAAATCATCCCAGCGAATGCCGTAATTCACAGTCACATTGGGCCGGGCTTTCCAGGTGTCTTCCATGAATACGCCGCCCGTGGTGGTTTGGTATCCATACTGGCCGGGTTGCGGCTGACCCGTGAGCGGGTTATACGTCAAATTGCCCTCCGTGTAGACCCGATCCTGCACCATGTCGAGCAAGCTGTTGAACTGATAGGTTGGCAAGGTATGAACCGGAGCAAACAGGGCAATGTCGTCGCCGTGCCAGCCGTCGTACCCGGCCCGGATGGTATGCGTACCGCCAATATGCGTCAGAACATCGCGCCAATGGTAATTGTGCTGAATGAACTCGCCTTGAGCAAAGCCGCTTCCGGCGCCGAAATTGGCGACACCGGGAGTGTTGAGACCCGTCACGTTAATAGTCGGTACCCGGAAATCGCCCGTATCATTGTTCGTGCCGTCCACGGTTAAGTAGCTGAATGCAATTTCGTTCAGTGTTGTCGGCGTGAAAGTGTGAGTATAATTTCCTCCTACCGCATTCGTGTAAAAGGAATTGGTTGTTGCAAACTGAGGCCGGATATTCGCGGTACCCGTATTAAGACGGGTCAGGAAGAAGTCGCCGTAGAGCCGGTCGTTTTTGAAGTATTTGTCAACACGACCGTTATATTGAATGGCATCGCGGGCGGCTGTCGAACTCTGTACCCCGTTGTCGAGTACAGGCAGGCTACACGGAATGAAAGCTGCCGCCGCCGTGCCGCACCCCTGAAACGCTTGCGACGCGGTTTGCGCGACGCCGGTGGTCGTCGCCGCGGAGGGGCGGTATGTCGAGAGAACCTGAGTCCCCAAGGTGTTGGGAAACGCCTGCTGAGCGAAGGACACGAACTGCGGACTTTCGTAGACAACCGAGTTCACCGCGGCTTGCGAAGAACGGAGCGGCTCGACGCCAAAGAAAAAGAAGAACTGCTTATTTTTCCAAATGGGGCCGCCGATATTCCCTGAAACATTGTTCGAGTGAAACGGAAGATAGTTCTTTGTGAACTCCGTGCCGGCATAGAAACCTTGATACGTAAAATAATCGCTGGCCAGGCCATGAAACTGATCGGAGCCGGACTTGGTTGTCATGGTGTAAACAACCGAACTGCCTCGACCGTACTCGCTCGAAAACGTATTAACGGACGTTGTCTCTTCCTGAATGGAGTCCGGATTGGGACTTAAATTGACTACGCCTGGCCGGATGTTACTGGTGACATCCAGCCCATCGACCACGTACATGTTGGCATTGGAACTGCGTCCGTTGGCGCTGGCATCGACCGATTGCTCAGTGGAGAAATTATCGCCCGAGGCGCCCTGAACACCGCTGCCTGATAAACCGCGCCCGGTAACACCAGGGGCGAGAGTCACTAAGGCGATCATGTTGCGGCCGGAGAGCGGGACGGCGTTCAGTTCCTTCTGCTGCACTGTTTGTTCATTTCTCGTTTCAGCCGTATCGAGAACCGGAGCGGCAGCGGTGACTTCGACCTCAGTGGAGGTGCCGGCCACCTGCAAGGAGATGGGCACGTTCAAAGTCTGGCCGGTGGTAAGGGTGATGTTAATGGTCGTCGTTTGAAAGCCCGAGCCGGTACCCGAAATTTTGTAGCTGCCCGGAGCCAAACTGACAAACCGATAATTTCCGTCCGCTCCTGATGTGGTCTTCTGGGAAACATTCGTAGCTGTATTGACAAGCGTGATGCTCGCATTCGCAATGCCGCCTCCGCTCGGGTCCGTTACATTTCCTTCGATACCGCCGCTGAACTGGCCCTGCGCTGCTGGTATCAGCAGGTTGAGAAGGAGACAGCACAAGCCTAAGTATAAGTACCGGTTGATCTTACCTGTTTGCATGGATTCCTGAAGCATACGTGCCGTTATCTTATAACACTAAGAGCCAAGCCGGATGATTCCTGACCGCGTTCGGCATATTGTATAAGTGGGTGGATAGAAAGCGCGGTCAGGTCGCAACGGGAAGCCTGGCCTCCCGCTCTTTTGTTTTATATGCCTCTTCGCGGAACTAACTACGCCATAATTTTTTGTTTTCTGTTGGGGGGCGCACTGCCCGCAGGACACGCCGTCGCCGCCCAGCAAGCGGCGATTCCAAACCGTGCCCCCTTACGGCAAAATGCCTTCAATCCGCTTCCTCTCGGCGCGGTGAAGCCGCAGGGATGGTTGAAAGATCAACTGCAAATTCAGGCTGCGGGTCTCACCGGGCACCTCGACGAATTCTGGAAGGATGTCGGAGGCAACAGTGGCTGGCTCGGTGGAACGGGCGAGTCATGGGAGCGCGGCCCTTACTATCTCGATGGCTTATTGCCCCTTGCTTATCAACTGCAAAATCCCACGCTGATCGAGAAAGCCAAAAAGTGGGTCGATTGGACGCTCACGCACCAGCAACCGAACGGGCAGATCGGTCCGACCAGCAATGACGACTGGTGGCCGCGTATGGTCATGCTGAAGGTCTTGACGCAATATCAGGAAGTCACGGGTGATGCGCGCGTCATTCCGCTCATGAACAAATACTTCGCCTATGAGTTGAAAGAACTTCCTTCGCGGCCTCTGCGCGACTGGGGCAAATACCGCTGGCAGGACAACGCATATACAGTAGTTTGGCTGTACAACCGTACCGGCGATCAGGACCTGCTGAAACTGATTCGTCTGTTGCACGATCAGGGCTACGATTGGGAGAAACAGTTCGCGGATTTCAAATATACGGAGAAGATCACAAAAGCCATTCTAGGACCGCCGCATCAAGGTCCGCCGCCTGACCCGGCCATGCAAACGCACGGAGTAAATAACGCCATGGCGTTGAAAGCAGCGCCTGTGTGGTGGCTTTTGACGGGCAACGAAGGAGACCGGAAAGCCTTTGACCGTCAACTCGAAATGCTCGACAAGTATCATGGCTTGCCGAACGGCATGTTCAGCGGCGATGAGCATCTCGCGGGCATCGATCCCTCGCAAGGCATTGAACTCTGCGCGGTGGTGGAAACCATGTTCTCCTTCGAGGAAGCGTTCGCGGTGCTGGGCGATCCGCGCATTGGAGATCGCCTGGAAAAGGTTGCTTACAACGCGCTGCCGGGGACGATTTCCGACGACATGTGGTCGCACCAATACGATCAGCAACCGAATCAGATTGCCTGCACCCGCGCCCGTCGGCAATGGTCCACGAACGGCGATGACTCAAACTTATTTGGTCTTGAACCGAACTTCGGCTGCTGCACCGCCAACCTTCACCAGGGCTGGCCGAAATTTGTATCGAGCCTTTGGATGGCAAGCCCCGCTGCGGGGCTAGTTGCAATGGCCTATGCTCCCAACCAGGTTCATACCACGCTCAAGGACGTCGATGTGGCGGTTACCGAACAAACCGAATATCCTTTTCGTGGGACAGTCCGGTTTACCGTGCAATTGTCCCGGCCCGCCCGCTTCCCGCTCCAGTTGCGAATTCCAGGTTGGGCGGAAGGCGGCACGGTCACTGTGAACGGGCAGAAGTCGGAACTACCCAAACCAAGCTGTAAGAATCCGGAAGGCAACGGCACGATGCAAGCGGATTGCGATTTTTCGAAATCGTTTTATACGCTCCGCCGCGCTTGGAAGTCCGGCGATGCGGTGGAGGTCAATTTCCAAATGTCGCCCCGCGTGACTCACTGGTATCAAAACGCAGCCGTGTTCGAACAGGGATCTTTGGTATTCTCGCTCCCGATTCAGGCGCAATGGAAGGAGCTGAAAACTTATGCGGAGAAATCAGCGGACTGGCAAATTCAGCCGCTGTCTCCCTGGAACTATGCGGTTGAACTGGGTAACTGTGAGGCGAAGGCGATCGAAAGCGCCGTGGGCGCCGTTCCGTTTAGCGTTCAGAAGCCCGCCGTCTCATTGGAGGTAAAAGGCCGCGAACTGCCGCAATGGACGATGCGCGAGAACTCCGCCGGTCCTGTTCCGTTAAGTCCGGTCAAATCGGAAGACGCGCTTCAAACCTTGCGGCTGATTCCGTACGGCGCGGCCAAGTTGCGGATGACGGTTTTCCCTTATTTGACTGAAAAGTCAACGTGCGGCGCTCAGAACGAATAGCTTTCACCCAGCATGCTTCCGCCGCGAGCCTCAGAGAAATAACCGCCGTATTCCACCGCGCGGTCTTCCGCTTCCGGCGCGGGAATCAAAGCTTGACTCGTGCCGGAGACGGATTCAGCGCGGGATTTCAGCTCAACAGTTTTCCAGGCTTCCAGCAGATTCGACAACAACCCCACGACTTCAATGAGCGGCTCCTCTATCTTTTGCGTGTGAGCCGTTAATAAGCGCTGCTGCATGTAGCTGTAAAGGCGCTTTAAGTTCACGCTGATTTCCCCGCCCTTTTGGTGGTCCAGGGAAATCATCAGTTCGGTGAGAATGCTCACGGCTTTCGTGATCGCCTTGGACCGGCCCATAATATCGCCGGAAGCGAAACACTGCTTTGCCTGTTGCACGGCCCCGATCGCGCCTTCATAGGATCTGGTCACAAGCTGTAATGGGCTTGCTCCCACCAAGCTCGATTGGGAATAAGCCGCGTATGGATTCTCTGCCACTCTCTTGTCCTCGCTATTTACATCGAAGACAAACAAAGATTTCTAGAGAACTAAAGTTCTGGTACTTTCTCAACGATATGGCAGTGAACCGCATTCGAGGTATAAATGTTTTCAATCATCGGGATTGTAGTTGTGATCGGCGCCGTTATCGGAGGATATCTGATGGAACACGGCAATATGAAAGTGCTGGTGCAGCCTGCCGAGCTTGTCATTATCGGAGGCGCCGCCATCGGCACGCTGTTGATCGGCAACCCGCTGCCGGTCATCATCAAAATTTTGAAAAACCTGACCGGAATTCTTTCCGGCGGCAAATACAACAAAGCGCTTTATACAAACACCCTGAAGATGCTGAACGACTTGTTCTCTCAAGGCCGCAAGGGCGGAATGGTCAGCCTGGAGTCACACGTCGAGGAACCGGACAAGAGCGATCTCTTTAAGAAGCACGAATTCATCATGAAAGATCATCACGCTCTGACATTCATCTGCGACACCATGCGCATGGCCCTGAGCGGAACCGTATCGCCGCACGACCTGGATCAAATGATTGAAGTGGATCTGGAAGTCCACCATAAAGAAGTGGGCAAACCAGTCAGCGCGCTTACAACCGTAGCGGACGCTCTGCCCGGTTTAGGCATTGTCGCCGCTGTTTTGGGCGTGGTCATCACCATGGGCTCGCTCGGCGGACCTCCGGAAGAGATCGGCCACAAAGTGGCGGCAGCGCTGGTCGGAACCTTTCTCGGAATTCTCCTATGCTATGGTTTCCTGTCTCCGTTGGCCTCCAGCATGACGCATATCAACGAATCGGAAGCGCAGTATTACAACTGTCTGCGAACGGGCCTAATCGCCTTCGTTCGCGGCGCGGCGCCCATCCTGGCGGTTGAGTTTTCCCGGCGATCCATACCCGCCGAAGTCCGCCCCAGCTTCAAGGAAATGGAAGCGGCTTGCAAAGGTGAAAAGGCAGCGTAATCATGCCCGCTTCGCATCAGCAACCAATCATTGTCATTAAGAAAAAGGGCGGCCATGGCGGCCACCATGGCGGCGCGTGGAAGGTCGCCTATGCCGACTTCGTCACCGCAATGATGGCATTGTTCATTGTTCTCTGGCTCATGAATGCCAACCCGAATGTCCAGAAGGCGGTGGGGGGCTACTTCAGAGATCCCTCGGGAACCGCCAGCAAAACCGGTTCGAACCTCGCCGGCACGGGCGCGGGTTTAACCGTTACCAAACAAAATATGCAGAACCTGAAAGACAAGCTGGAGCAGGAGATCAAGAAAACCCCTGAGTTCCAGAAGCTCAAGGATCACGTGGAGATGACCATCACCAACGAGGGCCTGCGTATCGAACTCCTGGAAACCGATAAGGGCATGTTCTTTGAAAGCGGTTCGCCTGTTCCGACGAATACCGGCAAGGATTTGCTGATCCAGTTGGCAAAGCAGCTAGGTCCCATGAAAAACCCGCTTCTGGTAGAGGGGCACACCGACTCTCAACCCTACGGAAACAGCGGTTATACCAATTGGGAACTGTCGGCTGACCGGGCCAATGCCGCCCGGAGGATCATGCAGTCCAGCGGACTGCAAACGGCGCAGATCGCGCAGGTCCGAGGTTTTGCGGACCAGCACCTCCGTCTCGCAAAAAAACCGGCGGACCCTTCCAACCGCCGAATTTCCATCATCGTTCAATATCACAGCAGTGAACTCGCGCAACTGTTTGAAGATAATAGCGCCCCGAAGGATGAAAAGTCCGGGAAAAAGAGCGCGGACGGCAAAGAATCCGGCGAAAAGCCAAAAGAAGCAAAGCCCACCGAGAAAGCGTCCGCGCCGAAGGAGACCGCTCAGCAACACAGTTGAGACGCCGGACGGGATCGGAACACTCCTAAGAAGGGGCGGATTGCCCCTATCAGGATTTTCTTGGGCCTTCAACTCTGTAGCATTGCTATTTTTGTCATCGTTTGCGGCGCTCCAGGCTGGGCAGCGCCGCAAAGCGCAACAGCTCTTGAGCAGCAACTGGCTTCGATCAACAGGCAACATGAATCGGTGCAAAAGCAATTAGCCTCGGTTCGCCGCGCGCCGGTCCGGCCCATGGCTGTTTCGCCGCTGACTCCCATTGCGATGCCAATTGCATTGTTAGAACCTGTTTCGCCGTCGCCCTCATGGCCGCTGCTGGACTGTCCGCCGATGGACGAAAACGACGCCAACCACCTGATTGACGCAGCGGCATCCAAACAGGCGCTTTCTCCGGACTTGCTACGGTCGGTGATTCGACATGAATCGGCGTTCCGGCCCTGTGCCGTGTCGATCCAGGGAGCGCAAGGTTTAATGCAACTGATGCCGGCCACAGCCGAGCAGTTTGGCGTGACCGATCCGTTTGACCCGCGGCAGAACATCGGAGGCGGCGCGGCTTTTCTGCGGCAACTTCTCAACCGGTACGGCGGTGACCTGAAGCTGGCCCTGGGCGCATACAACGCCGGGATCGGGCGCGTCGAGGCGTCGGGCGGCGTTCCCAACCTGCTGGAAACCCAGAATTATGTCTCCGGCATCCTGGAAGACCTCGGCATGAGCGGCGAAAACGAAGCTCCCGCCGCGCCGAAAAGCGAAAATTTACACCAGGTTACACTGCAACTCTCGCTCGATCCCAAACAGGCGATAAAGAGTTCCGTCCAGCTTCCCATCGGCAATTGATTTGCGTCTGCGCTACGATTTGTCAGACGGATATGAACAGCGCCGACATAGTGCAGCAGATCAAAAACATCGCCATCGTTCCCATCGTTCGCACTCCCGATGTTGAATCGGCCATCCGGGCCGTTGAGGCCATGGACGAGGGCGGAATTCCCTGCGCCGAGATCACGATGACGGTTAAGGGCGCAATTAAAGCTTTGGAACACGTCGCCGACCGCTTCGGCGACCGTATTCTCCTCGGCGCGGGAACCGTACTAGACCCGGAAACCGCCCGCGCCTGCATGCTGGCGGGAGCGAACTTTTTCGTTACGCCGAGCCTGAACTTAAAAACCATTGAGCTGGCGAAGCGCTATTCCAAGCCGATCTTTCCCGGCGCTTTAACCCCGACGGAGATCGTTACCGCCTGGAGCGCGGGAGCGGACGGCATCAAAGTCTTTCCGTGCAGCGCGCTGGGAGGCGCAAAATACATCAAAGCGCTTAAAGGTCCTTTTCCCGATATCGATTTCGTGCCGACCGGCGGAGTCAATCTCGAAACCGTCTCCGATTTTCTGGCGGCTGGGTGCAGCGCCGTGGGCGTCGGCTCGGAACTGGTGGACGCCAAGCTGGTCGCCGAGCGCAAATACGATGCCATCGTCGAACGCGCCCGTCAATTCCGCCAGAAAATATCCGACTTTCAGAAGACGGGCCAATAAACCGGGATCTTCAGCCGGAACCGACGTGCAAAGCCAACAATTTGCTGAAATGGGAAGGTTTTTTCGCCAGCGCCGTCATGGCAAGCTCGCGGATACCGGCGTATTCACCCAGCAGTAACAAACCTGCCGCCATCCAGGTCGGACGCCGCATAATGGCCGCGTGCCGCCGCGCATATTGCCGCAAATCGCCGGCCACCAGCGCGTCCGCCAGCGCCAACGCCTGCCGGGACGCCAGCCCGATGCCCTGCCCCGTAATCGCATCCACCGTTCCCGCCGCATCGCCCACCAGCGCCACATGGCCCTGGTAAACCCGTCGAACCTTACGCATGGCGGTCAGCGCCCCACGCACACGGCTCCTCGGCGCGGCGTGGCCC
>CAXUBB010000075.1:0-14936 GCA_964249105.1 uncultured Bryobacteraceae bacterium | reverse complement strand
TCCGCTATGCCGGAATGTTTTATGAACAGAACAGTGGTTTGTATTTAACGCAATATAGAGCTTATGATCCCAGAACCGGACGATGGCTGTCGCGGGATCCTTTAGGTGAGCAGACCGACACTAATCTTTTCGAGTATGTAAGTCTAAATCCCATCTACGGAATAGATGCTCTCGGCTTGATACCGCCAGGGGCAGATCCGAGTTGTTTTGCATCAGGTACTTGTCAATGCGCCACCGCAGAATGTGCTGCTGGGCTGCCGTGGGGACCAACTGGGCAGTCTTCGTTCAATCAAACCCCGCTGCCACCCACAATTAGCTGCCCAGCAACGGAAAACCAATGTGCCCAAAATCCTCTCTTTAAACCTTATGGCCATCCATCCGGCAGTTTCTTTTTTCACTGTGGGGGAACAGGCTATCTGCAAAAGGATACACCCGCTGGCCACCTACAGCAAGAATGCTTCTACGATCCAGGAGGGAACTTGATCACAAACGCCTGTGCGGGCAGTCCTAATGAACATGATTCAACGAGCGAACCACTGGCGCACACCTTATCTGATAGCGGCGGTATTTTCAACCCTTTCCCAATTCCAAGTAGAGCTGTTACACACGGACTTTTCGAAAGCATCTTTGAACACCTTGGGAATTTGCTGGTGTCTCCAGCTTACTAAGCTGGCTCAAGCATCCAAACCGTGCGCTTGGAGGCAAGATCCCGTTAGAACTGATGGATAATACCGAACTGGGCGCGCGAACCGTTGAGAATGTCCTCGGCAGAATCGCCTATGGCGGCGTGAGTTGACCAGAGTTATCGAATCATAGTTCCTGCCCAACAGGAGCCATATCAAGCCAAATTTGTTCTTCGTCGCTGATCGGCGCAGTAGGATCACATTGAGCCAGCAACTCATCCAATGTGTAGAACGGTTTCATTGATACCAAAGTACCAAGCATTCCCTTCAACGAATACATTAATAACAAGAGTAGACTAAGATTGTTACGCCTCTGTCGCCACAATTTCCCCAATTCCCAGATCCCGTAGCGGCCCTTCCAGCGCCGCTCGATCTCCGACGACCATCCAAATCATTTGCCGTGGGTCCAGCAGCGTGCGCGCGCAGGCTTCCAAATCGCTCACAGTGAGCGACGATACTCGGCTCACATATGTATTGTAAAAATCGAGCGGCAGCCCGAATTGCAGCAAATCACTCAATAAGCTGCCTACTGCGTTCATCGTTTCATGCGCGCCCGGCAACTCCAGAATTTGCTGTTGCTTAACTCGCGCCAGTTCTTCGTCGCTAATCGGCTTCGTGCCCGTCATCCCGGAAAGCTCGTTGAGCATTTCGGCAATGGAAGCAGCCGTTTTATCTCCCTGCACGGACGCATAAGCCAGAAAGGGACGCTGGCCGCGCGCCCCGTAAAGCACCGAAGCCGCTCCGTAGGACCAATGTTTCTCTTCGCGCAGATTCATATTCAGCCGTGCGCTGAAGGTGCCTCCAA
This sequence comes from uncultured Bryobacteraceae bacterium, assembly GCA_964249105.1. Classification (GTDB taxonomy): domain Bacteria; phylum Acidobacteriota; class Terriglobia; order Bryobacterales; family Bryobacteraceae; genus Bog-105. The sequence goes on along the minus strand of CAXUBB010000075.1, from coordinate 13,448 downwards.
AGACGTTGTTCATCGTCTCCAGGGCAACCTCATTACGCATGTCCGGCGGAGGCGCAATGGTTCCGGCAATCACAATGGAGTGCAGCGCGCCCGGTTTATTCACCAGATAAATTGCCGGTTTCTGCGGCTTCGGAACCGTGCTGATGTTCTTGGCGGGAATATCTGCCGCTTTCCATTTGCCAAAGTACTGCTCCAGTTTCGGTTTGATCTCCGCCGCCGTGGTATCGCCGACCACCACCAGCGTGGCATTATTCGGCCGGAACCAGTTTCCGTGAAAGCGGACCATTTCATCGCGCGTCAACTGCCGGACGCTTTCCTCCGTACCTGAACCGGTCAGCGGCATTCCATAGGCATGTTGCGGGCCGAAAAGCACCGGCGGCAAAGCGCGCAACGCCATTTGCAGCGGCGTGACTTTCTCCTGAGCAATCGCCGCTAATTGAAGCTGCTGTTGGCGCTCGAAATCAGCCTGGGGGAACACCGGATTGAGGATGATGTCCGCAAACAAATCCAGCGACTCATCGAGCGCGGTCTTCAGCGCTGACAAGTACGCAGTGGACATATCCAGATTGCTGCCGGTAGACAATTGCCCGCCCAACATCTGCAACTCCTCGCTGATTTCCAGCGCGCTGCGCCGCTCTGTGCCTCCCGTCAGAAGCGTGGACGCCAGCCGCGCCGTTCCGGGCGTGGCGGATTGATCGGCGGCGTATCCCGCATCGACATCCAGCCAAAAATTGACGACGGGGATCTCGTGTCGCGCGGCCACCAGTATTTTCAGCCCATTCGAAAGTCGGTCTTCGTATACAGCAGGCAGTTGCAACTCGTGGGCCGGTCCAATCTCTGGAATGCTTTCGCGGCCATCAACGGAAGCATTTGTTCCCTGCGTGTCAGCGAAGGGAACCACTTCGAGCGCATACACGCCATCCGAAAGCCACTCCCGCGCGGCGTTTTGAATGTCTTCCGCTTTGGTCTCCTCCAAACGAGCGAGCCGTTCTCGATACGCGTGCGGCGACCCTAGGTAGGTTTGACCGGAAGCCAGAATGTCAGACTTGCCGCCAAAGCCGCCAATCCGCTCAACACCCCGCACGAATCCGGCAAACGATTGCGTTTTGACGCGTTCCAGTTCCCTCCCGGTCAAGCCTTTGTCGAGAAAACGCTCCATCTCTTCGTCTAAAGCGCGTTCGACTTTCCGCGCGTCCTCGCCCTGCCGCGCCGTGGCAACCACCACAAACTGGCTGCCAATCTCACGCTCGTCAAGATAAGCCGCTACCTGCGTGGCAATCTGGTCGTCATAGACTAATCGCTTGTAAAGCCGTGAATTCTTGCCGGACGAAAGAACGGAAGCAGCCAGGCGCAAATAATCGGCGGCTGCGTTTCCATAACCGGGAACGTTCCACATCTTGTAAACCCGGCCTTGCGGGACGCGATCCTGCGCCACTTCGCGGTGCTCGCCCGCCATCTTTGCTATCCACGAGCGCTGGTGCGCCACCGGGACGCCAGGAGCGATATCGCCGAAATACCGGCGCGTCAGCATCTCCGCTTTCGCTGTTGTAATGTCGCCAGCTAAAACAAGCACGGCATTCGAGGGAGTGTAATAGGTGCGGAACCACTCACGCACATCGTCGAGCGAGGCGGAATCCAAGTCTTCCATCGAGCCGATCACGGTATGCGCGTACGGATGCCCAATCGGGTAGGTAGACCGAACAACCAAATCCTCGACAACGGCATACGGCTGATTCTCGCCCTGCTGCTTTTCGTTCTTCACCACGCCGCGCTGTAAATCGAGCACGTCCTGGCTGATGGTGTTGTAAAAATGCCCCATCCGGTCCGACTCAGCGAAAAGAGCATATTCCAAAGCCGAGGAAGGGACATTCTCAAAATAATTCGTCCGGTCTTCGCTGGTGGTGCCGTTCAGGTCGGTGGCCCCAATCCGCTCCATCGCTTCGATGTAGCTTCCCGGCAGGTGCTCGCTGCCGCCGAACATCAAATGTTCGAAGAGGTGAGCAAAACCGGTCTTGCCGGGTTTTTCATTTTTAGAACCGATGTGATACCAGATGTTGACCGCAACGATGGGCGTCTTGTGGTCTTCGTGAACAATGACGTTCAGTCCATTGTCGAGCACAAACTGTTCACAGGGAATTTCGAGATGGGGAAATTGCATGGGATCGGGCAAACACCTATTATCTTATGGCGAACAAAAGGCGAATACAAGAAAATAATATTCGCTCTTCCTTTATAGATAGGAAAAACCTCTTGCGGGGTGCAGGTAAGGGCTTCGTCTTACCCCAGCCAGGTCCGCCAGCCTGAAGCCGGTTATAGAGTCAGCAGGTATTTCGCCAGTGCGCCTATGCGATGAAGTGTTTCCTGCCGCATGCGCGCTGGCAGGTTAGCGCCCGATGTTTCAGTGCGCCGGATGTAAGCGCCCTGAATTGAACGCCGGGGTTCGTCTGTTTCGTTTGCGCCGTGACCGTGCCAGACAGACCCGTTGAACACAATGACAGAGCCAGCCGGGCCGCAAGCCGGCACGAAACTGGAGCGTCCGGAGGGAGCTTCCCATCCCTGGGAACCGGGAAGGAAGCATGTGGCTCCATTTTTCGGCGTAAACTCATCAATCATGAGAATGAAACCGAGCATCGGCCATCCTTGCGCGTCGCCCGGAAAATCCACATGAAGCCGCTGCGCGGGGGTGCGCGGTCTCAATGTTCTTGCGTGCATGGTGCTGAGTTTGAAAGGCTGTTCAATTACCCGGCAACACGCCTGAAGTATCGGCGGATATAGGTACAGGTTGTCGAACTCCGCGTCGCGGTTGACGAAATCGCTCACTCGGGTTGTCGTGCTGCCGACTTTTATATCATCGGGAGTCGCCCGGCATACTGCTTGATCGTAGGAATGGGCTAATTCCGGCAATTTTGCGGTAGGCACCGGTCCGGGCATGACGACAAAGCCATCGTTCCGCAAAGCATCTATCGCCGAAGCCGAGAGTTGGGTTTCGGCTGAAATCGACGTGAACCAATCATCCATATAGTTGATATTCCTACCGGACAAATCCTGCTTCAGACGCCGCGAAATGGGGTCGATAAACATTCTGAAAGTGACTCTGAGCAGTAGATGAATAGTTTCTCAGGTATTCAACTGATTGCGCCACAGGCCGACTCGACCGGCGAAAACATGCCGGTTTGGAGCCGGCAAAGCCAGTCTCTCTCCGGCAAACTCAGCGCCGACATTCATGAATTTTGCTTCAGCAACGATTTTTCTCTGGAATGCCTGCTCGCCGCCGCAGGGAACCAGCTTCTTACCTGCTACTCGCCCGACGAGCATTTTCTGCCGTCAATTGAGATCTGTCGGACTTCTGCGGTCCATCGTCTTCTCTTCAAAGAACTGCAGGCGCCGGCTCTGGACAGATTGACCATCGGCGAGTGGCTGAGAAGAATCAACGATGATCTCCATAATGGTGTTTGCGAAGCAGTTTCCCAATGCGAACAGCGTGAGAGCAGTACTCCTTCGCAGAATCAATTGGCAGGCGTTCATCTGATCATTGCTGCCGCTTCAGAAGAGGAGAAAGCCGTGGCGTTTGCCCGAGGAGCCAATGCTTCACTGGTATTGACTTTCGACACCAGTGCGACGATTGTCTCCTTAGCCCTTTCTTATGACGCGAGGCGCTTTGCCGCCGAATTCGTGGAGATACTGGTCCACTGCTTGGCGCATATTTTCGGTCAACTGCCGGCCCGCGCATCTGAACCAGTTTCAGCGCTGACGCTCGTTACCCAAGAGATACAAAATCAATACCCCGCTACTGCCGGCATTCTTCCGGCAGCTTCCTCCTTTACGTTTGTGCATGAATTGATTGAGCAGCAGGCACGGCGCGCGCCGGATGCGGTTGCAGCGGTTTTCGGCGATGAGCATCTCACTTACGCCGACCTCGTTACGCGTGCGCAAAGGCTGGCCGACCATCTTCGTCTGCGCGGCAGCGGGCCGGGCACTCTCGTTGCCATTCATCTGGGACGATCCATCGACTTAGTCATCTCGATCCTGGCTGTTCTCCAAACCGGTGCCGCGTTCCTGCCGCTCGATCCGTGGCTGCCTACAGGGCGAATTGAGGCTGTCATGGAAGACTCGCAAGCTCCGCTTCTTTTGACACGCAGCGCGCTGGCTTACCGCTTCGACAAAGTAAATACGCACTTGGTGTTACTTGATTCCGACGGTCTTCTTGAGAAAGCTGGTCCCGGCCAGGCAAATCCTGTTTCGCCATCGCCCCATGATCTTGCTTATGTCATCTATACATCGGGTTCAACGGGGGTGCCGAAAGGCGTGATGATCGAACACCGCAATTTGGCAGCCTTCCTCCCCGCCTTTGACAAAGTAGGCAGCCCGGCGTCAGGCACGATGCTTGCCCTGTCGAGTCCCTCGTTTGATGTATCAGTCATTGAGTTGCTATGGACGCTCTCGCGGGGTATGCGTGTCATCCTGCACGAGGGCGACGGAGGTTCACCGGTCTTTCTAGGTCCCGATTCGATTGCCACGCAAATTACGAAATACGGCGTGACTCATCTGCTGGCTACGCCGACACTCATGCGCATACTGGCGGACGACCCCGCCGCAGCCGAAGCGCTTCAATGCCTGCGTGTTTGCATGGTGGGCGGTGAAGCGTTCACGCCGGGACTCGGCTCTCTTCTGCTCGGCAGTGTGCCGGGGTTGGTGATCAATGGTTACGGCCCGACTGAAACTACTGTTTGCGCCACTTATCACGCCCTTGACGCGGTTACTGATCCCACGCCTATCGGCAAGCCGCTCTCCAATACAAGTTTGTATGTGGTGGATCGATGGAACCGCCTCCTACCGCCATTAGCGCCGGGCGAACTCCTTATTGGAGGACCGAGCGTCGGTCGTGGCTATCTCCGCCGTCCCGAGCTAACAGCACAGCGTTTCATCAGGAATCCGTTTGACAAAAGCGATCCCTACCGGCTTTATCGTACAGGAGACATAGTGCGTCTCAATCTGCGCGGCAACTTCGAATTTCTTGACCGGCTCGACTCACAAGTGAAAATCCGTGGCTATCGTATCGAACTCGGAGAGATTGAGGCTGCGCTCGGGAAACATCCGGGCGTGCGACAGGCGGCAGTTGTTGTGCAGTCCGAGGCGAACGGGGAGAAAACCCTGGTAGCCTACTATACCTGTGTTGCCAGCGAAGAAGTAGGAGCCGCCGAGTTGCATACCGCGCTTACTAAAACCCTGCCGCATTACATGGTTCCATCGGTGCTGCGAAACCTGACGGCGCTTCCTCGATCAACGAGCGGCAAAATTGATCGGATACGGTTAGCAAGTCTGAAGATGAATATTAGCTCGGTCGCTTCCGCGCTTGCGTCACAAGAGCAGGACGACGCTGCTGACACGGAGTCGCCCACAAATCGGGAGATCGTCCAGATCGAACGACAGTTATGCGCCTGGTTGAGCGAGTTGCTCCGTTTGCCCAGCGTGAAGCCCACCGATGATTACTTCGCGATTGGAGGGGAGTCCTTGACAGCGGCGCAGTTTATGCGCCGGATCGCTGCAGAATACGGCGTGAACCTGCGCCTGAGCACCCTTACGAAAGAGCGTACCGCCCGCGCGCTGGCAACTCTACTGGTTTCGGCTTCGCCCTCTGACGCTCCTTGGTCTCCCCTGGTTCCGTTCCGCACAACCGGCTCACAACCGCCGCTGTTTCTCATAGCCGGTTTGGGCGGTAATGTCGTTAATTTCGAATTCATCTCGCGCCTGTTGACAGACCGTCCGGTTTACGGAGTTGAGACGCACGGGATCGATCAAAAGGGGGAAGTCCTCACGAGCATGGAGGACATGGCGCGTCTCTATTTGACCGAAATGCGCAAAGTCCAACCCGCGGGCCCTTACCATTTGGCCGGTTACTCGTTCGGCGGCGTGCTCGCTTTCGAAATGGCTCACCAGTTGGAGGCAGCAGATGAACAGATCAGCTTTCTTGGCCTGATCGATTCGTCTGAATGGCACTATACGAGGCGGGTATTAAACCAACTCAGCCGCTTCAAGCGCCTGAACTTTCTTTATGGGAATACCATCCGGCAGATTCTCTGCGGACCTAACCGCGTGGAAACTCTGCGGACGCGGCTGCGAATCGCAGTCGAACATCGAAGGCTCGCCCGGACACAGTCGAACGATGGTTCGGCTCTCGCTTCTGTCGCCAGCGTGGAACAGCGCAACTACCATGCAATTTCCAGGTATTTCCCAAAATCGTACGGCGGCTCCATTCACCTTTTTCGGACGGCAGATCAAACACCGTTAAGGGGCACCGACCCGACGCTCGGCTGGAAACAGCTTTGCGCCTCCGTGATCGTGGAAGACATACCGGGTGAGCATGAAACGCTCACCTCGCAGGCTTTTGCCCGCTCTCTCGCCAGTAAGCTCGAAGATGCTCTTCTAGCAGTGGAACACGTGTCAAAACGCCAACGGGAGCGAAAGCGTTCACGAACCGGCGACCAGGAGAGAGCCGCTTAGACTGGCGCGTCTTATTGCAGGGGCAAAGCATGTGTGAATTTACCCATGCGTTTGCCGTTTGGCAACTGGATAAAGTCATTTCGATGCGGTTTCATGCACAAAGGCAGGAATAGTAAATACATCACCGTCAGTCGCGATCTAACAACCTACAGACAGTTCTCTTTCTCAAGTCGATTGGCGAAGACGTTAAACTGCGGAAGATTGCGAATCGAATCGTAAGCCGGAGAAACCCCGACCGAAGCCAAGAACGGCTCATCGTCTTCGCACGCGAGCAATAGCGACTGGATGCTGCTCTCATACCGCTGCAACGCCATCTCGAGCCACGCCAGCGCAATCGCCGGCACATAGCCCGACTCCCGGCGTTGCCTCAGTTCAGCCAGTGTGCATTCAGCTTCTTGGGTGCGACCCGCACTCGCCGCGATAAATCCAAACATTGCGGCCTCGACTGCCTGCAGCGTGCCCGGTCGCCTCACTTTCTCTGCGCGCTGGAGGGCCTCTTCATTTCGTCCCAAGGCAATCAGAGCGAAAGAACTATAGAACGCGATGTAGGGATCGGGACACACGTCGAGACCCGCGTCCCCCGCCCGCACGGCCTCTTCGAACTGCCTGGCATAATAAAGCGCTTTTACCAGGTGCATATGTGTTCGTGGCTGCGTTGGGCCGAGATCCACTGACCGCTTTGCCTCCTCGATCGATTCCGCCCGTTGACCATGGCAGTATAGGAGCTGGGCACGAATCATCCGGACGTAAGGATTATTCGGCTCCAACTGCAGCGCGGTCCGGCTTGCTTCGTCAGCTGCCTGCCAACGCCGTTGAAAGGTGCGCAGAAATGCAAGCGTGTTGTAGACCATGGCCGGGCGCTGTGGGCATTGCAGCCCCCTCGCTAGATACTCCTCCGCTTTGGCGAGTGCTTCCTTTGGCCGGAGATCGTCGAGTGTACAGCGCAAGATGTAAACCAGCGCCGCTCCATGATAGGCAAGTGCATAGGCTGGATCGGCCTGAATCGCTTCTTCGAAGTAAGCCAGGGACTTACGCATCGATTCGGGACTATGCGGCGAGATAACGTAATGCCCCTTCAGATATAAAATGGCGGCGGACGTAGCTATCGAACCGATGAATCGATAACCGCGCTTGGGCACAGTCTCAATCCATTTCGGCTTTCTGGAATTGTCCCCAAGAGCCATCCTCAGTCGGCTTATGGCCGAGTTCAGCCCATTCTCAAAATCGACAAACGTGCTGCCGCCCCAGAGCTGAGCGCGCAGTGTCTCGCGGGAGATCACCTCGCCCGGACTGCTTACTAAAATCCGCAAGATCTCGTACGGCTGATCCCGGAGCGGCAACGGCACTCCCTGTTTCAGGAGCCTTCCAGCAGCAGCATCAATCGCAAACGGTCCAAACTGTACCTGCACGCGAATGCCCTTTCATTCACTATAATTTGCGCGTCAAGGTTTTTTCAAGATGCGCAGCGCTGCCGCACATGGCAATCTGGGCTTGCCATGATTCGATCCCGGCTCTTATCAATCCCAGCAAAGTCGATTGACGAACAAGGAACTTCCAATATGCTTACGAGAATCCCGGTCATGCTTTCGCTCATCGTTGTTCTGTTCAACATATCGGCAACGGCCGACTCGTTGGTCTACGCAATCAATATTTCAAGACAATTCGGCACGGCAGATCTGAATACCGGTGCGTTCACTCCGATCGGTCCCAACACACCGGAGATAGATCAAGGTTTGGTGGCGGGACCAAACGGATCACTGCTGACTCTTGCGTCCTCCGGCAATCTAAATTCGATCAATCACGCCACCGGCGTCACCACCGTGATCGGCCCTACCGGCTTGGGCGACTGTTCGACGCCTAACTCACCCTGTGGGCCGAACTCGGCGAATGGCATCGTGGGGTTCGGAGGAGCAATCTACGCAACGGATTACCACAACAATTTATACAAGATCAACCCAGGAACGGGCACCGCGACATTCATTGGGGTTACCGGCATTCCCTCTGTGCCGTATCCTCCTTTCAGCACGAACCCTGATGGATCTTTCAACTTCTACGACGAGACTCTGTTCGGCACCGGCGGAAAGCTGTATGCAACGTTTGACGCTGGCACCTTCAACCCGGTGAGTGGGAAGGAGACGTCATTGATCACGCCCGATCTGTACCAAATTGATCCCACAATAGGATCTGCCACTCTGATCGGCCCTACGGTCAAAGATATCGGTGCGGCGGCAGACGTGAACGGCACGGTTTACGCGTTCGAATTTCCTGGCGTGTCAAGCCAAGTGTTGACACTAAACGTGGCGAACGGAAATACCACTTTTGTAACCAACTTTGACCCGGCTAGCGGGATCATTGATGGAGCGACGTCTGTTCCTGAGCCGGCTTCGGTAGTGCTGGCCGGTATCGGAACCGCCGCGGTTCTTGTCCGTCTCCGACGGCGACATGCCCGAGCACGATAACAGAACAAATTATGAAACAGCAAGAACAAAGCCGTCGCGTTTTTTGCGGCAAACTTGCTGCGGTTCTGCCGGCCAGCATATGTTCCGCACGGCTGTTCGGAACTCCGGAGAAATCAACGACCCCGGGAACCGAACGATATCGAATGGCTGAACAGCGTTTATTCGAAGCGTGTCAGGTCCGCGGGAAATCATCCTTTCTCCGATTATCAAAGCCGCCGCTCTCTGTTCGTGTCTTTGAGGCGGGAAGAGGAAAGCCACTTGTCCTGGTTCATGGCGGTGGCGCCACTTTGGCTCAGTTCGCACCACTGATCGGGTCACTCGAAGCAGATTTTCACATTTCCGCTCCGGATCGCCCGGGGTGCGGCCTGACCGACAAGCTGGATTATACCGGCGTTTCCATCCGCCAACAGGCTGTCGACTTCATGACCAGCCTTTTCGACTGTCTCCGACTTGAGCGCGCCGCTGTTGCTGGTTGTTCGATAGGAGGCTACTGGGCGCTTGTTTTCGCTTTGGCTGCTCCGGAGCGAGTCACGAAACTTGTTCTCCTCGGCGGCTCGGCAGGCTCCGCGCCAACTTGGCCCACTCGATTGCCTCCCCCAAGGTCCGGACAGCCACCGCCAACCCTGGAGAGCATTCGCATGGAGTACCGAGTCTTGATGGCGAATAGCGATCGAGCGTCAGGTGAGATGCTGGCGACCTCACTCGCGGCAGCTCAGATTCCCGGCGCTGCACTCGCATGGGACACAATGGTGGCGCAGGCACATCGTGAATTTTCAAGGCCAATGAGTTACGCACTCCGCCCCGCACTCAAGAATCTAAAGCCGCCCACGCTTTTTCTTATGGGCGACGTAGACATGGAGGGACCGGCAACTCTCGCAAAAGAGATGGCAGCGATTACGCCGCATGGCCGCTTCGAGTTCGTACCCGATTCCGGACACCTGATCTGGCTTGATCAGCCAAGCGCAGTCCAGAGACTAACCAGAAGTTTCCTGAATTCGGAGTAGTTTGGCCGAACAGGTCCCCGTTTAAGTCGCCTGCGAAGTTGCTGTTGGCAATAAGCGCGCTAATCGAAAGAATCGGAGATGAGCTTTAAGAACTGCTCCTGATGTCGGCAAGCCGAAGCTAAGCTTTCGCGATTAGTCCGCCCTGATCGCCAAGGATTTACGAATCCAGAGCGCTCCGCAGGTTGGGAATCAGATACGCCGTTCAGGGAAAATGGGGATCGGGAGTCAGCGCTTTCTGTCAGCGTCACGGGCCGGGTCCTAACCCAGTCTCAAGGAGACGAACTCTTATCTTTCACAGGACCTGAACCATTCTCATGGTAATCCAATAGTTCCGATCCATTCCCGTGGCAATAATCTGGGGCATTAGCTGGGTAAAGTGACACGATGGAGCGGGCTGCGAGAAGAGCTGGAGGCGGACGCTGGTTTGTGCGTACGATACTGATGAGCATGTACCGATGTGGAAGCTCTCAATCGCGGGCGGGCGGGCTAGTGACGATCGGATTGGCGGCGGCGATCCTCGGATGGTCCGCCGACCGGAACGCCTCGACAATGGACCGGGTGATCGATCAACTGGAACAAGTCCATTCCTTCTCCGGGGTGACGATTTCGCCCGATGGACGATGGGTGACGTGGATCGAGTCTGCGCCAGGGGGCGCGGACGGATCGGTCATCTATCTGGCGGACCGAACGGACAAGTCCACCCGGTCGAAGCGGATCACGGCTGTTGCGAACACAAACACCTATGCCACGGAAGATAGCGTGGCGTGGTCGTCCGATAGTCACCGGCTGGCTTTTCTTTCCCAGGCGGCTGACGCCAGCCAGGCACAAGTGTATGTCGTCACCATCGGAGAAGAGGACAAGCCGAAACTGTTAACGAAGCTCGCGGGCTATGTCACTGACCTGCGCTGGAGGCCGGATGGTCAGAGCGTCTCGTTTTTGTATGCGGCGGGAGGCGGAGGCGGCGGCCCGCTACAAGCGGCGAAAGTCGAAACGGGCGTAATCGGGTCGGCCATTCATAACCAGCAATTGAGTATCGTCAGCGCGGCAGGCGGCCCGCTCCGCACAGTGTCGCCCCCGGACTTAAATGTGTACGAATACGACTGGGCGCCCGATGGCCAGCAATACGTCGCCATCGCGGCGCCGGGCCCCGCCGACAACAACTGGTGGACGGCCAAGCTGTACACCGGATCCGCCGGGACCGGCACGATGGCGGTCGCCTATGCCCCTCTGAGTGATGAACAATTGGCGATACCCCGCTGGTCGCCGGATGGCAAGCAAATCGCGTTTATCGGTGGATTGATGAGTGACGAGGGATTTGACGGCGGTGATCTCTTCGTGATGGGGAGCAGAGGCGGGAGCGTAAAGAACTTGACGCCGGGACGAAAAAGCTCTGTCACTTCGCTGCAATGGCAACGGCCCGATCAATTGCTGTTTACGGAAGATGCTGAGGGAAGCGGCGCCGTCTCGACGCTTCTGCTGCCCTCGGGAGAGATCGAAACTTTGTGGCGCGGCGACGAGCTGTTGCACTTGGCCGGCAACTTTCCGAACTTTTCGCTGTCGGCGAATGGGAAGACGAGCGCCAGCATACGGAGCACCTGGGCGATGGCGCCTGAGATCTGGTCGGGTCCTTTTGGAAGTTGGGCGCCGTTGACGCACGCGAACGCAAACCAGAAACCGCAATGGGGTAAGGCCGAAAAAGTGAAGTGGACACAAGACGGAAGGCCGGTTGAAGGATGGCTGCTGTACCCGGACCATTTCGAAGAAGCGAAACGCTATCCCATGGTGGTGTCAATCCATGGCGGGCCAGCCAGTATGCGAGGAGCCTCGTGGCCCAACGTTCATTTCGACCTGTCGGTTATGGCGTCGCTGGGCTACTTTGTCTTCTTTCCAAATCCGCGTGGCAGTTACGGCGAGGGGGAAGCGTTCACGAAGGCGAACGTGCAGGACTTTGGGCATGGCGACCTGCAAGACATCCTGGCCGGCATCGACGTCGTCCTCCAGAAGGCTCCGGTCGATCCGAAGCGGCTGGGCGTTACAGGTTGGAGCTATGGCGGATTTATGACCATGTGGACGGTGACGCAGACCGACCGATTTCGGGCAGCCGTGGCCGGCGCGGGGATCGCTAACTGGAAAAGCTACTATGGGCAGAACCTGATTGACCAGTGGATGATTCCGTACTTCGGAGCTTCCGTATACGACAACCCGCAGGTGTATGCGAAGAGCTCGCCCATCGAATACATCAAACAGGTAAAAACACCCACGCTGGTGGTGGTCGGCGAGCAAGATGCCGAGTGCCCTGCTCCCCAATCGTATGAATTCTGGCACGCGCTGAAGACGCTCGGCGTGCCGACGCAATTGGTGGTGTATCCGGGAGAAGGACATGCGTTTCGGACCGTCGAGCATAGAAAAGATGTCTTACGGCGGACGTTGGCCTGGTTCGACCGGTACTTGGGTGAAAATGGCGCCTCTGCGAACGCTACTGCCGCAGGAAAGTAAGTGGCGATCATGGGTAAATCTTTTCAGGCAAACAAAAATTTCAGCCGGCGGAATTTCACAGCAACGATTGCTTCCGTAACCGGAGCAGCGACACTACTGGGTCAGCAGGCGAACCCGCCCACACCGCCCAATTCGCCGACGCCCCAACCTCCTCAGAATGCAAACGCGAGCCCGCAAAACACCAGCGTTCCCGCTCGGCGCGGAACCCTTCCGGAGGTGCCGCCCTTTGGAGAAACGATTGAGTTCACCCGCAAGCCTATTACGGCGGCTGTCCAGGCTTTCCCCATGCGGCAGGTGCGGCTTCTTCCCAGTGTCTTTAAGCAATGCGAGGATGCCAACCTCGGATATGTAAAACGACTGGACCCTGACCGGCTTCTCCACAACTTTCGCGTCAATGCCGGTTTGCCCTCTTCCGCGCAGCCGTTGGGCGGTTGGGAGAAACCGGATTGCGAACTGCGCGGGCACTTTGCGGGCCATTACCTTTCCGCCTGCGCGCTCTTGTATTCGTCTACCGGTGATCAGGATGTGAAAGGTAAAGGCGAGTACATGGTTCTTGAGTTGGCAAAGTGCCAGGAAAAACTGGGCGGCGGCTATCTGAGCGCGTTTCCGCTCCAATACTTTGACCGGCTGAACGCACGCACCAAGGTCTGGGCTCCGTTTTACACCATTCATAAGATTATGGCTGGCCTGTATGACATGCACGGGCATTGCGGCAGCAGGCAAGCGCTCGATGTGCTGAAGGGGATGGCTCGCTGGGTGGACACTTGGAGCGCTCCCATTTCCGAGCCGCGTATGCAGGACATCCTCAATACGGAATACGGCGGTATGAATGATGTGCTTTATGAGCTGGCCGCCCTCACCGGAGAAGATCGCTATGCCGTCGTCGGCGACCGCTTTACCAAGAAGAAGTTTTTTAACCCGCTCGGTCTGCGTCGTGATGAGCTTCGCGGCTTGCACGTGAATACGCATATTCCGCAAGTGATCGGGG
>CAXUBB010000074.1:8924-14974 GCA_964249105.1 uncultured Bryobacteraceae bacterium | reverse complement strand
GGCGTCTCACCGGCAATCAAACTTTGCAGACCCAATCGACTGATCCCATCCAAGTGGGCCGCGACGGTCAAATTACGCAGAATGGCGCAGCGCTCGGACAATTGGAGATCGTGAACTTTAGCGAACCTAGCCAGCTAAATAAATTCGCTTCCACCTACTTCACAACGTCCGATCCGAAAATTGGCCCAGACGCGCCGAGCACCGCCGAAGTTTATCAGGCCAGCGTGGAAACATCCAACGCCCAACCAGCCGAGGCGTCCGCCCGCATGATCTCGCTGCTACGGAATTTTGAAATGCTCCAACGCGCGCTAAAAATAGGCGCGGATATGAACCAGCACGCCGTTACCGAAGTGGCGCGCGTCAGTTAACCACAGCAACTCAATGGAAACGAGAAACAAATGATACGAGCCCTCAATAGCGCTGCCAGCGGCATGACCGCGCAGCAGACAAACGTGGATAGCATCGCCAATAATTTGGCGAACTCCGGCACGGCGGGATTCAAAGCGCGTCGCGCCCAGTTCCAGGATCTGCTTTACCAGAACATGGTGCAACCCGGTTCCGCCGCCGGTCAGCAAACGACTACCCCTGCCGGTTTACAGATCGGCTTGGGAACGCGCACGGTTTCGAACGAAATTGTCTTCTCCCAAGGCAACATGACGCAAACCGATAATAATCTGGATCTGGCGATTCAAGGTCAGGGATTCTTCCAGATCCGCCGTCCTGCGGGAGATTTGGCTTACACGCGGTCCGGTCTCTTCCAACTCGACCGCAACGGCAACATCGTAACCGCTGAAGGCGATGCGCTGGAGCCGCAGATTACAATTCCGTCCAACGCGCAATCGATCACCATCAGCCAGGACGGGACCGTCAGCTATACCCTGCCTGGGCAGACCGCGGCGCAAAAGGGCGGACAGATTCAGCTTGCCACGTTCCAAAATCCCGCCGGGCTGAACAGTCTCGGCAATTCGCTTTTCCAGCCAACCGACGCTTCGGGAGATCCTATTGTCGGCAACCCCGGAGGCGCGGAAGGACTTGGCACTGTTATGCAGGGCTATAGCGAGCAGTCGAATGTAAACGTGGTGGAAGAGTTCGTCAACCTCATTCAGAGCCAGCGCGCTTACGAGGCAAACTCCCGCGTTGTGAAGGCGGCGGACGAGATGTATCAGCAAGTGAATCAAATTCCGCAATGATGATGCCCCTCCTGTTAGCGATGGCGCTCACAACTCCCGCTTGCCGCGCCGTTGAATCGGATCGTATCTATGGACGCGATCTGGCTAATGCCGCGCCGCTGTTCAGGGAATTGTCCGCTGACCTGCAAGTGGGATGGGCGCCAGTTCCAGGACAGCAGCGAGTTTTTCGCGCAAGTGAGCTGAGACGGATTGCGTTGGAACACCACATCGAAGGTGAAGTGCCGGAAAGTGTTTGCTTCAATTGGTCCATGTCGGTACGGAGTCGGGAAGCCCTGCATGCCGCCATGGAAAAGACGTTGGCAAATCGTAACGCCGCCATTGAAATCCTCGATACCAGCCTGAACCCAGCGCCGCCGGGTGAGATCAACTTTCCCTTGTCAGGTCTCAGCGGATCGTCGGGCGGACCGGTGGTCTGGCGCGGCTCCGTCAACTATGCGGAAAATCACAGCTTTCTCATTTGGGCGCGTGTGCGCGTCACGATCAAAGAGCAGCACGTGGTAGCGGCTGAACTGCTGCGCCCCGGTGAAGAAATTCGACGGGATCAATTAAGGCTTGAAGACTACGAAGGTCCGCTCACCCGCGACAACTATTGCACTTCGTTGGATGAGGTTCTTGGCCTCTTGCCGCAGAGCAGCATTTCGGCAGATACAACGCTCAAAGCTTCGCTGCTGCGCGAGCGCAAGGATGTAGAGCGTGGGGATTCCGTGGCGGTGATTGTGCAATCGGAACGAACGCGCTTGGAAGCGCAAGGCGTGGCCGAAGACGGAGGCCGCCGGGGAGCCGTGATTACGGTGCGTAATGCCAAGAGCGGCAAAAAATTCCGGGCGCGCATAGAAGATAAAGACAAAGTGCTTGTGCTGGCAACCAGTTCAGCAGGATTGGCCGTTGAAGGAAACAAAGATGGTAACTCGAATTAGCAGATCGGTCGCACTTACGGTGGCGATAGCGGGCATCGGCTTGGGAGCAAAAACTCCTAAAAAGCCTAAGGAACCCGAGAAGACAGCGCTGGAGAAGTACGTGGATTATGCGCATCAAACCGCAGTGGAATCCGCCGCGGAGAATCCAGGCTCGCTGCTTGCCGGACCAGTTGTTTTCGCTGATCTCTCCACCGACCTTCACGCCCGCAATGTGAACGACATCGTAACCATCATCGTCAGTGAGCAAGCCTCCGCCGTTTCGACCGGCCTCACCAAAACACAGCGGACTTCCAACGCCAACGCGGGGATTACCTCGGCGGCGGGACCGCTGGCTGTTCCTGGGCGGCTCGCCGACCTGATTACCGTCAACGGCAACAATCAGTTAAATGGTCAGGGCACCACATCACGCACCACCACCTTGACTACTACGATTACAGCGCGTGTGATCGATGTGATGCCGAATGGATTTCTCGTGGTCGAGGGATCAAAAACGGTGCTCGTGAACTCGGAAAACCAGATTATTACCTTGCGGGGCGTGGTGCGTCCTTACGATCTTTCCAGGACGAATACCGTTGCATCGGGAAGCGTCGCGGAGATGGAGTTGAAAATTAACGGCCGCGGTGTGGTGAACGACGCCGTGCACCGGCCCAACATTCTGTATCGGGTTCTGCTCGGAGCTTTGCCATTCTA
Source organism: uncultured Bryobacteraceae bacterium (assembly GCA_964249105.1). GTDB lineage: Bacteria > Acidobacteriota > Terriglobia > Bryobacterales > Bryobacteraceae > Bog-105. The sequence goes on along the minus strand of CAXUBB010000074.1, from coordinate 12,177 downwards.
ATGCGGTCTTCCTTTGCCTTTACATTTTTGCTTGCCTCGGTTCTGAGCGCTCAAGCTCCTCCTTTGCAGTTGCCTCCCGCTTTTCCGCAAACAGCGCCTCCTCCGCCGGTTTTGCCCAACGTTCCTGCCCAAACGATTCCGTCCGGTCCGGCGCCGACGGTAGTAGTGCGCGACCCTGTCGCCGCGCAGGAGAGAGAGCGCGGTGTCCGCTTGAAAGACCTGGTCACCATCGAGGGAGTCCGCACCAATCAATTGATCGGTTATGGTTTGGTTGTTGGACTGAATGGCACGGGAGACCGCCAGCAGACGATCTTTTCCGTGCAGAGCTTGACGAATCTACTGCAACGCATGGGAGTCAGCGTCACTCCGAGCGCGATCACGGTAAAAAACACCGCTTCGGTTCTGGTGACGGCGACGCTTCCGCCTTTCGCGCAGCCCGGCTCAACGCTGGACGCTACCGTTGCGGCGATTGGCGATGCCAGCAACTTACAAGGCGGGCTTCTCATTATGACAACGCTGCGAGGCATCAACGGGCAAGTCTACGGGATGGCGCAAGGACCGGTAGTGACGGGCGGTTTTGTCGCGGGCCGTGGTACCGCAAACTCCCAAACCGTCAACCATCCGACGGTGGGCCGCATTCCAAGCGGCATCACGGTCGAGCGGTCGGCGCCGTCGGTCGCCATCGGCAATACGGTGCGACTGCAGTTGAAAGACGCGGATTTCACAACCGCGGCGCGAGTCGCTGAAACAGTGAACCGGCATTTTGCCGGTAATGGCGGCGTGGCGCACGCGGAGAACTCGGCGCTGGTTTCGGTGGCGGTGCCGCCTCAGTATGCTGCGCGTTCCATTGAATTCATCTCTGAATTGGAGCGGCTTTCCGTCAATCCTGATCGCATTGCCCGCGTGGTGGTCAATGAAAGGACAGGCACGGTGGTGCTGGGCAAGGATGTCCGCATTGCGCCGGTGGCAATCATGCACGGCAATTTAACAGTGGAAATTCAGACGACCTACACCGCTACCGAGGCAGCCCCGTTTAATCCGAATCCGTCGGTTGTAGTTCCGCAGACCACAGTGGCCGCAAAGGATGAGAAGGCGCGCAATGTGGTGCTGAAAGACGGCGCGACGGTGGAAGAGCTGGTGAAATCACTAGCGGCGATTGGTTCCACGACTCGTGACGTGATTGCCATCCTGCAAAATCTGCGCGCAGCCGGAGCGCTCGACGCGGAGTTGGACGTAATTTGACATATGAACATCACAGCAAGTTCCGCAGTGCTTAGTTTGCCATCAGTTCAGCCGGAAGCAGGTGCAAAGACTTCGAAATTGCATGGGGCCGCACAGCAATTTGAGGCTTTGATGATTGGCGAAATGATGAAATCGGTCCATGAAGACTCGTCCTCCGGATGGTTGGGCAGCGATGATGGCGAGGGCGGCGACAATCAGGCCATGGAGATGGCCGAGTCCCAATTTGCCAACGCCTTAGCGGCCAACGGCGGTTTGGGACTGGCTCGCATGGTGGAACGAAGCGTTGGGCAGCAAAACGGAACAGTTCATTCAACTGAAATCAAGTAACAAATCGGAGTAGCTCGACCTGACTGGCCGCGCGAACAGCCTGCTCGCATTGCTGGTTCCCTCCTAATCGCCGCCCTTTGAATCAAGGCTGAGCGTTTATGGAGTGGCCATGCCCCTTAAAAGGGAGTTTGGCCGCCCGTGGCTCCGTACACTTCACCAGTGACGTAACGGGCTTCGTTTGAAGCGAGAAAAACGAAAAGGGGCGCGATCTCAACAGGCTGCGCGGCGCGTTCAAACAGCGTATCTTTGCCGAAGCTTTTCAGCTTGTCCTCAGGCATAGTAGAGGGAATGAGGGGGGTCCAAACGGGTCCGGGCGCGACGGCGTTGACGCGTACGCCGTGCTTCATCGAAAGCTGTGAAAGCGTCTTGGTCAGGCTGACAATCGCCGCCTTCGTCGCCGCATAAGGGACTAATTGCGAACTGGGATCGTAGGCTTGAATGGAAGCGGTGTTAATCATCGCGCTACCTGGTTTCATGCGGGGCAGCGCGGCGCGGCCCAGCCAGAAAAGAGCATATACGTTGGTCTTAAAAGTACGGTCAAACTCCTCCGTCGTGAACTCTTCCAGTTTTTCGTGAGCCATTTGGAAAGCGGCGTTGTGAACCAGGATATCCAGCTTTCCAAATTCCTTGAATGCGCGCTCCACCACCTGATTGCAGTGTTGCTCCTGCCGCAGATCGCCTGGAAGTTTAATAGCTTTCCGCCCGGCTTTCTCAATCCAACCGGCGGTTTCTTTGGCATCCGCCTCTTCCTCGGGAAGGTAGGTAAAAAGGACATCAGCGCCTTCCCGAGCAAAGGCGATGGCCACGGCGCGCCCAATTCCGCTGTCGCCGCCCGTGATGAGCGCCACTTTACCGTTAAGCCGGCCTAAGCCTTTGTACGACTCTTCGCCGTGGTCAGGCTTGACGTTCATATCCTTTTCTAGGCCGGGGTGCTCGATCTTTTTCTCGTTGTACTCCGGTTTCGGTTCCTGCCCTTTCGGGTCGGTCGTTGCCGGGTCTTGTAAAGGTGTTTTGGTTGGCATGGGTTTCCTGAGTTGATCTGGTGGGTTAGATATCGTTCGCGGGTAATTTTTAGCCGCGAAAAAACACTAGCCTTTTACCGGCGGCCTAGCGTCGTTTCGTCTTCACCACAATCGGCGTGCCTTCAAAGCCGAAGTGTTCCCGCAACTTGTTAATCAGCGCCCTCTCAATCGAGAAGTGCATCTTCCCCGCCTTATCAGTAAACACGACGAAAGTAGGCGGGCGGATGGACGCCTGAGTGATGTAGTAAATACGGATATCGCTCTCGAATTTCAAAGTTTCCACAAAACGATTGAGCTCGCCGGTTCCCACTCTCTTCGAGGCCGCGTCAAAGCTTCGCCGGATCGTCATGAAAATCCGGCGGATTCCTTCCGCATTCTTAGCGGAAGCAAACAGGACCGGCGCATAATCCAGGAACTTAAGCTGGTCACGAATTGTTTCCGTAAAAGCGCGTTTGCTCTTGTCCTCCGCCGCGTCCCACTTGTTCACCACGATAATCAGGGCGCGGCCTTCTTCGTGCGCATAACCGGCGATGGTGGCGTCGGAGCCGACCACTCCCTCTGTCGCGTCCACAATCAGCAGCACGACATTCGCCATGCGGATATGGCGGCCGGCCAAGACCACGCTCAACTTCTCCGTCAACACCGTGGTGCGGCCCTTGCGC
>CAXUBB010000074.1:0-8914 GCA_964249105.1 uncultured Bryobacteraceae bacterium | reverse complement strand
AAAACTCCGTCACCAGAGCTTCCCGATACTTCGCAGACATCTTGTTCCCCGCCAGCGTCAATGTCTCATTCAGAGGCCGCAACAGCTTCGCCAGATCACGATCCGCCGACGTAATCTCCGTTCGTCCGTCAATGACGAATACGATATGCGCCGCCAAGTCCAGCGCCACTCGCGCCTGTTTGAGAATCTCCTTCGGAATCAGTTCGGCATCGTTCGGAATGATGCCCCCCGTATCGATCACGCCGAAGCGCTTGCCGCGGTACTCCGCCTCCCCGTAGATGCGGTCCCGTGTAATTCCCGGTTCATCGCCGACAATGGATCGTCGGTCGCCGATAATGGCGTTGAAAAGGGTTGACTTGCCCACGTTCGGACGTCCCACAATCACAATCGTCGGCAAGGGTTCGTCAGTAACAGCGGTAGTCATTTTGTTAACAGGTTCGCATGAGACCATGAAAGTTACGAATGTCAGGAGAAAACGGAACCATCAACACGCGCAATATCGCCATCATCGCGCACGTTGATCATGGAAAAACAACGCTGGTCGATGCCATGCTGCGGCAAAGCGGCATCTTTCGGGCCAACGAAGAAGTAGCGGAACGCGTCATGGACTCGAATGAGCTGGAGCGCGAACGCGGCATCACCATTCTTGCGAAGACCACGGGTGTCCGCTATCACGGCACGAAAATTAACATCGTTGATACGCCGGGACACAGTGATTTCGGCGGTGAGGTCGAGCGCGCGCTGAAAATTGTCGATGGGGTCATGCTGCTGGTGGATGCCAGTGAAGGACCGCTGCCGCAGACGCGCTATGTGCTGATGAAGGCGCTCGAAGCCAAGCTGCCGCCTATTTTGGTTATCAACAAAATCGACCGGCCCGACGCGCGCGTTCAGGAGGTGCTGAACGAAGTCTACGACCTGTTTATCGATCTCGATGCGGACGAGGATCAACTCGATTTTCCGGTTGTCTATACGAACGGCAAGGCGGGAATCGCCAAGATGGAGATGAGCGAGAACAGCGACAACCTGCGCCCGCTGTTCGAAACGATTATGAAACATATTCCTTCCCCCAAAGGCGAATCATCGGATGTGCTGCAGTTGCTTGTCGCCAATCTCGACTACAGCGACTACCTAGGCCGCCTCGCGATTGGCCGTGTGTTTAACGGCACGCTCAAATACGGCGACGATGTAGGCATTGTCAAGCTGGACGGTTCGGTGCAGAAGACTCGCATCACCAAACTGTACTCTTTTGAGGGTTTAAAACGAGTGGATGAAACGGTCGGCAAGCCAGGAGACATTCTCGCCATTGCCGGCGTTGAAGGAATCACCATTGGCGAAACGGTTACAAGCGCCGAAACTCCGAAAGCGCTTCCCAATATTCCAATTGATGAGCCGACCATCGCCATGACTTTCACGGTGAATAATTCACCTTTCGCCGGGCGCGAGGGTGAGTATGTTACGTCGCGCAACCTTCGTGACCGACTGGACAAAGAGTTGCTCACGAACGTTTCAATCAAGGTGGAAGAAGCAGGCGGCCCGGACGCTTTCAAGGTAATGGGCCGGGGTGAGTTGCAGCTTGCCATTCTCATTGAGATGATGCGCCGTGAAGGGTATGAGCTGCAAGTCGGGAAGCCCGAAATCCTGACCCGCTCCATTGACGGCAAGCTCAATGAGCCGCTGGAGCTATTGGTAATCGACTGCCCGGAAGAGTTTATCGGCGTCGTCATCGAAAAAATGGGCGGACGCAAGGGCAAGATGACCAAAATGATCAATCACGGCTCGGGCCGCGTGCGCCTGGAATTTGAGGTTCCCTCTCGCGGGCTGATCGGCATTCGCAGCGAGATGCTGACCGACACCAAAGGCACGGCGATCATGAACTCGCTTTTCCACGGTTACATCGAGTGGCAGGGTGATATTGAAATGCGGCCTACCGGATCATTAATCTCGGATCGCGCCGGTATTGCCACCAGTTACGCCATTTACAATTTGCAGGAGCGCGGCGTCATCTTCATTTCACCGACGACGGAGGTGTACGAGGGCATGATTATTGGTGAAAACGCCCGCAATTCTGATCTCGACGTCAACATCGTGAAAGAAAAGAAGCTGACCAACATGCGGGCTTCCACTTCCGACGAAGCTATCCGCCTCGTGCCGCCGCGCATCATGAATCTGGAACAGGCCATTGAGTTCATCAAAGAAAAAGCATCCTTCGGATCGAAAAAGAAACCTGCGGCAATGGCTTCGGCAGTTGCCGCAAATCGGAATGGGAAGCTTTCGGGTTAGGGGACAGAACAATGTCGCCATTAATGAGTTCGCTCCGAAAACCACGAGGAGACTGGAAGCGCAAGAACTGATCAACAGTGATGGGATGTACAGCCACTTCTATGCAGCCTAACAAGCATCCGGCAACAGAAACTTTTGCTGTTCACCCAAGGCCGCAGTGACCGCTTCCGCCGCCATGTATCCGCTCCGCACCGCGCCCTCCATGGTGGCGGGACGACCGGACCGGGTCCAGTCGCCGGCCAGAAATAAATTAGGAATGGCCGTTGCATTAGCCGGACGCTGCGCCTCCAGGCCCGGCGTAGCCGAAAATGTGGCGCGCACTTCCTTCACCACATGCGCCCGTTCCAGCTTGGCTCCTTTTACGGCTGGGAAGAACTCTTCCAGTTCCTTCAGGGCGAGAGCAATTACCTCATTGCGCCCCATGGCCGTTAAACTCCGCGAAGCACTGACGACTAGCTGAATATGCCGGCCTTTCTCCTTGTTGAACATCCATTGAATCGTCCGATCCAGCAACGTTGCGTGCGGCAAGTCGGTAATGGCTCGATCAAACCACAGGTGAATCCCGGTAATCGGTGAATGATCAAACCCGGAAAGGTTCAAATCAAGTCCGGGGACAAGATTACCGACGCGCTCAAAAGGAACCGCTAATACATAGGCGTCGGCTGTCACCGTAGCACCATCAACCATTGCGCCCGTTACCCGTCCCTTGTCAACCCGCAACTGCTGCACCGGCGTGCGATATTGAATGGCTACTTGCGGATATTCGGACCAGGCTTTCTCCGAGTACAACTCCGTAAGAGGCACCGCAGGAACTCCCATTTCGTAGGCTTGAGCGTTCGCCAGAAATCCATAGTAGAAGATTTGCAGACCATGAATGGCCGCCATGCGCTCCAGGTCTTCATTGACGGCGCTCACCAGCACCTGACGCCAGAACCGCTCGATGGCCGCAGGCGTCTGCTTCTTTTCGCGCAGCCAATCCATCATGGTGATGCTATCTAAATCGGCGCGCTTGCCGTACTCGTATTTCGCCGAAAGCAGACCACTCGCAACCGCCATCTTGTCCGAAAACGAAAGAAAGCGCAGTTTCATAAAAGACCCGGTAAAATGCGCGGGCGCGGGTAGAAGTCCGCGTTTCATCACCGAGGTGCGTCCACCGGGCTCGATCCAATAAAACTCCCGATGGAATTGAACATGGCCTGCCACGCCCAAGCGCCGGTAAAAATCGAGCAGATTTGTGCAGCATCGCAGCAGGACGTGTTGGCAATTATCAATCGTGGTAGCGCTATCCTCATCGCCCGTGTTGAGCGGATAAGAAGTGGCGCGACCGCCTAAGTACGGTCGGGCTTCCAGGAGCTGTACCTGATAATCGGCGGACCCGAGCGCCACGGCGCTTGCCAGACCCGCTAACCCGCCGCCGATCACAACAACTTTACGCTGTGACATGCGCGTAGGTCTCAATCATGTTCTCAATTAAACGAAGGCCGCAATCACGCTCCAGCGTCAAGATTGATTCGGGATGGAACTGCACGGCCTCAATCGGCAGCTCGCGATGGCGAACACCCATGATGATTCCGTCGTCCGACTCCGCCGTGACCTCCAGGCAGGCCGGAAGTTCTTCCCGATTCGCGTATAAAGAGTGATAGCGCCCGACCCGAAACGATTCCGGCAAGCCCCGGAATACGCCCTGATTTCTATGAGAGACTGGCGATCCCTTGCCGTGCATCGGATAGTCCAGCACTTGCAGTTGTCCTCCAAATGCCTCGACAATCCCCTGGAGTCCTAAACAAACGCCGAAGGTGGGAATGGAGCGCCTCCCCAGTTCTTTTACTAGATCCGGCACGCCAAAATCCGAGGGACGCGCCGGTCCCGGCGAAATGAGAACGATATCAGGCTTCTCGCTCTCAATCGCCTCCAGCGCTACACGGGAGCGGTAGGTCGAGACCCTAGCGCCCGTCTGCCGCGCATAATTTGCGAGCGTATGAATAAAGCAATCGTCATTATCGACCAGCAGGATGTGAACGCCCTCACCAACCCGGCGAGTTTCATGCGCGCTCGGCACGGAAGGGTCGGAAGGGTAGAGAGCCCGGAAGAAGTTGGTTGCTTTCAAGCGGCACTCGTCATCCTCGGAGGCCGGATCGGAATCGTATAACAACGTGGCGCCCGCTCCATATCGCGCTACTCCATCCTTTAGATGCACGGTTCGGATGGTGATCCCGGTGTTGATATCGCCATTTAAGTTGAGCATCCCAATCGCGCCGCCGTACCAGCCGCGAGCATCCTTTTCAAGATCCTCAATCGCCTGCGCGGCGGCCTTCTTCGGAGCGCCGATCACTGTTACCGCCCACATATGAGTGAGAAAGGCATCCAGCGAATCAAAACCGCTTTGCAGCGTTCCCTTGACGTGATCGACGGTATGAAACAACCCGGCATAGGATTCAATCAGCCGCCGTCCGATCACGCGCACCGAACCGGGAATACAGACACGTGATTTATCGTTCCTGTCCACATCGCTGCACATCGTCAACTCCGACTCTTCCTTGGCGGAGTTCAGGAGTTCGCGGATGCTTTCGGCATCACGAAGCGGATCACCGGAGCGCCGCGCTGTGCCCGCAATGGGACAGCTTTCTACCGTATTGCCTTCCACTCGCACGAACATTTCAGGCGACGCTCCTACCAGTTGCTCGTCGCCCATCTGCAATAGAAATTCGTAGGGGGAAGGACTGGTCTTCTGAATGCGCCTAAACAGCTCCGAGGGGCTACTCGTAAAAAGCGAACTGAACGTCTGCCGCAGGACCACTTCGTAATAGTTGCCCTGCCGCATGCCTTCGCGAACGGTCTCAACCTTTTGTTCGTATTCTTCCGGCGTATGATCGGAGACAATTTCACCGCGCGCGGAGGGGCTGACAGATTTTTCAACTCCAGGAGAAGCGCGTTTCAGTCCGGCAGTGCTTCGTTCCCCACCGGAAAAATCATACTGGAACCGCTCGATATCTTCTTTTTTGCGATCCATGAAGTAGATGTCATCGCAGAGAAAAAGATGGAGAGTTTTCGCCTCCCGGCGCGGCAATCGCCGTTTGATCGGATCGAATTGCAGCAGCAAGTCGTAGCCGAACGCGCCCACCAAAGCCAGACGCGAATCGTGAGGGTGCCGGAACTCCTCGACAAGCGTCCGCAGCAGGGAAAATGGAGAAGGCTGCTTGCTTCGCTCCTCTTCAGGAAATCTGTCGGCAAGCGGTTTCAGTTGAAGAACAAGACTGTACGGAACTGAAGCATGACAGGTCCAGTGCTGATGATCCCATAGCAAAGGTTGCAATAAACCCAAGATGATATTACCCCGCTCGTTCAAAGGGCGCAGCATCAGCATCCGCTCGCGCCCCACAATCTCCAGGCAAGGCGACACAGAAGCTACATCCCAACGCGAGTAACGTCCTGGATACTCATACCCCGACGAAAGATAAATTCCGCGCTTCGTATCCAACTCCTTCAGAAGCTTGTCGAGTCCGCGCGAAAACGGAATTTTAGAACTGGTGCGGGTAACCGTAATCCCGTGCGGAGTGGTATAGCTCAACTGCGGCATGAAGGAGCACTTTAGCAAACTAAATCGTCGCGCGTCACTTCAATATCGCCGAGCCGCCCCAGCATGGCCAGCGCCACCGAATCAGTACGGAAGAACTCCTGAGCAATCATCTGGACTTCTTCTTGTGTCACCGAATCAATGCTGTCGATCATTTCATCGAGGGACATGAAACGGTCAAAGTAAAGCTCCTGGCGCGCCAAGTTTGACATGCGGCTGGAGGTTGATTCCAGACTCAGCATCAGCGAGCCTTTCAGGTGGTCTTTCGCGCGCTGCAGCTCATCCACGCTAATGAACTCTTCCTTGAGCTGCCGAAACTCCTGCATCACGGAGCTGACGACTTGTTTGGCGGTTTCAATAGCCGTCCCCGCATAGACCGTAAGACAGCCCGTGTCGCTAAATAAATTCAGCTCGGAATACACTGCATACGCCAACCCCTGCTTTTCGCGGATGTTCTGGAAAAGACGAGAACTCATTCCTCCGCCGAGCACGGTATTCAAGACATACAGCGGGAAACGCAGTTCATGCGCCAGCGGATAAGCCGGAACACCGATAGCAGTGTGGATTTGTTCGAGCGATTCTTTCTTTTTCAGAATCAGCGGCGCGTACGTCTTGGGAGCCATATCGACCGGCACAGACCCGCGCTCCCGAAGGGGTGAAAATTTCTCACGCACCAGCTTGATAATGTCATCGTGATCCAGATTGCCTGCGGCGGTAATAAGGATGTTTTTCGGCGAGTAAACCCGGCCATAAAAATCGAGCAGCATCTCCTGCCCAAACTTTTTCACCGTTTCCTTGGTGCCCAGAATCGGCTTTCCCAAGCCGTGGCCCTTCCAGAAATTGCCGATAAACGCCTCATGGAGAACAAATTCCGGCTGGTCGGCCTCCATTTTGATCTCTTCCAGAATGACGCTTTTCTCTTTTTCGATGTCTTCCGCGCGAAACAAAGGATTCAAAACCAGATCAGCCAAGACGTCTAACGCAATCGGCAGGTGCTGGTCCAGCACTTTTGTATTGAAACTTACTAATTCCTTGCTGGTAAACGCATCCAAACCGCCGCCCACCGAATCAACTGAACGAGCGATATCTTCCGCTGACCGGTGTTTTGTGCCCTTAAACACCATATGCTCAATAAAGTGCGAAAGGCCATTTTCCGGTCCTTGCTCCACGCGGGAGCCGGAGCCGATCCAGATGCCGAGCGAAACGGAACGGACATATGGCATCGCTTCCGTTACAATGCGGATTCCATTCGGGAGTGTAGCCCGCTCGATCTCACGAACATGAGGGATGGCTAAAACCATATGAACACGCCTTTCCGAGTGTATAAAGATACACTAAAGTCAAATGCAGCAAGTACTTGAAGGCCAATCGCTGGTCGGAATGGAGCTTGCCGACCTGCAAGATCTGCTTGGCCAGGAGCAGCCGAAGTTCCGCGCCCGACAACTATATGACGCGCTGTATCGGAAACAAGTGGCGAATTTGTCGGAAATTTCCACTTTGCCCCAAATCCTTCGGGATCAATTAGTTACAAAAGGATCTGTAGGGCTGCCGGTTTCCGAGCGCCGCTTTGATTCGAGCGACGGAACGCGGCGGTACCTGCTTAGATTAAATGATAACCGAACGGTGGAAACTGTTTTGATGCCCGAAGAGGGCCGGGATACGATTTGCATCTCCAGCCAGGTGGGCTGTCCGGTCGATTGCCGGTTCTGCCTGACTGCGCTGATGGGGTTGGAACGCAACTTGACCGCAGGCGAAATTGTCGGCCAGGTACTGTATGTAGCAAAGGAAAACGGATTGCGGCCGAGTGACACGCGCCTGAACGTCGTCATGATGGGAATGGGCGAACCGCTCCTGAACATGGACAACATGCTGAAAGCGACGCGGCTCCTCACCGACCCCGACGGCATCGGCATGTCACCCAAGCGGATCACCGTTTCGACCTCAGGCATTGTTCCCAAGATCCATGAATTGGGACGCGCTGAGATCCGGCCCAAGCTCGCCATCTCGCTGAATGCGTCCACCGAGGAACAGCGCCGCGAACTGATGCCGATTACCCGCAAATACCACTTGCAGGACTTAATCCAAGCCTGCCGTGATTACCCGCTGCGTCCCTGGGAAAAGCTGACCTTCGAGTATGTCCTGCTCGGCGGAGTCAACGATTCGGAAGCCGACGCCAAGCGTGTCGTCCGCCTGTTAGGGAATCTGAACTGCAAGGTAAATCTGATCGCGCTGAATCCAGGTCCCGGCATTCCCTTCGAAACACCCGCTCCCGAGCGAGTCGCCGCCTTCCAGGGGATCATTCACCGTTCGATCCCCTGCTTCATACGCAAACCCCGAGGCCGCGACATCTTTGCCGCCTGCGGGCAACTGAAACGGGTCTCCACGGACCTCGTTGCGATCCACTCCAATTAGGGCCGGAACTCTGCCATGCTTGAGACGTATCCACCCTTTTCAAATACGATCTGACCTCAGAAAAATATTTCGAACAGGAGCAACAAGCCGATTACTCAGGACAAAGTTTACATTGAACAATGGCAACGCCAAAAGGATCAGCATTGACTATTTTCAGAACACTTCGATATGGCGGTAAGCAGAATGCTCGCTCCATTGATGTGGAGTTGCTGCTAACGGACATCTACGAGAGGTCAAATCATAAAAGCATCAATCATTTTCATTTTCGGCCCACTTGGCATTGGGGGATACTTCGCAACGACGGCCTCATTCAACGCCTCGGCGCGGCGGACGCGTGGGCGCGCCTGGCGCTATGAGGCGTTCTTCAGGCCCTCGTGAATAATCTCCTTGAGAATCGTCTGATAGCCCTTGCCCCGTTTCTCGGCGAGACGCTTCGCCGCGTCGAGATCGCCTTGCGGTAAGCGTAAGTTGACCGGCTTTAAAAGCTGGGCGCGAGCCTGTTCAAGTAGTTGTTTCACTTCGGCTGCCGTAGGCGGCTTGCCCGTCGTGCCGTTGCGAAAACGCAGCCTGCCCTCGCGGGCGGCTTTCTTGAGACTCTCGAGTGAGTAGGCATGGCCCTCCGGCGTATGATACCAATCGGCTTCTTCC
>CAXUBB010000073.1:0-15028 GCA_964249105.1 uncultured Bryobacteraceae bacterium | reverse complement strand
ACCTTCGAAGGAGCAATTGGCGCGCTTGGTTATGAATTCTGGCCGGACGTTTCACGCAGATTGCATCATAGACACAAGTGAAAACCTGATCCTATTTCTTCTTTATCTGGTTCAGCGCTTCCAGCACTTCCTCACTATGGTGTGCCGGCTTTACTCCCGTCCACTCCTTCACAACCTTTCCTTCCGGATCAATCAGAAAGGTATTACGCGCCGCCATCTTCATGCCCAGCATCTCGCGCAGAGAGCCGTACTGCCGCACCACTTTCTTATCCGTATCCGCCAACAGCTTGAACGTTAATCCCTGTTTCGCGCAAAAGTCCTTATGGCTATCCGCGTTATCGACGCTGACGCCGATAATCACTGCATTATCCCCCTCATACTTCGATAAGTCCCGCTGAAAGTTATGCGCCTCCACCGTGCAGCCCGGCGTATTGTCTTTTGGATAAAAGTACAGCACGACGTACTTGCCCCGGAAGTCTTTTAAGCTCACATCCGTTCCGTCCTGCGACGGCAGGGTAAACTCCGGCGCCTGTTGTCCGACCGGCGGCATATCCTCCGCCGAAACAGTAAGCACCAATCCAGCTAACAAACTGAAAAATCCCAACTTACGCACCTGATGATCTTCCTTCTGATTCAGTTTACAGTTTTCTCGTTGTATCGGCTCAGGAGCTTTGGCAAATTCTGCGAAAAGGCGGAACGCGCCATCACTACGTCACACCCCTTCTCCTGTGCTGTCTTGATAAGATCGGTCTGGACATGCGAAACATAGCCAAGCAGGCTGATGTTTCTGGTCTCCTCGTCGCCCTTTAGTTTTTCAATCGTGTTAAGCGGCTCTGTTTTGACATCATTCAGGTCCAGAATCATCACAGCCGGTTGATCTTTGGCTTGTGCGAGCGCCTCCCCTTGCGACTGGACGATTACCAATTCGACTCCGGCTCGTTTGGCCGCTTCCTGAATTTTGACCCTAAAGAACAGATCATTTAACACTGCCACTACTTTTTTCCCATTTGCCATATTTTGACGCGACACATCCACCGCGTCTTATCATCAAATCAGATCATGAGCGTTGCCGTTCAGCCGATTCCCGAAATTAATCTGTTACAGGACCCCCTGCGTTTCGACCGGCGGGTTCCACCGTGCGCCATCGTGATCTTTGGCGCCAGCGGCGATCTTTCGAAGCGCAAGCTCCTCCCCTCGCTGTACCGCCTTTTCTACGAGCGCCGGATTTCACCGAGTTTTGCCGTTATCGGCAGCTCCCGCACGCCCATGTCGGACGACCAGTTCCGGGACCGCATGAAGGAGTCTGTCTCTAAATTCCTAGAGGAAGCCCCTTTCGATGAAGAAGTATGGGCCTCCTTCGCGCAATGTCTGTTCTATGTTCCCGGCGACCTGAGCAATCCTGAGTCGTACGATCAAATCCGTAAAAAGCTGGATGAGGTCGAAGAATCCCATCAAACGGCGGGCAACGTTCTTTTTTATCTTTCCACGCAGCCCAGCTACTACGCCGAAGCAGTTAAAGCGCTGGGCGCTCATCACCTGACGGAAGGCAAAGGGTGGCGGCGCGTCATCATTGAAAAGCCTTTCGGCCATGATCTCCAAAGCGCTCGGAAGCTCAATGAAGAAATCCATACCGTGCTCGATGAGTCGAACATTTACCGGATCGACCATTATCTCGGCAAGGAAACGGTCCAGAACATCTTGGCATTCCGGTTCGGCAATGGCATCTTTGAGCCTCTCTGGAACCGCCGTTATGTAGATAATGTCCAGATTACGGCCGCCGAGTCGATTGGCGTGGAAGGCCGGGGCGGTTATTACCAGGAAGCGGGCGCGTTGCGGGACATGATCCAGAACCACCTCAGCCAGGTAATGGCGACCGTGACCATGGAACCGCCAACGCTGTTTGACGCCAATAACGTTCGTGACGAACGGGCCAAACTGCTGCGGGCCGTGCGCGTCATGAAGCCGGAAGATGTTCCGAAATATGCGGTGGCCGGTCAGTACGGTCCGGCGAAGGTCGGCGGACAAGATCTGCCGGGCTTCCGCCAGGAGCCGAGCGTTGACCCGAATGCCCAGACCGATACTTACGCCGCAGTGACCTTCTTTATCGATAATTGGCGTTGGGCCGGTGTTCCGTTTTACATTCGCACAGGCAAACGGATGCCCAAGCGGGTGACCGACATCGCCATTCAATTCAAAGCTCCGCCGCTGGGCCTGTTCCAGCAGGAAACCAAAGCCGGACTGCGGGAAGTGCGCCCGAATCTCTTGGTGCTGCGTATTCAACCGGAGGAAGGGATTTCCTTGCGCTTTCTATCGAAGAGTCCGGGAAGCGGCATGCGCGTCCGCCCTGTTTCCATGGACTTTAATTATGGGTCCAGCTTCGGCGAGCGGTCCCCCACGGCTTACGAAACACTGTTGCTGGACGCCATGGCGGGCGACCCGACGCTTTACACGCGGCAGGATATGGTGGATGCAAGCTGGCAGATCGTGCAGCCCATTCTGGATGTTTGGGAGCATACCAAGTTTGATTTCCCCAACTATCCGGCGGGCTCGTGGGGTCCAAAGGCTTCGGATGAAATGCTGGCCCGCCAAGGTCATGTTTGGAGAATTCCATGAGTAGCGCTGTTATTTTTCCGGCACAACCGGAACAGATTCTAAAGGGTCTTGGCAAACTGTGGACCTCGCTTGGCCAGGAGGAAAAGCAGCAGGGCAAGCCAACCGTCCTGCGCGCCTGCGCCATGACGCTGATTGTGGCGACCGATGAAGAGAACGGCGGCTATACCGGCTCGCAATTTATTTCGGAGCTGATGCGTGAGCATCCGAGCCGCGGTATTGTTCATTCCGTTTCCGAGCAGGCGGAGCATGGATTGGAGGCCCGCGTCCTGGCGCAATGCTGGAAGCCGTTCGGCAAAGCGCAGCAGATCTGTTGCGAACAGATTGAAATTACCGCTAAACCTGATAATTGGCCCAATGTGGGGCCGACATTGATCGGTCTGACGGCGGCGGATCTTCCCGTTGTGTTCTGGTGCCGCCACCAAGCTGCTCTCAGCCAGAATGCAACGGACGAACAAAAGGCCGGTTTGCAAGCGGTTCTCGATCTTTCCACCAAGGTGATTATTGATACCGCTGGTCAGAATGCGGATTCGGCGTTGGGGCTTGTTGGGCGTCTCCGGCAAAACGACTGCATTGTGGCGGACCTTGAATGGACGCGCCTTACCGCGTGGCGGCAACCGATCGCGCAACTTTTTGATAATCCTGCCCGCATTAATAAATTCGGAAGTTTCCGCATCATTGAGATTCACCATGCCGAGGACAAACCTAGTCCTTTGGCTTTGTATGCGGCAGGCTGGCTCTCCTCGATCAGCGGAGCCCGCGTTGCATTTCGTCAGGAAAGGGGGTTTGGGTCCGGTTTACAGCGAATTCGCCTTCTTTCCGAAGAAGAAACGATTGAGTTTGAGCGAACAGGCGTCGATTGCATGCACTTATTCAGTACGAACGGTAAAGAGCGCACCTATACTTACTCAGAGCCGAGCCTGCACTCTTTGCTGCACGAAGAGCTTTCATTGATCGGCGGTGATCCTGCTTTTGACCGCGCATTTCAACGCGCGCAGGAGATTTTGAATGGTTAATCGTGGCTTACGCATTGCCGCCGGAGCGGAGGAATCAGCCGAAGCCTGCACCCGATACGTTCTCGAATCTTTAGAAGAGACGCTCAAAACGAAACCCTCCGCCGCTTTTGCCATCTCGGGCGGAAACACCCCGAAGCTGCTATTTTCGAGACTCGCAAAAGCTGATTTCGACTGGTCAAGGGTTCACTTTTTCTGGGTGGATGAACGTTGCGTGCCGCCGGATGATGACCAAAGCAATTTCAAGCTGGCGAACGATGCCTTATTTATTCCCGCTGAAGTGAAACACGCCAACATTCATCGCATTCTCGGCGAACTCACTCCCGAAGAAGCCGCTATCCATTACATTGAGGAAATTTCCAAGTTTTTCGGTCTCGAAACGGGTCAGCTTCCGGAGTTTGACCTGATCCATCGCGGCATGGGGCCTGATGGTCATACGGCCAGCCTGTTTCCGGGTGAGCCGCTCATTCAAAATCAGACTGGCATTGCGGCGGCGGTTTGGGTGGAGAAGATGCAAAGCCATCGCGTGACGCTTTTGCCCGGCGTGTTATTAAAAGCCCAGCAAACGATTCTGCAAGTGGTCGGGCCGGACAAGGCCGAGGTTCTTCAGCAAGTGTTGAACGGCCCGGACGATCCGATGCGGTATCCATGCCAGATCGCAACCCGCAATTCTGATACTGCCGTGTGGTTTCTCGATAAGGCAGCCGCTTCCAAGCTGTAGTGCGTCTTGCCTGCGTTACGCTGTTGGGCTTCGGGTTGGCCTGCAACGCTCCTCATCCGCAACCGCCGACTCAGTTGGCGGCGAAAAGAGTAGATCCGCCATATAATCGCCTGCTTTTCGCGGGAGATGTCATGTTCTCCCGAGCGGTGCGGCGCGCCATCCTTGCCGCTCACGATCCGGCGCTGCCGTTCCGTAAACTGGCTCCGCTCATGTCGGCAGCGGATATCAGCTTTATTAACCTGGAAACTCCGTTTTCAGATACCGGCCCCTACCACGAGGGAGGCCTGATTTTTCATGCCGCGCCGGAAACCATTGCCGGTCTCACTCTGGCGGGCGTTTCCATTGCCTCAACCGCTAATAATCATGCGCGTGATTGCGGCGCTCATGGGGTAGAGTACACGGTCAACTGGCTGCGCTCACATAAAATTGCTCTGGTGGGCAGTAGTGAGTCGGAAACCGCCACGCATGAAGGAGTGGTGTTGACGAGACAGAGAATTCGCTTCGGCTTTCTCGGTTACACATTCGACCAGAAAAACGGCAACTGGCGCGATATCGATCCTCGGATTGCGCTGACCGATCTGGCGGCAGTGACCAAAGATGTGCAAGCCCTTTGCAGGCGCGCGGACGTGGTGATTGTCTCGATGCACAACGGAGTGGAGTATATGCCAAATCCGTCAAAAGCCCAAATCGAATTTGCTCATGCCGCGATTGATGCCGGCGCGAGATTCGTGATTGGGCATCATCCCCATGTTGTTCAGCCCTCGGAAAACTATCGCGGCGGCCAGATCTTTTACTCGCTCGGGAACTTTGTTTTTGACCAATATCAACGCGAAAAAACGCAACATGGGGAAATGGTCGAAATTTCTTTCCTGGGAACGCAGGTTCTCGCAACCCGAGTCCTGCCGGTAAAGATCACGCCGACAGGACCGGAACTCGAATCCAACTCAACCGCCGCTGGCACGCTCCAGATGTCCGCCGAACTTCGAACGCATCGCGGAGAGGACCTTTTCAGCAAAAGTATGCTCGTGCCGGGAGCGGAATCGGGTAAATAGCGCGGAAGCAAGAACTTCAACCGACACTGCTTCTTCAATGGCGGCGTTAATCGTCCAGCGCCCTTCGCCGGAATCCTCCACAAAACCGGTAAAGTCGGTGAGACTAGGGTTCTCCGTTAAGGCCATGGCTGTCAAATCAAGCAGCCAGGAGCCAACCACGCTTCCCCGGCGCCATAGTTCCGCGATATCACGGATGCTCAGGTCATAACGCTCATTTTCAGGCAGGCTTTTCGAGTTTTTGTTCATCATGACATCGAAGCCTTCCGCGTAAGCCTGCATCACGCCGTATTCAATGCCGTTGTGAACCATTTTCACGAAGTGGCCCGCGCCAGGGGGACCGACGCGCATATATCCTTGTTCCGCTGTGCTGCCGGTCTTATCGTATCCAGGCGTGCGGTCGATATTGCCCAAACCGGGAGCCAGCGTCTTGATAATCGGCTCAATTTTGGCAAAAACATCTTCGTCCGCGCCGACCATCAGGCAATAACCGCGCTCCACACCCCAAACGCCTCCGCTGGTGCCAGCATCGACGTAGCCGATTCCATGCTTTTTAAGGTCCGCCGCCCGCCGTATATCGTCTTTATAGAAGCTGTTGCCTCCATCGATAATCACGTCGCCCGAATCCATGCAATTCGCTAGGATCTGAATCGTGCTTTCGGTGGGCTTGCCGGCAGGCACCATGACCCACACCACACGCGGCTTCGGCAGTTGTTTCACAAGGTCTTCCAAAGAACCTGCTCCCGCCGCGCCTTCTTCCACCAGCTTTTTCACATTTTCGGCGTTAAGATCGAAGACGGTGCACTTGTGTCCGCCTTTTTCTAGCCGCCGTACCATATTCGCGCCCATGCGCCCGAGACCAACAAGGCCGAGTTGCATTATTTCCTCTCGATAAGCTATGAGAATTGCAATAGCTTCTGGTTTTTCGAATATGAGATTCAGCAATACGCGTCAGGTTTCAAATACTACACTTTGGGCATTGGCCGGTTTCAGTCTGTTGGCGGGCGTCGGTTGTAACCGAACCCACAAAACCACAATTGCGGTCATACCAAAAGCGACGGCGGACATCTTTTGGCAGAGCGTTCATGCGGGAGCCGTGAAAAGCGCTTGGGCAAACAAGGTGGACATTGTGTGGGATGGGCCGGCTAGTGAAACCGATATCGCCGGCGAGATGAAAATTGTGGAAACGATGATTAACCGGCAGGTGGATGCCTTGGCGCTTGCCCCTTCCGATAGTTCGGCTTTTAAGATTGTCGTCGATCGCGCCGCGCAGGCCCGTATTCCAGTGATTATTTTTGATTCCGGCATCGATAGCGACAAATATGCGACGTTTGTCGCCACGAATAATCGTGCGGGAGGAGCGCTCGGGGCGGACCGGATCGGGACCATTTTGGGCGGCAAAGGAAAAATCGTGATGGTGAAGACTACTCCAGGCGGCGCATCCACGACGGCGAGAGAGGACGGCTTCCGGGAGGAGTTGAAAGCAAAATTTCCCGGTATTCAGATCCTGGATGAACGCTTCGGCATGGCCAGCATTGCACAATCACTTACCGTGGCGGAGAACATGCTGACCGCTTATCCCGACCTGAACGGCATCTTCGCCTCCAATGAATCCGGAACGGAGGGCGCCAGTCAAGCCTTAAAGGCGAGGGGCGGGCATATCAAAATTGTAGGCTTCGATTCCAGCCCCTTACTGATTGAGCAGTTGCGGGCTGGCGTGATTGATTCGCTAGTGATTCAAGATCCGTTTCGCATGGGTGAAACGGCTGTTGAGCAGGCCGTAAAAGCAATGAAGGGAACGAAAACTCCAAAGCAAATGCTTCTCCCGCCACGCCTGGTGAACGCAGGCAACATCAACAATCCTGAAATACAAACTCAACTGAAGCCTGACTTGGAACTCTATTTAGGGAATTCTAATTCGTAACTCGATAGAAACTAACGAGCGAGTCGCCAGCGGTTGGCGCGCTGCGGGCGCTGAGAAAAGTAATAGTAGAACCGCTAACCGTGTAATCCACGCTCTGCATCAGCAGGATGCCGTTTTTATACAGCCGAAGACTGGAGGCTGGACTGGGGACTGAACCCAAACTAAAAACTAAATTCACTCCGTTAATCGTTCCGCTGGGAATTTGATTGTCGACAAAACTGGATTGACCCGAAGCGCCCGTTCGATATGAGGCCTGCACGAGGTCGCCTCCTTGAGGAATGCTGACGGTGAGAAAGGTGATCGTTGATCCAGAAAGCGAAAAGTCGCTGCCCGCCTTTTGCAATACGCCATTACGAAAGAGCGAAAGACTCGACGCCGGACTAGGAGCATTGGCTAAGTTGAAAACAGCGTTCGTTCCGTTGATGATCCCTTGCGGTATTTCGCCATCAAAGAAGTTAGGGGCGCTGCTCGAAGTGCTTGGCGGCGTGCTCGCCAGTCCATTTACGATATTGGTCAAATTAGCGACAGAACTGCTCAAGCCGCTCACGGTGCTGTTGAATCCGCCCACTGTTGCCGTCATCGTGTTTAATGAGTTCGAAATGGCGTTCAGGTAAGAACTCAATCCAGTGACTTGTCCGATGGAAACCGTGCTGGTTCCCGATGAACTGCCAGCGCTTGTTACGTTGGCTCGCACCTGACTCAAAGTCAACGGCGCGCTGCTAACACCGACCTGCCACGTCTCCACCCAGCTAAGAAGCCCATCCCTGCTATTAAAGGTCGCCAAGTAGAATGCCGAGGACGACGCGGTGACTGACGGCACCAGAGCAACGGAAAGCACGCCGTTGTAAATTCTAGCGGAAGTGCTGTAGGGAGCGGGCGCGCTGCCGGTGGAAACTCCCGATCCCGTCCACGTAATCACGACGGTTCCATTGAACGGCGATCCATCCGGATTCAAAACCGTATCGCTGATCTGGGTCAGATTGGACTGCGCCCACGCAGAGCTAATCAGGGAAAAAGCTAGCGTGAGAACAATAAGAAGTTGCCGGAATTTAGTCAAGTGTGCCTCTCGATTAACGGCTTCAGTCAACCACGCACGGGGACAGGTCTGCTCTTACTTTCGCAACTTCTTAGCGATTTTAAGCAGCCATCTAAAACTAAACAGGAGACTTGTCAGAAATCACAAAAAATCACATTCATTGTGAATCGGTTTTACTCTTCTTGCGGCGGGTAAAAGGAAATTGGTAAGAGCTGGGCAGTTCGTCTCCAGGCAGTGGAGCCTCGCTATGTCGACGCTTCAAAAACCTTTTCAACACTGTCTTCGCTTCTTGTTGTGACAAGCGTTGAGAAAGGCGCAGTTCACCCTGTTGCTCAAAATACGTAATCTGCCGCATCAGCGCCAGATTAAGGAACCGGTTTAGAGAAATACCTTCTCGGCGGCAAATCTCTTCTGCCTTTTCACGAATCGTTGGCAAGCCGGGCAGTGTAACTACTCATGCTAGGCTTTTGTTACGCCATTTAGTTAACCCATCAACACTTCTTGAACTATAGAACTGCACTTTATCCAAACTACGACGGCAACAGCATATTCCGTGTAATCCGCTCCGCATTCAAATAAGACTGCAACGCTTTCGGTACCACCACGCTGCCATCGGCCTGCTGATAATTTTCAATAATCGCCACCCAAGTGCGTCCGACAGCCAAGCCGCTTCCGTTGAGCGTGTGAAGGAAATCCGCTTTGCCTTTGCCGCTTTTGAATCGGATCTGTGCGCGCCATGCCTGGAAAGCCTCGAAGTTTGAGCAGGAAGAAATCTCTTTATACGCATTTTGGCCTGGCAGCCAGACCTCAAGATCATAGGTCTTAGCGGCACTGAAGCCGGTATCTCCGGTGCAGAGCAAAACCCTTCGATACGGCAGTTCCAGCCTTTCCAAAACAGTCTCAGCATCCCGCGTCAATTTTTCATGCTCCTCAGGGCTTTGCTCCGGCCGCGTGAACTTAACGAGTTCCACCTTTTGAAACTGATGCTGACGGATAATGCCGCGCACATCGCGCCCATATGATCCGGCTTCGCTGCGAAAGCAAGGCGTATAGGCGCAAAGGGAGAGGGGAAGAGAATCCGCATTGAGAGTTTCATCCCGAAACAGGTTCGTAACGGGCACCTCCGCCGTAGGAGCCAGCCATAAATCGTGGCCTTCGCAGCGGAACAGATCCTCGGCAAACTTAGGCAGTTGCCCAGTCCCATATAGGCTTGCCGAGTTAATCATGAAAGGCGGCAGAACTTCCGTATACCCATGCTCTCTTGTATGCAAATCAAGCATGAAGTTGATTAATGCCCGCTCCAGGCGTGCCCCCAAAGCCCAGTACACAGCAAAGCGCGTGCCGGTAATCTTGGCGGCGCGCTCCAAATCAAGAATGTTCAGAGCGGCTGCCAGATCCCAGTGCGGCTGCGGAGGAAAGGAAAACTCCGGCGGATGACCCCAGCGTTTTACCTCTACGTTGTCGTGCTCGTTCCTTCCGATGGGAACAGTTCCGTCAGGGATATTAGGAATGCGCGCCAGAAAATCGCGGAATTCCCCATCAAGCTTGGCGACCTGCTCATCAAGCTGACTGATCCGATCACCGATGGCGCGAACCTGGCCCTGCCGCTCGGTGGTGTCCTCGCCTGCTTTGCGGAGCTTGCCAATTTCGACCGTAGCCTGGTTGCGCTCCGCCTTTAACTGCTCCGTTTCGGTGACGCATTGACGGCGCTGCGTGTCCAGCCGCTTAAATCCTTCGACGTCGAGTACGTAACCACGAGTGGATAAGCGATGCCGTATGCCGTCGAGATCTCTACGAAAGGAGTTGAGATCATGCATGTTTAGGAACGGTTTTCGAGCGCCGTCCACTGCTGACCATCAGGCGCGCCCGTGTAATCAGCCCTGGGCCGGATCAGCCGATTATTTCTGTACTGTTCCAGGATGTGCGCCGTCCAGCCGGACATGCGGCTGACCGCAAAAATCGGCGTAAAGAGATCTACCGGAATTCCAAGTGAATAGTATGTGGAGGCAGAGTAAAAATCCACATTCGCATTTAAGCCTTTTAGCTCATGAATAACCTGCTCGACCCGGGATGATTTTTCAAAAAGCTCGCCGTGTCCCGTGCGCTTGCCAAGCTCCTCGCTAAGCTTTTTCAGATGAATCGCGCGAGGATCAAGCGTACGGTAAACGCGATGGCCGAAACCGGCTATTTTCTGCTTGTTGTTCAGCATTTCCTTGACCCTTTGAACAGCCTCGTCCGGCGAAGAGGTCGCCAGCAGCAGCCGGATCACATCCTCATTCGCGCCGCCGTGCAAAGGCCCCTTGAGCGCGCCGATGGCGGACGTAACCGCCGAATAAATGTCGGATAGCGTTGCCGCCGTTACGCGGGCCGCGAAAGTAGATGCATTCAGCTCATGATCCGCATGCAGAATCAGAGCAACATCAAATACGCGCTCCATCACATCGTCAGGTTTCTTGCCCGTCAGCGTATACAGAAAATTGGCAGCGTAGCCAAGAGCCGGATCACCCGCAACCACTTCCTTTCCGTTTCGCAACCGGTCAAAGCTGGTCACAATGGTGGCGACTCGCGCCATCAGCTTGACAGCTTTTTGGACGTTTGCTTCGGTTGCGTTGTCCCGAGCCAGCGGATCATACAAGCTCAGCATGGAGACTGCTGTTCTGAGCACGTCCATCGGTTGAGCGCCTTGCGGCACATTCTTCAAAAAGGCTGTGATTTGCTCCGGCAGGTCACGCTCGGCCATCAGCGAAGACTTTAATTGTTCCAGTTCCGCCCGATTTGGCAATCTGCCATTCCATAGCAAGTAGATCGTTTCCTCAAAGGTTGCGTTCTCCGCCAGGGTGTGAATGTTATAGCCAAAGTAACTCAGTACGCCTTGATACCCGTCAATGAAACAGATTTGAGATGACGTGGCTACAACGCCTTCGAGACCTGCTCCTGTGCTTGCCATGTAGTGTGGATTCTCCCGCTTTGATTCTATATAACTCGCTTCTGACCTTTGGCGTCAGTCGCTGTGCAACTCGCGCCAGCGATGCACTAAATCCTGGGATGCGCCGCGCCAATTAGGGAAATGGAATTCGAAACCGGCTTCCGTTAAGCGGCGCGGAACAACACGGCGGCTTTTCAAGATCAGCTCTGTTTCCGTACGCAGGAAAAAGGCTCCCAAGGCAAGCAGCCATTTCGGCGACGGCAGACCGATATAGCTGGTACACCAGGCGCGGCGTAAACAAGACATGAAACTACTGTTCGTGACTGGACAAGGAGAAGCAATATTGATCGGACCTTGCAGTTTTTCGTGAGTGATCAAAAACTCAATGGCGCGAATGAAATCCACATCGTGAATCCACGACACATACTGGTTGCCTGATCCAGCCTTGCCGCCCAACCCAAAACGCACCAAGCGCAGGAGAGTATCAAACACTCCGCCTTCGTCGGGACTCATGGTCATGGCGCTTCGTAGAGCGACGCGGCGAGTGTGCGGCGTATCTGCCGCGAAGAACGCCTGCTCCCAGCTTTTGGCGACATCAATACTGAAACGCCATTTCGAGGGCGCATCAGGCTCATTGCCGCCCAGCTCTCCCGCAAGGTCGTCCATGGCAAGGCGTAAACTGTGGCAGTAAATCGTAGCCGTGCTCGCATTCAGCCAGAGCGATGGAGGCTTTGCCGCCTCCTGGATGGCTCGGCCCACTAAGCCGGTCGTAATGGTCCGAGAGTTTTTGATTTCGCGCTGATGGGCCGCGCTGTAACGGCAGTTCACGCTGCGCCCCGCTAAATTGATAACTACATCAGATCCGTTGATGGCCTCTGCCCAGGGACCAAGATCCTGGCCATTCCAGGGCAGAACCGTCCACTCGGCCGGTTTCGGATGACGGGTAATGACCGTGACCTGGTGCCCTGTTTCCTGGAAATGGCGTGCAAGAATATGACCAACCTGTCCTGTGCCTCCTGGTATCACGATCCGAAGACAGCGGTCTAGGGACAGCATGGACAGCATTGTACCGAATAGAAGAAATTGAGGAGTTCACCCCTTCGGCAACAAAACAAAAAAGCCCTGGATACAGTTCCAGGGCTCAATGGAAGACAACTACTTTTCGTGGGGGCTGAAACTCCACCCAACTGACGCGCTGTATTCAGGCACCCAGTTGCTTCCAAACTGGAAGAAATTGTTTACATAATGGGCGTCAATCTGCGGCTGGACAAAGAGGTGAGGGGTTACATAAAACTTCAGTCCCGCCGCTAAATGGACTTGAAAATGATTTGAACTCTCAAGATAGGTATTGCTGTTGGAGCAACCGGCAAAGGAGTCACAATACTGTTGCGGGTAGTAAAACTTCAAACTGACCGCGCCCAGTCCTGCCTGAAACTCCGGCACAATTCTTTTGAATGGTCGTAATGGCGTGTAAATAGCATTGAAATCGTAGAAAACCGGGCGATAATTCAAGCCTGCGTAACCGGTTTGCGAGAAACGGAAGTCTGATTCTCCGCCAATACCCAGGTGAGGCGTCAGCATGATATCAGCGCCTACTTTGCCGAAGGTGCCTCCCAAACTTGGCGTGTTGAGATAATTACCGGTACCGAACGTATCGATTGACTGTCCACTTGAGCCGACTTGGGCAGTTCCCACGCCGAAATGCACGTCGATGTCGGCCTGGGCCTGCGCAAATTGATTGCTGAAACACAGCGCAAAGGCGAACGGCGCTGCTAAACGAAGGAATTTCAAAGTCATTTCTCCTAATTTTTAGGCGCGGTTTCTTACGGCAGTTGAAAGCTATTACTTATTTCTGAGAGATCAAGCCGCGGTAAGTGCCTGCGCGAGGTTTACGTCATAAAAGACGTATGTGCTTGCTGAAGCGGTTTCAGCAAGCACAAAAAAGATGATGTTTTTCAGTGACGTTCAGGGTAAATACTAGATGCTAAAGTAGTGCCGGATCAATGCTTTCCGGATTAATACCTAGATCCGTTATCGCCTGCTTGGCGCGGTCACCGTCGAAGCGTCCCCAACGCGCTAAACGGGAGAGCGCGGCTGCGGCAATATGGGCGGCATCTACTTCAAAAAATCTTCGTAAATGTTCCCGGTTTTCGCTTCGCCCAAAGCCGTCCGTTCCTAAAGCCGTTACTCGTCCCGGCAGCCAGGGCGAGACCTGATCGGCTACAACTTTCATATAATCCGTAGCCGCGATAATCGGCATATCCAGATCCCCGAGCGCCTCCAGCAAATAAGGCTTGCGTTCCGGCTCGCCAGGGTGCAGACGGTTCCAGCGATCAACGCTCAAGGCATCGCGGCGCAGTTCGGTGTAACTCGTCACGCTCCAGACGTTCGCGCCCACGCCGTACTGATCGGCGAGAATCTGCTGCGCTTTGAGAGCTTCATTCAGAATGGGACCGCTGCCGAAGAGAGTGACCTGGGCTGAACCGCTTTCCGCAGCCTTGTACAGGTACAGTCCGCGAAGGATGCTTTCCGCCAGGTTCGGCATATCCGGCATGGGCGGCTGCGCGTAGTTTTCATTGCAGACCGTCAGGTAATAGAAGTGGTCCTCATTGTTCTCGTACATGCGGCGAATGCCGTTTTGCACGATCACCGCGATCTCGTAAGCAAAGGCCGGATCATAGCTCTTGCAAGTCGGCACAACGCTCGATAGAACGTGGCTGTGTCCGTCATCATGCTGGAGACCTTCGCCCAGCAGGGTCGTCCGGCCCGCCGTGCCTCCGATCAGAAAGCCTTTCCCCCGCGAATCGGCGAAAGCCCAAATCAGGTCGCCGACGCGCTGGAATCCGAACATGGAGTAGTAGATAAAGAACGGAATGGTAGGCACGCCCAAGTTGGCGTAAGCCGTGCCGGCCGCAGTGAAAGACGCCATCGAGCCGGCTTCGGTGATGCCTTCTTCCAGAATCTGGCCGTTCTGCGCTTCCTTGTAGTACATCAGCACTTCGCTGTCAACCGGCTTATAGAGCTGTCCGCCGCTGGCGTAAATGCCGCGTTCCCGGAACATGGATTCCATGCCGAAAGTACGCGCTTCGTCGGGAATGATCGGCACAATGTACTTGCCGATCTCCGGCACTTTCAGCAGCGCTTTCAACACGGAAACAAAAGCGCTGGTGGTCGATGCTTCACGCCCACGCGACCCGCTCAGCGCTTCATTAAAGATATCCAGCGGAGGCGTTTTTAAGGCAATCTTTCGGGGAGCGCGTTGGGGCAAATAGCCGCCCAAAGTCTCGCGGCGGTTCTTCAGATAAGCAATTTCCGGACTGTTATTATCGGGACGAATGAAAGAAATAGACTGTATCTGTTCCTTCGAAAGGTTAAGATCAAACCGGCCGGCCAGGTAGAAAAGCTCTTCTTCGTTCAGCTTTTTCTGCTGGTGCGTGATGTTCTTGCCTTCGCCGGCTTCGCCTAGGCCATAACCCTTTACGGTTTTGGCCAGAATGACAGTGGGTTGGCCCTTCGTTTCATTCGCGCGCTTGAAAGCGTTGTAAACCTTAACCGGATCATGGCCGCCGCGCCGCAAGCGCGCCAACTCGTCATCGGATTTGTCTTCAACCAGCTTCAGCAACTCCGGATATTTGCCGAAGAATTCCTTCCGCACATAAGCGCCGCCACGAGCCTTGAAATTTTGATACTCGCCATCCACGCACTCTTCCATGCGCTTCAGCAAAAGACCGCTGGTGTCACGAGCAAAC
>CAXUBB010000072.1:6339-15157 GCA_964249105.1 uncultured Bryobacteraceae bacterium | reverse complement strand
TGGCGGAGAGAGTGGGATTCGAACCCACGTTAGAGTTTCCCCTAAACACGCTTTCCAAGCGTGCGCCTTCAACCACTCGGCCATCTCTCCTGAGGGATGCTAACGCAGCAGCGCTTCGCGGAAACTGAAGCTTTCGGTTGCGGAAGTCGCCTTCAGTGTAGCATCCGTAACTGTGCGCTCAACCTAAGTCGAACTTCTCCGTATGGAGCGTGGGATCTCCCTTGACCAGCACGGGTCTACCCAAGATCTGTTCCAGCTCTTCCAGATATTGATTGCTGCTTGCTTTCAGCACCTTGGCTACATCCGGATGAACGCGTAGCACCACGTCCTTGTTGCCGTCCATGGCGCGGGCGATCTTCTGCGCTTCCACCAGGATTTCACCAATCACCGTTTGGACGCTTTTCACGTATCCAGCACCCTCGCAGTAAGGACAAGGTGAACAGAGAGTCCGCTCCAGGCTTTGCTTGACGCGCTTACGGGTAATGGCGACCAAGCCGAAATCGTTGAACTGGAGAATTTTATTAGGCGCTTTATCGGCGCGCATGGCTTCTTCAAGCGCCTGCATTACTTTTTGCCGGTTCTTGCGTTCATCCATGTCGATGAAATCGACTACGATGATGCCGCCCAGGTCGCGCAAACGGATCTGCCGCACAATCTCCTTCACGGCTTCGGTGTTGGTTTTGACGATGGTGTCTTCCAGCCGGTTGGACTTGCCGACATACTTGCCCGTATTGATATCAATCGCCACCAGAGCTTCGGTCTGATTAATCACGATATAGCCGCCGGATTTCAGCCAGACTTTGGGACGCAGCGCTTTTTCCAACTCCTGCGTGATGTTGAAGGCATCGAAGATGGGCGCTGACCGCGTGTACATCTTGACGCGGCTGACCAGGGCAGGCTGGAAACGCTGCATAAACGTCAGGATGCTCTCGTACATCTCCTCGTTGTCCACCCAAATCGACTTGAAGTCCTCCGTGACCTGATCGCGGAGAATGCGCTGCACAATGTCAAGATCATAGTGAAGCAGCACGGGAGCCGGTTTCTTTTCCGCTTTTTGACGGATGTCCAGCCACAGGCTGTACAGGAAGTTCATGTCGGCGGCGATTTCCTCTTCCGGCACGCCTTCCCCGGCGGTGCGCACGATGAAGCCGCCCGTCGTTCCTGGGCGATGGGTTTGCAGAATGCGTTTGAGCCTTTGGCGCTCCTCATCGCTGGCGACCTTGCGGGACACGCCCAAGTGGCTCACGCTGGGCATGAAGACGACATAGCGACCAGGCAGCGCCACATGCGAGGTGATGCGCGCGCCTTTTTGCCCCAGCGGCTCCTTGGCAATCTGAACGATGATTTCCTGGCCTGCCTTTAACAGGTCCGAAATGGACGGCAGCACTCGTTCCGTGCGCTGTTCCTGCGTCCGTTCCTCGTACACTTCACGCCGCGTTTCCGGTTCAAGGGCGGTAGCTGTCCCAGCTCCGGAACTATCGCTCGTTACCGGGGCGCTTCCTTCGCCTGTTTGCGGCGCGAAGCGATTTCCTCCACGACGGCGGCGCATGCGGCGCGACACACGATGCATGGATCGGTCATTGCCCTCGCGAAGAGTAGCGGTTTGCGGCAAATCTTCACCGCCCGTCGCGTTTTCTTCCAATTCCCCTGGAGGCAGATCCTCTTCCGAGGTGAAATTCTCCTGATGAACAAAGGGAACACCAGCTTCGTAGGCGGTTAACGGCTCCGCTTCCGGTTGCATGAAGCGGACATGTTCAACGCTCGCGACAGGCTCAAACGGACGCGAGTAGTCTTCCTGATAGGTCGCGCCGGTTGCTTCGGAAGTGTTCGGCGCGGGAACGTCCTCTCGAACGACGGCTATTTTCTCTTCTTCCGCAATCACGGAATGGTTATTCCCGTGGGAAAGAATCTTATCAGCGAGTTCCAGCTCTTCCGCTTCCTGCTCTATGGCCTCGCGTTCGGCGGCATCCTCAATGGCGGCAACGCGGTCCGCCTCATTCTCTTCTCCGCTGGGCTGCTCGGAAGTTTCAAAACTCTCGTTGGACATCGCGCGAGTATCGGCGTCGGCAAAGCTCGCAACAGATTCGACGGGCTCCTCAGGACCCGTTTCCGGCACTGTCGGCTCCGGCGCAACGTGACGATACTTCGCCAGCGATTCACCGGGCAGCACCACCAGATCTGAAATGCCCTCCTCCACTGGCTTGTCTTCGTCCTCCGGGCGTTCTTCTTCCGCATGCCCAGCCAAGGAGGAGGAAGTGGCCGGTTGCGCATACTTGTTTTCCGGGAAACCGCGTCCGCGTTGCCGCCGCCGACGCGACCGCCGGTTGCGCCGGTCTCCGCTGAAACGGTTTTCTCCTTCCGCTCGACCCTCGTTCCTTTCTCCTTCCGCCGGGGCGGAAATCGCTTCGGGCGCGGCGCTTGGCGCTTCCTCTTCCGTTTCCGCGAGGCTTTCCAATATGGGAGATTCCATCACTACGCGGCCCTCATCGGCGGGGCGCTCAGCGGTCACACGGTCCGCGGAATAACGACCGCCGCTTCCGCGCTCATTATTCCTTCCGCGATCCCGGCGGTCACCTTTCGGCTTTTCCTCCACCGTGTCAATATCTTCCTGCTCATCAAAGAAGTCGGACACATAGAGGAACGTGTCACGTTCCAGGCCCAAGTCCACAAATGCCGACTGCATGCCAGGCAGCACGCGCGTCACGCGCCCCTTGTGGATGCTTCCCGCGAGGGAATATTCATTCTCCCGCTGAAAATAAACTTCGACGAGTTGATCCTCCTCAAGGATCGCTACTTTCGTCTCGTGGCGATTGGAGCCAATCACCAATTCCTTACTCATTCATCACCGCCTCTGGCCCGACAGCTTGTCAGTATGCTGTCCGGACCCTTGTTAAGCGGGTCGATTTGAAAAAAACAACAAATTCCGGACTGGTCTTGTTTATCACCGTTTTTCGGAGGTGATTTGCGTATAAGAGAAACTTGTTGTCGCCATCGCGAGCGGAGACTTGCTCAACCAACACCCGCGACTTCCATACATTCACATTCTTCTCCGGTGAAATCCCTAACAATCCGAACTTTATTTGTCCTGCTCAGTTCGACCCTTTTCAAAAATGTCGAACCGGCCCGCCAGATCTTGGCCGGCCGCCATTCTCAATTTACAAACCTTCTCAACCTGACGCTGTTAACGAGTCCCAACGTCAGAAATATCGACCAAGTATTCGAGCCTCCCGAACTCATGAGCGGAAGCGGAATACCAGTGACCGGCATCCGGCCGACCACCATCCCCACATTAACCAGCACATGGAACAGCAGCAACGAGGCTACGCCCATGCAGATATAAAGCCCTGCTCGGTCCGGCGCCGTCTGGGCATTCTGCACAATCTGCATAATCAGCAGAAAGTATAGAACCAGGGCCACAACTACTCCAATAAACCCATGCTCTTCCGCGAACGAAGAAAAAATGAAGTCCGTTTGCGGAACAGGGAGAAACCCAAGATGCGTTTGCGAACTCTCCTTGGCTCCCCTGCCCCACATTCCTCCATTTCCCACGGCAATCCGCGATTGAATCACCTGAAATCCTGTTCCCTTCGGATCACGGTCCGGATTGATAAAACTGACCAGCCTATCTTTTTGATACGGCTTAAGAAAATAATATCCAATCGGCAGGGCGACAGTGAGAATTCCCACAATCAACACCGAGTATTTCCACCGCAAACCTGCCATGAGAATGCCGCAAATCAGAATGGGCAGGTAAGTGAGGGAGGTGCCGAGGTCAGGCTGCTTCATCACGAAAACCATGGGCACTCCAACCAAAACAAGCAGTTTGCTGAAGTCCTGCCAGTCAATCGTTTCCGTTTTCAGATCGGACAGATAGCGCGCGACAGCCAGGATCAGGACGATTTTGACAAACTCGGACGTTTGAAAGGTAAACGGTCCGGCTTTAATCCAGCGCGTCGATCCAAAAATCTTGCCGCCCACGATAGCTGTCAGAAGGAGCAAAGCAATTGCCGCTACATAGAAATAAACGACCCGGCCCAGCAGGGCGTGATAATCCAGATTGGCAACCACCCACATCATCAGCAGGCCCGAGCCGACCCAGATGATTTGTTTCCACCAAGCGTCCGCCCACTTCGTGCCGAGAGTGGCGCTATAGATTTGCAACACGCCCAGCGCGCATAGCCCCAGGCTGACCACCAGCAGCGGCCAGTCAAGGTCACGGAGAGATCGGTAAATTCGCATTCCCGTTTCGCGCCTGTCCTTACGGCCACAGATCCTTTCGGAGCGGCAAGGACAGCAGGGCAAGCGGTCGCGCTGGAATCAGCGAAGGCGGGGCAAAAGGGGCGAGTTGGGCGTTCAGGTTTCCTTTTTCGCGGATTTTTTTATCGAAATAAGCTTTGATGACATCGCGCACAATCGGTACGGCGTTATAGCTTTCTTCCCCGTTTTCGAAAAGAGCCACCACCGCGATCTCCGGCTTTTCCATAGGCGCGAAGGCCACAAACCACGCGTTATTGGCAAGGGCGCTGCGCAGTTTCGCGCCTTTGGTTTTGTCGCTGGAGGCCACCTGAGCCGTGCCTGTTTTCCCGCAAATCTTTATGTTCGGCATATAGGCCGCGCGTCCCGTGCCGCCTTCGTTCACCACGGCATACATGCCGGAAATAACATGCTCCAGATTTTCCGGATTAAAACTGGCCTGACTGGTTAAAACCGGAGCCTGCCCGCCGACCAGATGGGGCTTGTACCACCTGCCGCCCGCTCCTAAACCGCCGAGCGCTTCCGCAATCTGAAGGGGAGATACCGTAACAGCGCCCTGGCCGATGGCAACCGAGATCGTCTCACCGGCATACCATTTCTGGCGGGCTAGCCGCATCTTCCACTTGGAGGAAGGCATGGTGCCTTGCGTTTCGTTCGGCAGATCAATGCCGGTCTTCCGTCCGATCCCCGCCAGGTCCGCATAGTGCGCGATCCGGTCAATTCCCAGGCGGTTGCCGACATTGTAGAAATACACGTCACACGATTGCGCGATGGCGCGGTGCAGGGCAATATCGCCATGCCCGCCCTTCTGATGACAGGCGAAGTAGTGGCCGTAAAATGATGCGCCGCCAGGACAATGGAAGTGTGTTTCGTCATCGACCACGCCCGATTCCAATCCGGCAATTGCCATGATCGGCTTAAAAGTGGAACCCGGAGCAAGCTGCGCCTGAATGGCGCGGTTCAGCAGCGGCTTATGCGGGTCCTGCATGATTTCGTTCCAGTCGGTCCGGCTGATTCGTCCCGTAAATTTGTTGGGATCGTAGGTAGGGCGGCTGACCATCGCAAGCACTTCTCCGTTTTGCGGATTGAGCGCGACGACGGCTCCCCGCTTATTGTCCAAGGACAATTCGGCGACGGATTGCAAATCGAGATCCAAGGTGGTGCGAAGGTCCTTGCCGGGGACAGCGTCCTGCGTGTCCTCCATCTGACGCTCGCGGCCCATGTTGTCCACCAGCACGCGCTGCTGTCCGTCAGTGCCGCGCAGAGTGGAATCGTACTCCCGCTCCAGGCCGTCCTTGCCGATAATGTCTCCCTGGTGGTAATCCAGGAACTGCGGTTGATTCAGCTCCGCTTCGGCGATTTCGCCCACATACCCGACGGCATGAGCGGCGAAACCATCCTGGGGGTACAGCCGTTTCCAGGACCTGATTAACTGCATTTCCGGGTAGGTATCGGCATCCTGATGCGCTTCGATCCAGGCAATCTCATCGCGGGAAAGCTGGTCCTTAATGATGATTTGCGGCGCGGCCCGCATGCGCCGAATTTTCGCCGAAAGCTCTCGGTAGTCAAGCTGCAGGGCATCGCAGATGGCGGGAAGGTGTTCCCAGTTAATTTGATCCCGGTTCAGCAGCAGCGAATAAGAGGCTTTGTTGTCAACAATCGTGCGCCCATCCCGGTCCAGAATCTTGCCGCGCGCGGCGAGAATAGGCGTACTCTTGATACGGTTCCGTTCCGCTGCTTCGCTATACACATCCGGGTTCTGCACTTGCAGCTTCCAGAAACCCGAGATCAGAAAGACAAAGACCGCGACAGTCAGGTATTGAAACGCCGCGATTTTACCTGACGCCTTTTTAGGGTCATCACGGAGAAGCCGCTCTGGCGAGACCTCTTCGTCGAGCCTATGCTCACTCTCAACTATGGCCACTGGATAATACCGGACTGCGGGCTGAAATAGCCCTCATACTCATTGTAACGGGAATGAGCCGGTTCTGTCTTGTAAGATTATGCTTTAACTGCATTTAAACCTGAGCGGGCCTTCCAGTTCCCGATCTTGGGGCGTTGTCCGCTCCGCATTCGCGTTCTCACACAGCCATGTCGTGGAGTTTGCTCGACTGGCCTTCGCCGTTGGCGGATTTTCGGAGGGGAGCATGCAGCCCTTCCTGGATGGTCCGAAGGCGCTCGATATCGCGCAACGGCGGGAATCCGAACAGACGACGATACTCGCGACTGAACTGAGAGGGACTTTCATAACCCACCCGGTAACTCACTGTTGTGGCGTTGGTTGTTTCCGAAAGCAGAATGCGCCGGGCTTCCTGCAGCCGGAGCTGCTTTTGAAACTGCAACGGGCTCATGGTCGTCACCGCCTTGAACCAGGAATGCATCGTTGACGGGCTCATGTTCATTTCGCGGGCAAGTTCCTCCATGCGAATCGGTTTGGCAACATTTTTCTTCAGCCATTCCAGACCAGCCGCAATGCGCCGCACCTGACTGTTCTCGACCGTCATCCGGCGGAGGAGACCGCTCTGCTCGCTGAGAAGCAATTGATAGAAGATCTCCCGGCGAATCAAGGGCGCGAGGATCGGGATTTGAGCGGGTCTTTTTAAGAGGCACACCAACCGGATTACGGCATCCAGGAGGTCTTCCTCCAAAGGACTTATAAAAAGGCTTCGCTGATGACGGGAATCTGATGGCAAGGGCAATCCGGCGTCAAGGCTCAGTGAACCAATCTCGGCGAAGTCCAATTCCATGCTGATGCCGAGAAAAGGTTTTTCCCGGGTTGCTTCCACGATTTGTCCCACCAGCGGCATGTCAAGCGAGATGACCAGGTATTTGCTTTGATCGTAAATGTAACGTTCGTTATTCAGCAGGATGCTCTTGGCTCCCTGGGCAACAACGCAGAAAATCGAGCGATCAACCGTGTGTCGCGGTGCGCTGGTTGTGGACAGCTTAGACAAATACAAGCCTGGAATGGCCGTAACGTAAGCGCCGTCGCGGTTGCTCATTTCCGCGATTAATGCCGCGAGTTGCTCGATTCGCTCCACTCGTCTCCTTTCCTCTTACCTGTATCGGATTTCCCTTCTATCAGTGTGTCATCCTCATCCTTCCGGTTTGTCAGCGTGCGCAATCGTAGGATTAGGCAATCATTCCCAAGGATCGATCAATTCGACAGAGGCCAGAACCCATCCATAGGGGAGAGGTATTAAACTTATGCGCTACAACAAACTAGGTTCGACAGGTCTCTTCGTTTCAGAACTGTGCTTCGGCGCCATGACCTTCGGAGGCAGCGGAGCTTACAGCAACGTCGGCACGGTGCAGCAGGCCGAAGCCGATCGGCTGCTCGCCCGCGTCTTTGAAGCAGGAATCAACTTCATCGATACGGCTGATACGTACTCCGAGGGCGATTCGGAGCGGATCACCGGACAGGCCTTGAAGAATCTGGGGACCAAGCGCGACGAGGTTATCGTCGCCACAAAAGTTTTCGGCGACACCGGTTCGGGGCCGAATCAGCGGGGATCTTCACGCAGCCATATCCTGGACGGCACCAAGGCAAGCCTGGCCCGGCTGCAATTAGAGCACATCGACCTATACCAACTGCACGGTTTCGATCCCGCCACTTCAATAGAAGAGAGCCTGGAAGCATTGGACTCCTTGGTCCGGCAGGGACTTGTCCGCTACATCGGCGTATCAAACTGGGCTGCCTGGCAGATCGCCAAGGCGCTCGGCATCTCTAACCTTCACGGATGGGCGAAATTCGTTTCGCTTCAGGCGTATTACACCATCGCCGGCCGGGATCTGGAGCGCGAAATCATTCCGATGCTGACGGGCGAAGGACTCGGCCTGCTCGTATGGAGTCCTTTGGCGGGAGGGCTGTTGAGCGGAAAATACAGCCGGAATCAGCAGGGTAACGAGGGAAGCCGCCGCACGGCCTTCGCCTTTCCTCCCGTAGAAATGGATCGCGCGTACAACGTCATTGACACGTTAAGGGAGATAGCGGACCGCAAACACGTCTCCGTGGCGCAGCTTGCTATTGCGTGGCTCCTGCACCAGCCTCGTGTCACGAGCGTCATACTTGGAGCAAAACGGATTGAGCAGTTGAACGATAATCTGGGGGCCGTCGATATTGCTCTCTCGGAGGAGGAGATGCGGTCGCTGGATCAGGTAAGCCAACTCCCTGTCGAGTATCCGGGGTGGATGCTGAACTTTTGGAGTCAGGCGCGCAGGAAGCAGTTGGAAGACTCCCGGACCTGAGCACCGGTCCTGTTCCCTCTCAACGCCGAAAAAAGTTGAGTTGATCTAAATGCAGCTGCGGGGCTACCCCGCCAATCGCAGGCGGTCCAGAATGGCAAACAACGGAATCGCAACAACGGCATTAAGAGCGCCATGCACTAATTCTTCCTGTGAATTAAAGGGCACGACTTGGCCGAGCAGGGCGCGGCGCATGATCCAGTAGAAAAAAGCGTGGAAGAAGTAAAAGAAAAAGCTGAGCACCAGCCGGATGACCGGGCTCTCCACGTTGAAACGCATGCTGATTGAAGCCGCGAAGTAGCCCACCAAGGTTTTTGTG
>CAXUBB010000072.1:4203-6329 GCA_964249105.1 uncultured Bryobacteraceae bacterium | reverse complement strand
ATACATTCCGATGGGCAGGTTGGCGGGGGAAAGCGAGTCTTCGGAGAGTCCCACGAAAGCGCCAAAGAAAAGCGAGGCGATCTGGCCGCGACGCATGAGACTAAAGTAAATCGTCAGCAGTAAAGGCAACTCCAGCCACTCGGTGTACGGCAGTAGGCGCGGGAGATAGAATTTGCTGATAATCGCCACCAGGGTAATCGCCAGCAGCGCGACGACCTGGAAACGGCTGAACCAGCTTTCTTTCAGCGGCGGCTTCAGAACTTCATCGCTGATCTCGTTCATTGCTGCTGTGTAGACGGTTTCCGGCGCGGCGCTCCCAGGGGGAGAACCGGACTATTATTCGCTTTGGGCGGTGGCGTTTCCGGACTAATGGCTTTCGGGGCGGCAGGCGATTTCGTATTCGGTCTTGCTCCCAGCACAGAAGGCGGAGCGCCGGTAGCGGCAGGAGCCGCCACGGAAGCGCCGGGGCGAGGGCTTGCACCACCGCCGCTTTCCGGCTTTGCAGCCAGGCTGGTTCCCTCTGTTCCTTCTTCAGTAGGAGATTTCGGCGTGCCTTCGCCGGGAGATTTTATGTTGAAGTTAGGAATACTCGAACCGACGCCGCCGTATACGTGCTCCTGCTGCTTGCCCAGGCTTTGATATTTTTCCAGTACTTTGTCGGCTTCAGTCTGAGGTTTAGCGGTAGGCGCGCTGCCGTTTTCCGGGTTGGGCGGCGATAGCGTCTTCATGCTAGCCTGTAGAACCGGCGGTTCCGTTGGAATGTTCTGGTGAATCCCCTGCAATACTACAAGAACCTCTTCGGCTCCACCCGGAGCGCCGCTCAGGTTCAGGACTAAGTTTTTCATTCCTTGCCCCGGCTGAGCGGAGACCACGGTTCCCACAGGGAAACCTTTCGGGAAGATGCGATCTTCACCGGAGGTGAAAAACCACTCTCCGGTATCGACCTTCTCTTCATTCTGAATCTGCTCCACCAGACACTTGCCGCTGCCGCAGTTGAGAACGCCATGAATATGGCCCTTTTGCGATTCGACTCCGACCTTGAACGTAGGATCAGTGACCAGCAGCACTTGCGAGACGAGCGGATACACAGCCACTACTTTTCCCACAATGCCTTCCGGCGTGACCACCGCCATGCCCTTTTCAATGCCGCTGGTCGAGCCGCGATCGACGAAAACGGCCTTGGCCGTAATAACCGTGCTGTTGCCGATCACCCGGGCAGGCACTGTTCTGGAAGGCGTTTGCGCTTGGAAAAGCGTTAAGGCCCGGGCATGCTCAGCGGTCGCCAA
This sequence comes from uncultured Bryobacteraceae bacterium, assembly GCA_964249105.1. Classification (GTDB taxonomy): domain Bacteria; phylum Acidobacteriota; class Terriglobia; order Bryobacterales; family Bryobacteraceae; genus Bog-105. Next base: position 5,043 of record CAXUBB010000072.1, on the reverse strand, counting down.
CTGATTACGGAAGTACACGTTCTCCAGGCGCAGATGATCGTTATCGGACTTGAGCTTCCGGTTCTGTTCGCGCACATCGAGCAGAATAAAATAGTCCTGCAAAAAGCCAATGGTATTGCGGCGTAGGCCCTCCACAATGCCGGCCATGGGAGTAACGGCGGTAACGGCCCAAACCCGAATCAGCCGCTCATCACGATTGGTCCTTACCTGATAGGCAAGGTAGAGAAGTTGCGCCAGCACAACGACGAGCAGAACCGTGAGGTTCCGATAACGGCTCAGGAGCGCTTCCATATGACCCTGTTTCTACTGTAAAGGTGCGCCGCCAGCCTTGCCAAGGAACTTATTTATTTAATCAATGGCGATACGGCGGAGGAGTTTAAAGTCGGTAAGCATCTTGCCGGTACCAAGGACTACGGACGCCAAGGGGTCTTCGGCAATGGAGACCGGCAGGCCGGTTTCTTCCCGAATGCGCCGGTCCAGGTTCTTAATCATGGCTCCGCCGCCCGTCAGCACAATGCCGCGGTCGCTGATATCCGCGCTCAACTCCGGCGGCGTGCGCTCCAGGGCCACGCGGATAGCGTTCACGATGGTGGCGACGCACTCGGAAAGGGCTTCGCGAATCTCCCCGTCTTCCACGGTAACGGTTTTCGGCACGCCTTCGATCAAGTTACGGCCCTTAATTTCCATCTTGAGAGGGCTGTCCAGCGGATAAGCCGAGCCGATCTGGATTTTAATCTGTTCCGCCGTGCGCTCGCCAATCAGAAGGTTGTACTTGCGCTTGAGATAATTCATGATCGCGTCATCCATTTCGTTGCCGGCGACGCGGACGGAACGCGAGTA
>CAXUBB010000072.1:0-4193 GCA_964249105.1 uncultured Bryobacteraceae bacterium | reverse complement strand
GTGGTGCCTCCGCCGATGTCGACGACCATATTGCCCGACGGTTCGGTAATGGGCAAACCCGCGCCAATCGCGGCAACCATGGCCTGTTCCACCAGATGAACTTCGCTGGCCTTGGCGCGATAAGCCGATTCACTGACGGCCCGCTTCTCGACCTGAGTAATCTCGCTGGGAACACCGATTACGATACGCGGATGGACCAGCATCTTGCGTCCGTGCGCCTTGAGAATAAAGTAGTTCAACATGCGCTCGGTGACTTTGAAATCAGCGATAACGCCGTCCTTCATGGGCCGGATCGCCACGATATTGCCGGGCGTGCGGCCCACCATCTCTTTCGCGTCCTTGCCGACAGCTTCGATATCGCCGGTATTTTTATTAATCGCGACAATGGACGGCTCGTTTACGACAACGCCCTTCCCCTTGGCAAAAACCAGCGTATTGGCGGTTCCCAGATCTATGGCGAGGTCTGAGGAAAAAAGGCTGAAAACGGACCTAAAATTCATGAAAAAACTGCTTGCTACGCGAGAAGAATCCTCAGGGTAACATAGGGTGTACTCTTAAGTTGGATTAAGCAAAAGCATTGTTTTCAGATAATTGCAACTCCGTGCGGATGTCGCGGCGTCAATGGCTTCTTCTCGGAAGCGCCACCCTCGCCAATGCCTGCCGCCGCGGAAGCAGCGGCGGCTATCCCGGATACGCCTTGATCGCCACTTCGGGAGAAAAGTCGGTTGCCGTTCTGGATTTGATGCTGTTCCGGCTCTCGAAAAACATCCCACTGGCCGCTGAACCGACGGCAATTCTTTCCGGCGCGGCGCCGGGCCGCGCTTACGTTCTTACTCCTTCGATGGGAAGCGTTCATGCCCTCGATGCCGAACTGCAAGTGGCCCGTTCGGGCCGGTTTGCCGAGGAGTTATCCGAAATACGCTTGACACCGGATGACAAGCGCCTGATCGCCATTTCCGGGACAGCAAAGGAATTGATCGATATTCGCACGGATTCTCTGCGCGTGAACCATCGTTATCCGCTCAAAGCGGCGCCACGCCACATGGATCTCGGCGCGGGGGGTTATGCGGCGGTTTCCACGGGCGAGCAGGGCGCGGTTGAACTCTTCCAACTCACCTCGGGCCGGCGCTGGAGCCGCCAAATGCCGGGGCCGATTGGAGTTTTACGGTTTCGCGCCGATGGAAAGCTTCTTCTGGCCGCCAATCTGGGAAGCAGATCGCTGATCGCGCTATCGGTTCCGGAACTGGAGATCATTGCTGAGCTGCCGCTTGCCATGAGTCCGAACAATCTTTGCTTCAGCGCTGACGGAGGACAGTTATTTGTTTCCGGCGAAGGCATGGACGGGATAGCCATCGTTTTTCCCTATCAAATGCTGGAAGTGGAGCAGACCGTACTGGCGGGCCGTGACCCAGGCGTGATGGCCTGCTCGGAGAACCCGGATTATCTTTTTGTGGGAAGCGCCAGCGGCACGGATGTTTGTGTTCTGAACATTTACAACCGCAAGATGATCGGTATTGTCGATATCACGCAACGCCCGACGTTTATTACAACTACGCCTGATAGCCGGTACACTCTGATCCTGGATGAACAGTTCGGCAATGTGGCGGTGATTCATACCGCGGCGATACGGTCTACCTGGGAAGCTTGGAGCAAAAAATCAGGCACATCATTGTTTACGATGCTGCCGGTCGGGGTGAAACCGGTGCAGGCCGTTGTGGTGCCGCAAGCAGTTTAGTTCATCCTGCCGCCCAAGCGCCCGCACTGGCCAGGGCAGCAAGAGCGGCGGTTTCCGCCCGCAGAACTGTTAAGCCAAGTGAACAGGATCGCCAGCCGGCCAGGAGAGCTTCGTTTCGTTCTTCCTCGGTCCAACCGCCTTCCGGCCCCAGGAGCAAGGCTATATGAGTGTTCGTGGGCCGCTCTGCCAGCAGACACCGCAGAATTGGCGGAGCATAGGAAGATTCATCAAGAAGCAAGCGTATATCCGCTGCTGTTGCCAGCGATTCCGTAAACCCAACGGTCGGCTCGATCCGGGGCAGGTGGTCGCGCCGGGACTGCTGGCTGGCTTCGAGAGCAATTCTTTCCCAGCGCGCCAAACGTTTGACTGATGCCTGCGCCAAACCGCGCTCGGTGCGGGCGGCTTCAATAGGCTGTACCGTGGATACTCCCAGTTCGGTTGCTTTTTCGACCATCCATTCGAAGTGGTCGAATTTGAACAGAGCCGCCGCTAGCGTCAGTTGAAGCCGCGCTGGTTTGGGCGCGATCGGCTCCACAATTCGAAACGTGACGACCGATTTGCGGGCCGTTTCCACTTCCGCTAAGTAAACGTTTTTGTTGTCCGACACTTCGAAGCATTGACCCGGTTCGACCCGCAACACGCGGACCAGGTGCTCCGCGGCCGGTCCCGTCAGTTCAGCCCCATTCCGGCGATTTTCCCCGACAAAAAAACGCCGCCGGGCCATTTACTTTTTGGCAGGCGGAGCCGCGTGGCCCGCCTCGCTCCGCTTTTTCAAATCAGTCATGAAGTCATTTGTCATCTTCTGGATTTCGGGTCCGGCACCGACCATCTGTTGTTGGCCGATTGCGCCGAATTTCGCCATAAGACTCGGCATCTTGTTGATGTAGGCCTGTCCGGTGGAAGAGCGGTAGAAAGCCGATAAACCTGAGAGTTCGTCCAAACTAAAGGTATCCGCGTAGACTTGCACGAACTGCGGCTTTATCTTTTGCCAGTTCAGCCGCTGCGACAGCAACGCGAAAATTCTTTGTTCGAAACGGTTGAAGTCCGGTTGATACTTGGCCGGATCATCGAATTTGCGGGTTTCCTGAGTAAACCCCTGCGTGGCCGCTTGGTGGAATGCCGCTTTATACTGTTCGAGCGCTCCCTGTATCAGGGTTTCCGGCTTGGTGAGGCGGAAAATCTCTTCAATAGCGGCCGCTTTCTTCGGATCAACTGTCGCTGCGGGCGTTGATTTAGCTGTTGATGACGGCGCCTGCCCCAAAAGAAGTGCGGAGATACCGAATAAGCAGGGGAGCAGCAGCCGTGCGGAACGTGGTTGTAATTTCATTCAAACTTTTAGTGTAAGTGGATGTGATGCTGGTAATGATTAATCCAGTATGATCGGCTATTTGCGAGGAACGGTTTTCGAGAAAAATCCGAACGAGGTAATTGTGGAAGCGGCGGGAGTCGGCTATGAGGTAGTGATTCCCATTTCAACCTATACGGTGCTGCCCGATACAGGTGCCTCCGTATCGCTGCGGATTTATACACATGTCCGGGAAGATGCGCTGACTTTGTTCGGGTTTGCGACATCGGAAGAGAAGGCGGTTTTCGAGCGATTGATTTCGGTCAGCGGGATTGGCCCCAAGCTGGCCGTCACCGTGCTGTCGGGTTTGGCCACAGCCGAATTAATTACAGCGATCCGGACCGGAGATGTTCCGCGACTGGTCAGGATTCCCGGCGTCGGCAAGAAGACGGCGGAACGCATGGTGCTGGAATTAAAAGACAAGCTGGCGGGGGTGGAAACCAGCGTGGGAAGCGACGGAGCGGTAACGGCTGGTCCGGTTTTGAGCATTTTGGAGCGGGATGTGCTTTCAGCGTTGCAGAACCTGGGGTGCTCGCGTCCCGCCGCCGAGGAAGCGGTGCGGAAAGTGAAGGAGCGGGGAGCGCCGGAGGAGTTTGAGCCGTTTTTCCGGGCAGCCATGGGGCTGATGAGATAAGCTCCCAACTAGTAACGCAACCTCGTCTATGCGACAACCATCCGCCATCCTCCTCCTGATCTTTCTATCCATGACAACAGCCGGGGCCGCGCCTCCCTCTTCGCCGCACGCTCCTTTAACGCTTTATGGGGGTAGTTGGAAAGTAACCCGCAAGAGCACGGGCGCAAACGTCAAGCCCGATGAATTGCAGAATCAGTGCGCGTCCGTGGGCAAATTCTTTACCTGTCAACAGACCGTTAATGGAAACGTGGTCGCCCTGTTAGTTTTTATTCCCACGAATCAACCAGGACACTTCGCGACTCAAACCGTGCTGCCGGAAGGCCGCGCCGCGGGAAAAGGCGAGCTTGAAATTTCCGGTAATCGCTGGGTTTTTACCAGTAACTGGAATCAGGGTGCAACGACTACCCGCTATCGAACCACCAACGTGTTCGCGGATAAAAACCACATCCACTTCGAGCAGGAAGAATCATCGGACGGAG
>CAXUBB010000071.1:0-15170 GCA_964249105.1 uncultured Bryobacteraceae bacterium | reverse complement strand
GCGCCCACCCACTACAGGTGCTGGATTAGAACGGTGCAAGGCGCGGAACCAGAGGCCATTCCTGTCGCCAAACAAAGTCGATTATTTACAGAACGTTCGCTCTATCTCGGTCAAAACTTCAAAACAGTGCACAGTATGTGGGGATTGCGGTAAAGTGGCAGTCCTGAGAGGGAGCAGAAGACCGGAACTATGCAAGCCGAAAGCCAAAGGAGTTAACAGGACGGCACTCCATGTGTTTTCTCGATCAAAGAGGTTTTGTTTGGGAGTGCCACAGACGAGCATCGCCACGAAGCAGGGAAGGCCAGAGAATAAAAAGCCAGAAACTTTTTGATAATCGTGGCGCTATTGTTCAGAAGCCTGAGGCTTCCTAGCTGCACCTAAAGCCTAACTGGCGATGGCTTTTAAAGGAGGGAGGTCTTGGCTAACCGTAGACCAGAGAATGTCCAGGCTGACACGATCATACTGATGGCGAAGCCAGTTCCCCATGCCCCGGATGTTTCGCCAGGGCTGTTCGGGCAGAGGCTGCCCTCGTAAGCGGACGGCGGCTTCCGCGATTTGCAGTAATTTTCTTTCAACAGCGGCAATGGTTTTAGGATCAGCGCGGAAGGCCTCAAAGTCCAACCCTTCTGTAAAGCTCTCAATGGATTCAATCGCGTCAACAATATCTTGATAGTATTGTCTGGGGTCGCTAATAGACATGCAGGGATTCCCGTTCGGCGTGGGGGCGAACGAATTCCTTCAGCATGGTTCGGTCCGATAGATCCACGGGTGTGCCCAGGAGCTTTGTGAGCCGGGCTTCGATCGATACCAGGTCGAGGATCGACAGACCTTTAGCGAAGTCAGCCACCAGGTCAACGTCGGAAGAAGCCGCATTGTCTCCCCGCGCCACGGAGCCAAATAGTGAAAGACCGAGAACGCCGGCCTCGCGCAATTCCTGTTGATGTTCCCGAAGACGGGTGATCACTTCTTTCGCGTTCATGGCGGCTACCTTGCCGTATCTTCTATTATTCCGCAAAACGGGTCAAATACGGAGGGACATCTCGTTACGGGCGTTGGTAGCGGAGTTCCTACCGAGGTTCTATGGGCAACCGTTTGGTCTTGCTAACTGGACTTGATTCCGGCGAGCAGAACACGTTCGAATTAATGGACCCAATCATTGGATAAGGAACAGTCAGCCACTGTACCCCAAACCTCGTTTTTGAAGCCTAATCGGAAACAGGCATGAACGTTTGTTTCCGTATCGTAGACGATAGGGGAACAGTCCGGAAAATTAGCCCGAATTCTGCGCGTGCCAAAAAAGCCGCCATGTAACGGGCAGCCGTTCAGAAGACTCCGAATTCAATTAAGAATTGAACTTGCATTTAAGGCGGATGCCAAGTCCCAGCAGACCCGCTCCTAGAAGAAAGATTGAGGAAGGCTCAGGAGAACTCTGGAGCGGCAAGTTCACTGTGATAGCCGCCGGTGGTCCGAAAGATTCGCCATACACAAGTTGGAAAGCATATGTACCAGTAGGCCCAGTGTACGTGCTGGTAGTCAGCGCATAAGAGGTTCCAAAAGGAGCGCTGATGACAGTGATTCCGTCGATAACCAAAGTTAATCCGTCATCGTGGCCGGCCGTAAATGTTTCTCCGTTCGTTACGCTCACTGTCCCTACAAAGTTAAACAACGTATTGTTTAGCGTATTCCCCAACTCACTAGAACCGGTAACAACGGTAGAGCCGGTGCCGGAATTGAGGAATTCGCCGATTGTGTAGGCGCTGCCGGAAACGAAATTGATCGGACTGCTCGTCGTAAAGGTAACGTCAGGCGTAGTTGATGGCACGTTGGCCGGAATGGCATTTTGAGAGCCCGTAATGTTGTTTTCATAAATGGCGCCTGTGACGCTTGCTGCGTGAATCGTGCCGGCCATTAGTAGAGCGACCAAGGCGCCGGTAAAAATAGAAATCCAGAACCTTAATAAATTCTTCAAAGGTTTTCCTCCTAATTCAAGAAGCGGGTAAGACGGCGACGAGTGTTATCAAGTAGCGATCTTCAGAGTAGAGTATCACAGCACAAATTTACTCTGCATACCCTATTTTGGATGTATCTTCAGTAATTTATGTGAAAACCTGAAAGCGCGAATTATTAAATTTGGGAAGTATCTTGCCTGAACTGAATCAGGTATAAATGCGCTTCACACGGGCGTGAATACCGCACAGGACGCTATAAGAAATGGTGCCGGCTGCCTGGGCAATCTGCTGTGCGTCAATGCGGACCATCCCTTCGGTTCCCAACAGCGTTACCGCATCGCCTACCGTAATATCGGGCACCTCCGTCACATCAATGGTGGTCAAATCCATCGATACCGCTCCCACAATCGGGACTAATCTGCCCTTTGCGATCACATGACCGCGATTGGAGAGTCGATGGGGAATACCGTCCGCATAACCGGCGGCTAACACAGCGGTCCGCATGGGACGGGATGCCCGGAACATACCGCCATATCCAATCAAAGCCCCGGCCGGTTCATCCTTGACGGCAAGCACACTCGCACGCCAGGTCAGCGCCGGTCGGACGTCTAAAACCTTTCCCGGAGCAGCTCCGCGAGCGGGTGAAACGTAGCCGTAAATGGCATGCCCAGGCCGAACCATGCCGCCCCAGGCGGAATGTCGATGATAGGCAATCGGGACTGTGCTCGATAGATGCAAGAATCGTGGACAAATCTCCAGACGGCGTAGCCCATCCACAATTGTCTCGAATTGCAGCACTTGTTCGTCGGTTTGCCTGGAACCGTAATTGGCGGCGGAAGCAAAGTGCGTCATCAAACCTTCCAGTTCGACATGCTTAGCTGCCAGAATGGCTTCACCTACCGTTTCCATCTCCCGGCGAATGCCGAGCCGCCCCATGCCGGTGTCGAGCTTCAGGTGATAACGAATCCGCTGCTGCCTTTCCACGGCAAGACGGTCCAGTTCAGCCAGATCCTCCAGCGAGTGGATCACAGGCGTCAGTTCACCGTCGAGCATGGCTTCACGGGTGAAGGGCAGAAAATCGGCCATGACCAGAACCCGCGCTTGGATGCCGGCATTTCGCAAGGCAATCCCCTCGTCCGTGCTGCTGACCGCCAGCCAGCGTGTTCCCTGCTCTTCCAGAATGCGGGAAACTTCCACGGCGCCGTGCCGGTAAGCGTCGGCCTTCACCACCGGCATGATTTCCACTTCCGGCCCGACCACCCGCCGAACAGCCTGAAAGTTTGCCGCGATCTGCCTACGCGAGATCTCCACCCACGACCGGTATGGCATCCGTTGGGGGGAAGTTGGCAGTTCCTTTTCCCGACTCTGGCCGAGGACGTCAATATCCTGGAGACGAGACTTCATGTTTTTAGCCATAACCGTTGAAATAAAAATTCGTAAGCCTCAGAGACTATATCCCAACTGTAAAGCCTTTCCACTCGGCGCATGGCGCGACGGCCCCATTGTTGGCGTTCTTCTTCGGAAAGGTTGACGGCCCACTGTAATTTTTCTTGTAAATCATTGGTAAAGGGCACCGCCGCCTCGCCGGCCACTTCCGCGCTTTCCGGCGTTTGAAGATACAGCACGAGAGCGCCGCGCCCCATCGCTTCGATCAAAGCCGGGTGAGTGCCGCCTACTTCGGTGGCCTGAACATAAACGGAACAATGGGACTGCAACTGGTGATAACCTTCGCCATAAATAGCGCCGGGAATAATGATTCGCGGATCTCGCGTATTCTTAACCTGGCGTATGTAATCTTCAGCATAAGGCGCACCGCCAATCAGAGCCAGTTTTTGATCCGTCCGCACGCTTTCAAAAGCCTCACGAACCCCAAGGGCATTGTTTTCCGGTTCCATGCGGCTGACGTAAAGCACGTATTGGCCGGGTTCAAGACCAAGCTCGCGTACACGGTCACAATTTTGAATTTTTCCCGTTTCAGCTCCGTAAGGAATGAAAGAGGAGTTCTTGTTGTAACGCTGAAGATAGTACTGCCGGATGCTTTCCGCATCCGTTACCACCGCCGACGGACACCACGTCGCCAGCCACTCCGAAAGAAGGTACCAGGTTTTCGCGGCGCGGTTCCATTTTTTGCGATGCCGCTCCAAGCCGTCAACATTCAGAGCTGTCGGCATTGCCAGCAAACGCGGCACAAACGTGAAAAGGGCGTTCGCGGCGTTGCAGTAAAGCACGGCATCGAAGCGGCGGAAACTCAGATCGAGCGTGGAAAAAGCGGTGTGGGCAATGGTATCGAAATATTTGTGGCGGAGAGTAGGCAGGTAGCGCAGTTGCACGCCGCGATAGAAAAAGTTCGTCGGCTTCTCGCGGCAATAAACAACGACATGGTGGCCACGCTCGGCAAGACGTACGGAAAGCTCCTCCGCAAACGTTTCAAAGCCGCCATAATTCGCGGGAATACCGCGCGTTCCCAGCAGAGCGATACGCATGACGAGCGGAATTATTGGCTGGTGATCCTCTCGCTAAGAGGAAAACTGGCGGGTTGCGGCGCAAACCACGCGGACATATAGGCATCATCCGTGCGGCGGCGGCGCATAATCTCCTGCCGCTTCCGCCAGGATTTGCGCCAGTCGCGCAGCACAATAAGAAAGGCGCGCAATGATGACCACTCCCTCAGAAGGCAACCCGCCACCACCATGGCGTCGCGGGAGGTAATCGCCCAAAAATGCTTCCTGTATAGGGAAACAGTTATATTGTTAATCCGCATCAAAAATCGATTCTTTACTGAATGCATGTTAATAACGGCCGGCAGGGATCGCCGGTTCGACGGCAGCACGCTGCGCACATGGTAGGCAACGGCATGCGGCGTATAAACGCACTTCCAGCCAAGAAGCTGCGCCCGCCAGGCTACGTCCGCATCTTCCCGGTAAGCAAAAAAGTCGGGGTCGAAAAAGTCGCCGTTGAGCGCAACATCTCTTATCATCTCTCGCCGGTAGAGCGCCGCCGCTCCAGTTGCGCCGAAGACATATTCGGGCGCTTCGTATTGGCCTCGGTCCGGCTGCTTGCTGCCGCGATCAAAATGCCGCAAGCTGGGCGTAAAGTAAATGCCAGTGGAATCGAGAACCGGCGTGGCGGGAATTGCGAAATCGGGCTGCATGGCAAGTAACTTGCCGCAAACCGTGCCGATTTGCTCATCAGCTTTGCCTGCCGCCAATAAAGAAGAAAGAAAGCCGGGCGACAGCCGGACGTCAGGGTTGAGGGTTAGCACCCAAGCGCCGCGCGCCTGTCGGATCGCCTGGTTCTGGCCGCCTGCGAAACCTGTATTTTCTTTGTTGTAAATGATCTGAATCTGATGTTCGAAACGACGGAGAATTAGCGGCGTTTCGTCGGAAGAGGCGTTATCAATGACGATGGCTTCCATATCAGGGAGAGTCTGCGTCAGAAGATAATGAAGACACTGCTGGATAAAGGGGGCGCTGTTATAAGTCACAATCGTGACGGAAACGGCGGGGCTGCTCACTCTGATCTCACGAGGCTGAAATAAAGCTTCCAATACGGATCGAACCCGACTTGTCTTTGCAGAGTTTGAATTTCCTGCTCGCTATGGCGGAAAGCAGCCTCTATTTTGCGGCGGTTGCCGGCATCCGTGGTAGTTCTGAAATGCCGCCAAAGTTTAAGCGCGGCCCATTTCCCGCGCAGGGCCGCTATCAAATTCTTGTGTTTCGCGGCGGCAAGCAGGGCCAAAAACTGACCTACGAGAATCGGCCAGGCAAACCGCAGCAGTGTCCTGGCTGAGTAGTATTTGGCCAGAATTAAGACCTGATTGCGGGCGCTGAGAAAGTAAACGCGATAGCTGCTTTTCCCCAGCGTTGTTTTACTCATATGAGTTGCAACCGCGGCGGGCTCATAAACGCCGCTGAGATCCGCCAAAGCGCAGCGGATGCCGAAGTCCACGTCTTCGTAATAAGATTCAAAGCGCGTTTCAAGAAGTCCGATTTGATCGAAAACACTACGGTGAAACAAGGCTGCCGTCATCGGGGCGGAATAAACGCGACGCCGGGTGGACCAGACCGGCCCGTCCGGTTTTCCGTAGCCGGAGCGCCAGGCATAAGCGGCACGGGAAACCAGATCCCAACTACCGTCAATTTCATTCTTTCCATCCGGCCGAAGCAATTTACCGACCACGAATAATGCATTTTCTTCCCTCGCCGTTTGCAGAGCTATGGCCAGCCAGTCCCGTTGCAGAATGACATCATTGTTGACGATAAACACCCAATCGCCGGTAGCATGCTTGATACCTTCATTGACGGCAACGGCAAAACCCCGATTTTCGGGAAAGGCAAGGAGGTCAGCGCCCAACTGGCGCGCGACATCGCGGGAGTTATCCTGGCTGCCGTTATCGACAACAATAATTTGATTGGGCGGCTCCGATTGCGTTTGAAGACTTTCAACGATGGTCCGCAGCAGATCCGCCCGGTTCCAGGTAGGTATGACCGCGGAGACAGTCGGCATTCTTTTTCACGATACATGAAGCATCACTGCGAAGCGAGATGTGCTTTATTCTGAAGGTAATGGATCATAAGGCGACAGATCAATTTCAATTAAAAGTCGAGCCTACTCCGACCTTTGAGGAGTTAGCAAAGAGCCAAGGTGTTGAACCGGTCCTAAATTTTGAGGAGCTATTAGGGACTCCTTCGCCTGAAGACGAGTCCGTGGAAGAGTTCGCTAACATGCTGCGCCAGTGGCGCAGTGAGGGATCCCGCTCATCACGTCAACAATGAATGCAGCCATTGTCGACACAGACTTTGTGTCAATGGTGTTCAAAGGCGATTCGCGTGCGCTGCAATGCAGCTCCCACCTCACAGGACGGCTGCTTGGCATCTCTTTTATGACACTCGCCGAATTAGAGCGGTGGCCGCTAGAGCGAAAATGGGGAGCGGCCAAGAAGGCCCAACTCGCTCAACATTTAATAAGGTACACAGTTCTACCTGTTAGCCGTGCTCTGTGCAGTAGATGGGCACAGGTTGCCTTCGAGACGCGAAGTAAAGGACAGCCGATCCAAACAGCAGATGCCTGGATCGCAGCTAGTGCACTCTACTATCAAGTTCCCCTCATCACAAACAATGCCGCTGATTACAGTATGATCGACGGATTGCAAATTCTCACTGCCGAAACGAAATAGCAACGGAATGGACTTACACTACAGCATTCCTGCTGATCAATTCACGATAGAAATACGCGCTCGTTTTGGGATAGCGCTTCAGGGTTTTGAAATCGACGTAGTAAATTCCGAAGCGCAAGCCATAGCCGTCGGCCCATTCGAAATTGTCCATTAGGCTCCATAGAAAGTAGCCGCGAACAGGATAGCCTTCGGTGGCGGCGCGGTGAAGCTTGGAGATGTAGTTCCGCAGATACATAACGCGGTCGGTGTCATAGATGTGGCCGTCGGATGCTAAAACATCGGCTGAAGAGCAGCCATTCTCGGTGATATACATTTCCTTGGCGCCCCAAATTTCCGCCACGTGACGCGGCGCCCAGTAGAGGGCTTCCGGTCCAATGGACAGCCAGGGCGAGGCCATGTGAGGGTAAGAGGCGGGATTCTTGATCTCTTCAAAACCCATCGGCGAATCGCTCGCGCGAATGTACGTGGGCGTGTAAAGATTAATGCCGACGAAATCGAGCGGGCTGCTGATGATCTTGAGATCTTCCGAAGTGAACTTGGGGGCGGCGGGACCCTGCTGCTGCAAATACTCTTCCATGTACTTGCCTTCCATGATCACGGTCAGGTATTGAGCATTAAAAAAGCGCGTTGCCTGCGCGCTGGCCTTGATGTGCGGCTCGGCCTCAATTATTGGAATAGCGCTGATGAGGTTATCGGCCAAACCGACCTTTGTTCCCGCTTTGCCTTTGGCCCGGATTGACTGCACGGCAAGGCCATGAGCCAGTACCGCGTTATGCCGGACCTGATTGAGTTGAGCGGGCGGAAGGCGCAGTCCCGGCGCGTGGATTCCTACGCTGTGGCCGAGATCCACGAAGGAGGAGAACTCATTCGTGGTGAAGAAATGGTTAACCCGGTCAGACAACTTGGCGGCGACATACCCGGCGTAGTCGCCAAAATCCTGGGAGGTTTCCCGCGATTGCCAGCCCTTGTAACGATCCTGGAGAGTTTGCGGCAGATCCCAATGGAACAGGGTGCAAAAGGGCTGGATGCCGTTGGCGAGCAGTTCATCGACGAGACGGTCGTAATAGGCAATGCCTTTCTCGTTCGGTTTGCCGGTGCCTTGGGGGAAGATGCGCGACCAAGAGGTGGAGAAGCGGTAAATCTTGGCTCCGAGCCACTTCAGCATTTGGACGTCTTCTTTATAGCGGTGATAGCTGTCGTCGGCGACGTCTCCGGTATCGTTGTTGTGAACCTTTCCCGGAATATGGGAGAAAGTGTCCCAGATGGAAGGCCCTCTGCCGTCTGCTTTCGCGCCGCCTTCGATCTGATAAGCCGCCGTGGCGCAGCCCCAGAGAAAGCCATCGGGGAATTTGTAGAAATCCGGCTGGGGCCGGCCTTGCGCCCGTAATGAACTCGATGCGGAGGACAGGGCTGCGGCTGCTCCTATCTGTTTTCCGAAAGTCCGCCTGGAAAAGTTGCTCGACATGGATTTCCTTCAGCGTATCCGAAACAAAATTCGTTTTTCTCTCTGAGAAAATTCCTAGGCGCCGATAACCCTATTGCTTCATGACGAAAAACGTTAACGCAGCAGGAACGGCGAAAAGCAAGTGGCTGGGTTGGAAAGTTCTGGCCATGTTGAACGGACATCGCCGGACGGTAGCGGCGCTCAGCTTGCTGGTCTGCGTGACAGCCGGGCTGGATATAGCGGTTCCGTTTATTACTCGCGAAGTAATTGATGGTGTTATCCGCTCGCTGCAATCCGCGAAAGCGGACGCGCTTCGGTCGCTGCTATTGGCGGCGGGCGCCATTCTGGGAATTACCGTGGTTACGCGGCTGTTGCGGTCGGTTTATAACTATCGTTTGTTCCGCGTGCTTTCCGTAGCGGAGGATGAGGTGAAGAACGCGGCCTTCGCCAATTTTTTGAGCCTAGACACGGAGTATCAGGGCAGCGTGAACACGGGCGAAGTGATTGGCGCGCTGGATCGCGGAGCCACGGCTTCTTTTGTGATTCTGTACGAGATTCTAGGGCAGAATCTGCTGCCGCCGGCTCTCGTATTGCTGGGCGTTTTAACGGCGCTGCTGATGAAGAATGTCTGGATGGCGGCCATCGTATTTCTGCCGCTTCCGGCGTATGCGATTGCGGTGGGGCGGCTCTCCGGACGGATGCACCGGCTGGAGTATCTGATCAGTCATTCATTCGAGCGCGTCACCAAGGAGTCGTTCGATATTGCCAGCAACGTTCGCGTGGTCAAGAAGTTCAGCCGGGAGCGCCAGGAAGCGCGCGAGCAGCGGGAGTTGCTGTACCGGGCACGCACCCACCACTACCAGGGGGAACGGTTGTGGGCATTCATCGAGAATGTACAAAGTCTGTTTTCGACAGCGGGCCGCGTGGGAGTGATTGCTTTCGGCGGGTTTCTGGTATTGACTCACCGATGCTCGGTGGGCGAGTATGTGCTGTTTATTGCCATGCAGGATATGGTGTACGGGCCGATTTCGCAGCTTTCGATCATTCTGCCCAAACTGCGCCGCAATCTTTCACGGGCGGAGCGGATGTTCGAAATTCTGGAGCAGGGCCGAAACATCTGCGATGTGCCTCATGCCAAGCAGTTAACAGGGCCGGGGCGCTCGGTGAAATTCTGTAATCTCTCGTTTAAGTACACAGGCGCGGACCAGTGGACGCTGCGAGACGTGAACTTTGAAGTTCCGGCTGGTTCGACCGTGGCGTTAATCGGACCGAGCGGTTCCGGCAAGAGCACGCTAATGAATCTCTTGCAGCGGTTGTATGATCCGCAGGAGGGCAGCGTCTTGCTCGACGGCGAGGATATCCGGCTCGTCAGCCAGAGCAGCCTGCGCGAACAGATTTCGGTGGTGCCGCAAGAGGTGGAACTGTTCTCGCGCAGCATTCTGGAGAACATCGGCTACGGAAAGGATCAGGTGGACCGCCTCGCCGTGGAGAGCGCGGCGCGGATGGCGCAAGCGCACGATTTCATCACTCGTTGCGAGAACGGTTACGACACGCAAGTGGGCGAGCGCGGAATGAAGTTGTCGGGAGGCGAGCGCCAAAGGCTCGGGATTGCGCGGGCCATTGTGCGCGATCCGAAAATCCTCATTCTTGATGAAGCCACGAGCCACTTGGATAACGAGAGCGAGCGGCTGATTCAGGTCGCCATGGAAAAAATCACGAAAGGCCGGACGTGCTTTATCATCGCGCATCGGCTATCGACAGTCCGCAAGGCGAATCTAGTGGTGGTGTTCAATAACAACACGATTGAGGCGGTAGGCACGCATGACGAGCTGTGGCACTCCAGCCCAACCTACCGGAAACTGCATGGAATTCATTTGGCGGAGATGCCGAAACGTCCCGCAGCGGCGCCGGTAATGGAGGAAAAAGCGGAGTTGCAGCCGGTAGCAGTGGGAGAGTGAGAGCTTGATTACGCCAGAAACGCGGGGTTGAAAGACCCCGCATTTTTATCTTCTTGACAATCGTTCGCAAAAAGCGAACACTAGTGCTTGTGCAGGCGTTACGGAGATTCTGCTGAGTGCGCATTATTAGCCGTAAGACTTTAAAGGAAGCAACAAAAAAACATTCAGAGAGCGAATCCGGACTTGATGCTTGGTATCGAATTGCCAAAAGCGCTGAATGGCAAAGCCTCCAAGACATTCGGAAGACTTATGCAGCTGCTGATGGAGCAAATGTGGGAGACAAGGTTTACACTGTTTTCAATATAGGAGGGAACAAATTGCGCTTGGTTACGGATGTTGTGTGCCGTTATCAAACAATTTATATAAAACACGTACTTACCCATGCTGAATATGACAAAGGAGCTTGGAAGAAGTAAGGTTTGTTATGTCCGTCATCAATGAAAAGGTTTACCGCCAGCTCGTGGCTGAAGCTCTTCCTCACATCATTCATACCGATGAGGAGAATGAGCATTGTATAGCAGAACTGGAAGCGCTGCATAGCCGTAAGCAGTTGACTCCCGAAGAGGAGCAATTGGCGGAACTACTTGCGCTCTTGATCGAAGATTTCGAAGTTAGACACTACCAACTACAAGCGGCGGAGCCGGTTGAAATTGTTCGTGAACTCATGGCAGCCAATGGCTTGAAGCAAGCGGACCTGCTAGACATTTTCGGAACGCGCAGCGTTGCTTCCGAGGTTCTCAGCGGCAAACGGGATTTATCAAAGGCGCATATTGAAAGGCTAAGCCGGCGTTTTCACGTATCACCGGAAGTATTTTTTTTGAAAATTGCATAAAACGCAGGGAATTAAAATAATAAGTACAACAGCAGTTCGGTTGTAATGACCGGCGGTATTTAGCCCGTGTACCCAGGTTTTTCGGGCTACCGGCAGGTGTACTGATGCAGGACCATAATGGGCAGCGTTCCCTTTCCGCGACAGCGAACCACGGTGAAGAGTTCTGGACTACCCGGTCCTATGATGAATTCTGTTTCCTGCAATCACGCGTGCTCGACAACATGGCGGAAGGCGTCAGCATCAGCGACCAGCAGGGATACATCCTGTACACCAATCCGGCGGAAGAACGGATGTTCGGCTACGAACGCGGCGAACTGATCGGGCAGCACATTTCCCTTCAGAGCGCCTATGCGGCAGAGGAGCACCAGGCACGAGCGGCGGACGTTTTTCAGCAGCTTCAATTGCACGATTTCTGGGAAGGCGAGTGGCTGAACAGAAGAAAAGACGGCACTTCTTTCTATACGCAAGCGCGGATTACAGCGGGGGAGTTTCAGGGCCGCTGCTACCGGGTACGCGTGCAAACGGACATCACCAGCCGGAGAGCCGCCGAGGCCGCCAGCCGCCGGTTTACGGCGATTGTGGAATCCTCCGATGACGCCATTATCAGCAAGGATCTGAACGGTACTATCACGAGCTGGAACCGGGGGGCGGAGGCAGTTTTCGGCTACTCCGCCGAGGAAGCCATAGGGAAGCATATTTCCATGCTGGCGACGCCGCAGTTCCTTGATGAATTTCCTGATATCCTGAATCGGATTCGCCGGGGAGAGCGCATTGAGCATTATGAGACCACGCGCCGCAGAAAAGATGGGAAAGCCATTACGGTTTCACTCACCGTGTCTCCGGTCCGCAACAGTCAGGGTGAGATTACCGGCGCTTCGAAAATTGCCCGCGACATTACCGCGCAGAAGTCGATCGAACGCGAGTTGCTGCTCCTGATTGAAGCTTCCAGCGCGCTCTTGGCCTCGCCGCAATCGACGGAGGTGCTTCGAACCATTACTGAACTCGCGCAGCAGTTTGTCTCCGCCGATGCGCATGCCGTATGGCGAAGGCGGGCGGGCGGATTGTGGCATCTGAGTTACTCCGCCAACCTGTCCCAGCGCTATATCGAGACTGGTTTTACCAACGCTTCAGCGGAGCCGCTCATTCCCGAACCAATGCTGTTTGAGGATGTGCGGACCGATGGCCTTCTGGCGGACAGAAGGGAAGCTCTCGAAGCGGAAGGAATCATATCGATGTTGGTGATTCCGCTTTCCATTCATGGGCGACTGACCGGCACGGTTGTCTTTTACTGGAAAATGCCGCATGAGTTTTCCGCCGGGGAGGTGCGGATTGCCGCCGCGCTCGGCAATCTGGCGGCGGCGGCTCTGGGCACAGCGGAATTGTATGATCGCCAGACTGAATCGAAGGAGCGGGCCGAATGGTCCGAGCGGAGATTCGCCTTTCTGTCGCAAGCCGGTTCGCTGCTTTCTTCCTCCCTGGATTATGAAACAACGCTCGCCAACGTAGCGAAATTGGCGGTGCCCGATTTTGCTGACTGGTGCAGCGTGGATGTCCTGGACGAAAAGGGAGAAGTGCAGCGGGTAGCCGTGCAGCACTCCGATCCTGAAAAGATCCGTTTTGCATATGAATTCGTTAAGAAGTATCCGCCGCGTGAGGACGACGCGACGCGAGTGGCACTTCGCACCGGAAAATCGCTCCTAGTCGAGGAGATCCCGGACCACCTACTCGTCGCAGGGGCGCGAGACGCGGAGCATTTGCGGCTGGTTCGGGAACTCGGCCTTACGTCCATGATTGTTGTTCCCATGCTGATCGGCGAGGAAAGCCTGGGCATTATTTCGTTTATCAGCGCGGAATCCGGACGCCGCTACAATGCAGCCGATTTGCAGGTAGCCGAAGAGTTAGGGCGGCGGGCGGCATCCGCCATTGCTCATGCCCGGCTCTACCATCATGTTCAGGCCGGCGAGGAGCGCTTGCGTTTAGCGGTGGAAACTGCGGGGCTGGGCATCTGGGAGCGCGATCTCGAATCAGGCAAACTAACCGCTTCCGAGCAGTGTAAACGGAGCATTGGCGCGCCCCTTGACCAGCCGCTTGATTATAAGGATCTTGCCGGGCGCATTCACCAGGAGGACCGTGCGCTTTGGAAGCAGGCTTCCCGTCGGGCAGTCGAAGAGCATGGCTCATTTGAAGTGGAGTGCCGGATCTGGTGGCCGGACGGCTCACTCCATTGGGTGCTGATTTCCGGGTGCTGCCTGTATGAGGATACCCAGCCCATGCAAATGGTGGGAGTCACGCTGGATGTAACGGAGCGGCGTCAGTTTCTTGCGCACGAGCAGCAGGCGCGGCGTACCGCTGAACTCCTGAACAGCATCGGCCCGATTCTCCTGTCGGAGCTGAACCCTGAAAAGCTGGTCCAAAAAGTCACGGAAGCGGCAACGATGCTGGTAGGCGCGGAGTTCGGCGCGTTGTTTTACAACATGACGGGCGACAAAGAGGACTTGCCGCTGCTATACAGCCTTTCTGGAGCCGCTCGCGATACGTTCCGCGACAAGCCGCCAATTCCTCATGTAGCTTTGGCTGGTCCGTCGCTGCGCGGCGAAGCCTCTGTCCGGCTCCATGACATAACAACTGATCCCCGTTACGGACAAGAACAGCCATTTCCCGGTCTTTTACACGGGCAACTTCCGATACGAAGTTATCTGGCGGTTCCGGTCAAGTCTCGCGCAGGCAAAGTTTTTGGCGCGCTTCTTTTCGGTCATCAGAGACCTGGAGTTTTCAACGAGGAGCATGAGCAGATTGTGAAGGGCATTGCCGCTCAAGCCGCCATTGCTCTTGATAATGCTCAGTTGTTCAATGAATCAAAGCAAGCGCAGGAAGCGCTTCGCCAGTCTAATGCAGAGCTCCGCCGCGCCAACGAGGATTTGAACCAGTTTGCTTATTCGGCGAGCCACGATTTGCAGGAGCCGCTGCGCATGGTGGCGATCTACAGTCAATTGCTGGAGCGCAAGTACGGCGGCAAGTTGGACGAGAGCGCTAAAGAATATATCCAGTACACCGTACAGGGCGCAAAGCGCATGGAGATGCTGGTGAGAGATCTGCTTGCTTATACGCAGGCTGCGGACATCTCGGACGAGGAAGTTCCCGCTGTGAACGCGGCGGCGGTCCTCGACAAGGTTTTACTGAATCTTAAAACCGCTATTGACGAAAACCAGGCTGTCGTTTCCTGTTCGGAGTTGTTGGATGTTCAGGTCAAGGAAGTGCATTTAACGCAACTGTTTCAGAATCTGATCGGGAACGCGATCAAATATCGCAAAGCGGACGTGCCGCCCCATATTGAGGTATCGTGCCGGGAAATGGATGGTTTCTATCAGTTTTGTTTTGCCGACAACGGGATTGGCATTCCTCCTGAGTATCAGAAGCAAATATTCGGGATTTTTAAGCGGCTGCACACCATGGACCAGTACTCCGGCACAGGCATCGGGCTGGCGATCTGTCAGCGTATTGTCGAGCGGTATGGCGGACGGATTTGGGTGGAGTCCGAGGAGGGCCAAGGCTCCCGATTCTACTTCACTTTGCCGCGACTCAGGCAGGCATCTGATAGTGTTTAGGCTCGACATGTTAAAGATTTGGACCGCTTTACAGACCTTGTTTGTTTGCTGTGCTGCCCTGGCCGCGCAGACGCCTGCCGCTCCTCTTCGCGTCGGCATTGTAGGGCTGACGCACGGCCACGTTGCCGGTTTTCTGAATGGCGGCGCGCTGACACCCGCCGGCGGAGCGCTTCATCGTCCGGATGTGCAGGTTGTGGGCATTGTTG
>CAXUBB010000070.1:0-15245 GCA_964249105.1 uncultured Bryobacteraceae bacterium | reverse complement strand
GGGTAGAGGAGCGCACCGTGTACCGGCCTTGGACGCAAGAGCCCAGCGCAAAGCTCTATCTTCTCGTTCACGCTGCGGGCGATGGCGGGCGAACCGGAGCGCTGATTCAACAACAAGTAAACCGGCTGGACTCCTCCGTGGTCGTCAATGATTTACAAACCATGCGGCAAAAACTTTTCTCCGAGCATCTGGCCTACCCTTATTTCCGCGCCACGCTGCTCACGGTCTTCGCCGTTTTATCATTGCTGCTGGCCGTCATCGGAATTTACGGCGTGCTGTCGCAACTGGTAACGCAGCGCACGCAGGAGATCGGCATTCGCCTCGCCCTCGGAGCGCAGCCGACCGACATCGTGAACGCCCTCCTGCGCGAAGGCCTCCTGCTGGCAACGGTCGGGATCACTCTCGGCATTGCCGCCGCATATGGCCTGACCCGCTTCCTGTCCGGCCTGCTGTACGGCATTGGCGCTCTCGACAGGTGGACGCTCGCCGGAGTTTCCGGCCTGCTCCTGCTTGCCGCGATAGCCGCTACTTATATACCCGCCCGTCGCGCCGCGCATGTCGATTCCGCCATCGCCCTGCGATACGAATAGGCCCAAACGGAGATGGGAACGCAGTAACTGGCTGAGAAAGGTCCCATTCCAATGCAAGTCGCATTAGTTCTTTCCGTTGGCTGTTCTCGTGAACAATTCAACGATTGAAGGTGATAATCTCATTTATTCTGTACATGCTCCCGTACACTTTAGGCATGAAGACGGTAAGCGATACGGAATTTCAAGAGCAGTGCCTTTGCTTGCTGGATTGCGTGCCCTCGGACGGTATTCTCATCATGAAGGGAGGCCAGGCGATTGCCAGGCTAACACCCGTTGCGCCTTCCTGCGTCAATTTGATAGGAAGCGTGGAAAACATTGCCATTGATCCGGAAGACCCTCTCTTCTCAACCGAAATGACGTGGGATGCTCAACCTTGACACTCACATCCTGCTGAAAAGCTTGAAAGGATCTCTGACTCCTTACGAACGAACAATCCTGACAGAGAATCCTGAGTGGGGAATTTCGGCTATTGTGCTATGGGAGATCGCAAAGTTTCACCAACTCAACTCGCCCGCATCCGTTACGGTTTGAATCATCCTCCATTAGCTGCTGCGCTCGACAGAGTACATCTTTGGCTGATCAGCCGCGAAGCATGCCTGAACCTTCGCGTCCTCGACTTTCAGTCCGACCCTGCGGATGAAATCATTGCAGCGACAAGCCTGATGCATAACGTTCCTCTTCTGACGCGAGATGCTCGTATCAGAACCTCCCGCTTGGTACGCTGCCTTTGAATGGAGCAGGTGACACACAACAAAATCGTTCCCTCCCTGCGGGGCATCGCCGATGATGTGCTCCGCGATCTCTTCGTGCGCGGCCAATACCGCGCTGTCATTCTCCCCTGGTGCCTCCTGCGCCAGCTTCGGCAAAGCGACACGGACGGATCATGCCCTACAAGGCGCGCTGTAGACCTTCGTGAATAATATCTTTGAGGATCGTCTGATAACCGAGGCCGGTCTTTTCCGCCAAGCGCTTCGCGGCTTCGAGATCCGCGATGGGAATCCGGATCGAAATCGCTTGCGTCGCTTTCTCGGCGGCGCGGTTCAGAATATCTTGAATCACGGATGGATTGTTCGGCTTTTGCTTGAAGCCTTTTTTCACGTGGAGACGCGCTCCGGTCGCTTTCATAATCTTGACGGATTCCTGCAGCGTGATGGGCGTTTCGATGGTGAGCATCGGTTTCTTCATTGCATTAATATTCTGTTCCCGGTTCCAGGCGCGTCCCTCCGGGGAGTGAAGCCAATCGACATACTCAGCCTCGTTCTTAAATTTCGGTTTCGTCGGTTGGGTCTGTGTTGATGTCTTGGTATTGGGCATAGATGATTAATTCCTCCTCGGTCATAGGCCAAGCGCTAATAGGGCGTGGCTTTGTACCGTCTTCGGTCCTGCGTTCGGTAAACGTGACCGTGACAAAGCGGCCTCGGGCCGTCGTGCCTAAAACGCGAAGTTGGACTTCTGTATCCCACTCCTCGATCTCCAGGACGATTTCGACAAACGGACGCTCGAAGACCTCGTCGATCTCCGCTTTCGAAACGCCATGCCGGGTGGCATGTTTCCGATTGCCTTTGTCCCAGATCAGTCCGCTCACAAGTTGAGTATATACGGTGTGTACACACAGCAAGAAGCGCCCACGCGGAAAGCCGGTTCCGTTCGCTTAATGCCCAAGACCCGATTTAAAGATGCCCGTGCCTCATCAAACCTTGTTATGGATTAGGCCACCCACAACCAGATCGTTTCCTCAGTTATGTGCCAAATGTCCCAAATCAGCATCAATCTACTGGGAAAGAGGCATTTGTCCTGGATCTGCCTAAAACAAACCAGCGTTGAAGAATCTTAAAGATTTGATCCTGCATATCCAGGTCAGATGTTCGGCTTTCCACTAGCTCTTGAAAGCGTGCGCAGGCCTTATCGTGACGCTTATTAACCTGATCGAGCAAATTCGTTGCTTTATTGTGATCTGCGGGAAGATCTAATAACCCTGATAAGCCAAGATCGGCAATGCGTGTTAGCAGTTCGGCTGTTCCCTGTGATGAACATACGATGTGTTGTTGCCGCTTCTTGCCAAAGTATACTGTTTCCTGGTCAAACATGCTGCCAGTGCCCAAGTGAACTGGCCGTTCATCAGGGATTGGTATCTCCTGCGTCGTCCCGGTGACATGGTTGCGAACCCAATCCTGAAGTGGCATCAAATCTGTTAAATCGAGAGCATCCCAGGTATCTGCGGCTTGTTCTGCTGCTGTAAACCGCTGTTTTTCTCCCTTGGCGCGGTCCTGCATTTTTTGAATTTCCGTTACTCTGATGGCTCGGAAGTGAGCCGCCGTCTCGGTGTACAAGCGGTCTATCAAACTTTTTCGCTCCGCTGCGCTCGATACTCCTAATAACTCGAAAACGGCATCGTCAAGTTCTCGCCTGTCAAGTTGTCGCAACTCCTGAGAAAGGGTCAGAGGGCGTGAGGCAAGTTCCAAAGCTCGCTCGTACGAATGACAGTCCATTAAGGATTCGGTGACCATGCGGCCAACGTCGCGCTTTGTCATGGCTTGCAATGCGTTAACAAGACGCTGTACAACACTTTTATCTGCGCCACGCGGATCAGGAACATCAATGAGATTAACATCAACAATCTCTGTTTTCAGGTTGCCTTCAGTGCCAGCAAACTGTCCATAAAAAGTTTTAAACAAACCGATGAAAGTCGAATTAAGAATTGCGATTAAAACTTGCTGTTCAGACTTATTTAATGAAGTAGATGAGAGATCATAAAGATTACAATTCGCAATAATACGATCCGGATTGGCAGGAATGATATGACAATAATGCTGCGACTTTGACCATAAGGCAAATCCTGGATTAATGAGATTTGTTAAATCATACCAGGGATCGCGCGCATCACAGGTAGATCTTTCAGGAACCGGTACTGCTTTCGACTTCCGAGATGTGTAAGTAGCTGCTTCACCATGCTTAAGATACTTATAAATGTACGTTCCACGCAGTGCGGAAAACGGTTTGCCTACAAGTAGTACAACTCGGTCGAGATCTTTTGCCCTTACTTCAGGACGATGGACCTTCATTAAACTGTGAATTTCAGGACGAACGTATTCTGCTTCAATAGCATGTAGAGTGCGAGCACCATCCCTAATAATG
The DNA here is from genome assembly GCA_964249105.1 of uncultured Bryobacteraceae bacterium. GTDB lineage: Bacteria > Acidobacteriota > Terriglobia > Bryobacterales > Bryobacteraceae > Bog-105. Next base: position 11,520 of record CAXUBB010000070.1, on the reverse strand, counting down.
CGAATTCGACCGCTCAATACATCCGCGCGGGAACAACCTAAGAGCTTTTTGAACTCTTTATCGCTGGGTATTTTTTCCAGAATCTCGGTCGTGACATCGTGCGGCATGAAAAACTTATCACAGCCTGTTGTAATACCGCGACGAATAGCGACAATTGCGCCAAGTGGCACAAACCGGTCATAGAACCGAGCCATAAGCTCGAAGTAAAGGTCTGGAGCGCGCAAATAACGACCCCACTTACCGGCTGTATAATCATCAGCCTGAATGTGAGTCTCTAGCCACGATTGTTCTTCTCCTGTGCCGTCGCAAGATTCATCCTCATCTTCTAACATCTCAGAGACAGGCACGTTTTTAAGCACTGCACCCGCACGGACGCCTTCAGACCATAAATCAGCCTGTCGCTTGATGAGAACCCGCCAGCGGTCATCGTGGGTAGGCTCGGTAACTTTTTCAAGTTCATTGCGAATCGCATCGACAGCCCTTTGCCGCAGGCGCTCGGTTGCCTCCGCTTCCTTGCCAACGCCGCCCGTTGCGGTAACGCCAATGAGTTCAGCAAGGGGTTTTTCGAACCGCACAAATCGGACAAGGTTCTGTTTCCGCTTTTCTGCATCAGAGCATCGCTGAAGGATTGTGATGCAGGTTTTCACACGTGCATCTGGAAACCATCGCTCCGTTGAGCTTTCCAGAACTGCAACCATACGAAAGTTCAACAAAATCCAACGTTGTAAGGAAAAACCGTAATCAACATCAAGCCACTGCCCGCTGGTAAGAAATCCAAAATAGCCGCCTTCTTTAAGGAAGCGGGCGGCATGAGGCCAAAAGTAGCAATGCAGGTCCGCGCGGCCACTCAGTTCTGTTCCGGGAAACGCCTCCTCCACGAGGCGAGCGTTCCTAATCTTCTCAGCTTTGCTTACCTTCTCCTGCCGTATGTACGGCGGATTTCCAACTATGGCATCAAGCAGCGGAAGGCTCACTGGCAAGTGCTGCTTAGAAGGACCGCTTGGCAGTTCACAAAATGATTTACCGGGTACCACGTCAAAGAAGTCGGTGCGGGCAATTCGCGGATAGTTGGCCTCATCGTTGATTTCACGGGCAGCTAAATTGAGCGTTGCCAAATGCGCTGGGTAAAGCGAAATATCCGAGCCGTAGAGTTCGTTTAACAATTGGGAATGTGGCCCGAAAAACGCCGCCGGGAAAGCAAAGTTCTCCTTGAACGCCGTCAAAACCGGCCTCACCGGCCATACCGTGCTCCTGCCCACCGACGATGCCGAAGCTTATCAAGCCCATGTCGAACGCTATCGCGACGAGTTTGAACCGAACGGCTTCCTCGAACAACAAGTCGTACAAGCCCTCGCCGACACCCAATAGCACCTGAACCGCCTCCCCATCCTCGAATCCGGCTTTCTCGCCTTAGCTCGCCGCCGCTGCGCCCCCGATCTCTTTGCCGACGAAGCCGACCCGCAAGTCTGCGCCGTGCTGCTCGAAGCGCACGCCCACGAGTTGGCCGAAAAGTCGCTGCAAAACCTGCACCGGCAGGAGAACCGGCTGCGCCGCCAGTACGCCCAGCAAAGGGAGCAGTTAGAACAATTGCAGAACGAGCGCGAGAAAGGAAGAGTCGACAAAACCTTCGAGCGTTGGTACGCCGCCCGCAAAGCGGCGCTGGCGACGGAGGAAGAAACCGACTACTTCGAGCAGCAACTCGCTGACTGGATTACAGTGAAGTACCCACATGGCTTCGTATTGCGCCACGGTAAAATCATCCGCACGGAGCCGAGTAATCAACAGCAGGCAAAATAAAGAGAGTGATCGAAACAGGCTTAAAAAATAAAGTTGCCATCATAACCGGAGCCGCTTCCGGCATCGGAAAGGCAACCGCGCGCCGCTTCGCGCGGGAAGGCTGTCGCGTCGCCTCCTGGGATATCAAGGAAGGTGCAGCCGAAGAAGGCGGAATCTTTCAAACGGTGGATGTGACGGATGCGGCTTCTGTGGAATCCGCCATGGCGCAAATCACGGAGCGCTGGAATACCATCGACGTTCTCATCAATAACGCGGGCATTTTGCGCGACGGCCAGTTGGTCAAGGTCAAGGACGGAGCCGTCACGGCAATCATGAGCGACGAGCAGTTTGATTCGCTCCTTTCCGTCAATCTTCGCGGCGTTTTTGTCTGCACCCGCGCCGTGGTTCCGCGCATGATGGCAAACGGCGGCGTTATTCTCAATGCCTCCAGCGTCGTGGGACTGTACGGCAACTTCGGCCAGACGAACTACGTGGCTAGCAAAGCCGGTGTGATCGGCATGACAAAAGTGTGGGCACGTGAACTGGGCAAGTACAAGATCCGCGTCAATGCTGTCGCCCCCGGATTTATCAATACGGAAATGATCGCGGCCATGCCCGAAAAAATCCTGCAAAATATGCGGGACCACACGCCCCTAGGCCGCCTCGGTGAGACTGAAGACATTGCCAATGCTTATCTCTGGCTCGCCTCTGATGCCGCTTCCTTTATCAGCGGAACCGTTCTGAGCGTGGATGGAGGAGTTGTTGTAGGCACATAAACAAAGTTTAGCCCCGTTAAATTCAACAACTTACCTTCCTCAATACCACCCTGGAAATTTTGATGGTATTGACATATTTTGTTGCGTACGCCTCAATAAAAGACATCTAACAATTGTTTTTGTGTTGCTTCCAACTCCGTTCCCCAGTAGACCGCTAAGCCATGGCGCAACTCTCGCTTCGTAGCGTCTCAAAAACCTATGACTCGGGGGTGAAAGCCCTCGCGCCTGTCGACCTGGAGGTCGCCGACGGCCAATTAGTTGTGCTGGTCGGCCCATCCGGTTGCGGCAAATCCACCTTGCTGCGCATTATCGCGGGCCTGGAGCAAGCTACAGGCGGGGAGCTACTTATCGACGGAACGCCGGTCACGGACACAGCTCCGAAAGATCGCGATGTTGCCATGGTTTTTCAGAATTACGCGCTTTACCCTCATTTGACTGTCCGCCAGAACCTGGAGTTTGCCCTCAAGATGCGCGGAGTGCCGCAAGCGGACCGGGACAGGGAAGTCATGATAGCAGCCGAACTCCTGGGCTTGAATGAGCTTCTGAACCGCCGTCCGCCTCAGCTTTCCGGCGGTCAGCAGCAGCGCGTGGCCTTAGGCCGCGCCATTGTGCGCCGCCCCAAGCTTTTTCTGTTGGACGAACCATTCAGCAATCTGGATGCGACATTACGCGCCAGCACCCGTACCGAGTTGCTGCGTCTGCATCGCCGCCTCCACGCCACGACGGTTTTCGTCACGCACGACCAGATCGAAGCCATGAGCATGGCCGACATTCTGGTTGTTTTGAAAGCGGGGGTGGTGCAGCAGATCGGCGCGCCGCTCGACGTGTACCGGCGTCCGGCGAATCAGTTTGTCGCGCAATTTATCGGCTTCCCTCCCATGAACCTCATCGAAGGAATTATTTGCGGCGGCGGCGCCGCAGTGGAGGCGGCAGGCACGAGAGTAACGAATCCGACCCGCTTCTCTGCTGATGGAGAGCGCGTCACGCTTGGGCTGCGCGCCGAACACATCGCAGCGGTAACGGGAAAGAGCGCCGGAGGCAGCGATCATGTGGTGAGCGGTAAAGTGATTCTCCTGGAACCGCTCGGAAACGAAATTCTGGCGACGTGCCTGGCGGGCGGTCAGGATCTGATTACGCGCCTTCCTGCCTCCACGAGTCTGCGGCCTGGGCAGGAAGTCCGGCTGGCGTTGAACATGGAAGAAGCCGTCTGGTTTGACCCCGCTTCCGGCGACGTGCTGGAAGAAAGCGCCGTTCTTACTTAATCCCGCTGCGGGCAACGCCCTGAATAAAGTAGCGTTGCAGAAAAATAAACAATACCGTAATCGGCAGGATCGAGATCAGCGCGATAATCATCAGACCCGGCCAGTCCGGAACGTGTTCGCTGAGCAGGAAGCTAAGACCGACCGGCAGCGTCATGGATTTTTCGTCTTTCAGAACCACGAGCGGCCATCCGAAATCGTTCCAATAGCCGAGCACCAGCAACAGCGAAAGAACGGCAATCGCGGGTTTGCTCAGCGGCAGAACGACGCGCCAGAAAATAGACCATTCGCTCGCCCCATCCAGGCGGGCCGCGTCCAGCAGTTCGTCCGGGATGTTCCCCAGAAGCTGCCGCGCTAAAAAGATACCGTAGGTCTCCGCCACTTTCGGCAGGATCACCGCCCAGAACGTGTTGACTCCGTGCAGCGCCGCAATTGTCATGAACTGCGGCACGATGAAAACCTGCGTTGGCAGCATCAGCGTGCTCAGAAAAACGGCAAACAAAACGTCGCGACCCCGAAACTGAAATTTAGCGAAGGCATAACCCGCCAGCAGGCTTAGCAACACCGTGAGCGCGCCGCCAACAATCGAGACAACAAGCGAATTAACAAGCCAATCGCCTACCGGGTAAGTGGACCAAATCCGGGAAAGATTATGCCAGCTAATCGTGGATGGCCACAGGTTCAGCGTCCGAGCAAAGGCTTCCGACTGCGGCCGGATCGCTGTTAAAAACATCCAGAACACCGGAAACAGCGACAAGCCGGATAAGCCCGCTAGAACCGTAAACAGCAAAACCGCCTGCCCTCGATGTTTCAAGCCGTCCGCCTTTCCGCCGTGTTCCGCCGGATCAGCAGCAGGCTTGTCAACGCGATCAGCACGAAGAACAGAATCACGCTGATGGCGGAGGCATAACCCTGCCGCTGCTCTTCAAACGCTGCGTCATAGAGATATTGCACCAGGGTCGTTGTGGAGAAAGCCGGGCCGCCGTTCGTCATGACGTAAATCAGGTCAAACACATGGATGGAGTAGATCAGGTTCGTTACCAGCAGGAAGACGCTGGAAGGCCACAGGAGCGGCCACGTGATATAGCGAAACCGGTTCCAGGCGCCCGCGCCGTCGAGCGCTGCGGCATCCAGCAAATTTTTCGGCACATCCTGCAGCGCCGCCAAATAGATCACCATGCAGAATCCGGTGCGCAGCCAGACGGTTGTAATCATGATCGTCGGCAGCGCCAGATGCGTAGAAGACAGCCAGGGCAAGCGCGGCAATCCGAACTGAATCAGAAAAGCATTCAGCACACCGTAATGCTCGTCAAAGATCCAGACTGCCACAATCGCCGAAGCCACGCTGGAGATCACGGTCGGCAAATACATTGCGGCCCGGAACAGATTGCGTGCCGGCACCGGACGGTTCAGCGCAATCGCCACGGCCAGCCCGGACGCCATCGTAACCGGAACGATCACCGCCGAAAACAGCAGCGTGTTCCCCAGCGCCCGCCAGAACAACTTGTCGTCCAGTATCTCGGCGTAATTGCTGAGACCGGTAAAGCGATGAGATCCCAGCAGGTTCCAGTCAAACCCGCTCAGGCCGAAGATCACCACAATCGGCAAGAATATGAATACGAGAAACAGAGACAAGTGCGGCGTCAGGAACAGCCAGGGCACGCGCCGGTTATATCTCATGCTTCCGGCCGCGCCCGCTCAATCTCACGAGCAATGTTTTCAAGCGTTTCCTCCGCCCCTTGCCCGCCCGTAAACGCCGCATCCAACTCATCGCCAAGTGATCGGTTGATGCGGTGGAACTCAGGCAACGATACAGTCCGCGCCAGATCAATCGGAACCGTTTTCGACTGCTCCATATGCACTCTCATCTCATCCGGCCGGTACGTGTAGGGAATCGTTTCGTTCATCAAGTCGCGCCGCACCGGCAGAAACAGACCGGCAGCCACGAAGTCCTTCATGTTCTCTTGATTCGTCGCAAACAGGGCAAAGTCAACCGCCGCTTCGGCGTTCTTAGCATCGCGGCTGACGCCGATGGCATTGCCGCCTAACTCAGCCGCCATCTCTTTATCGCGCGGCAGGAACGTCGCGGCCCATTCAAAATCGATATCCAGCTCTTTTACGGCTTGCGGCCCGACATCGAAATGCATGCCCACCACTTTCTTGGCAAACAGGATCTCGCCTTGTTCGCTGGACTTCGCCGAATCGCTGGCGGGCACCAGGCCCTTTTGAAAAAACGACTGCGTCCAGCGAAGCGTTTCCGCCGCGCCGGTTGACGGAATCGCCGCATGTTGGTAGTTGTCCTTCAGCAAGCGACCGCCATGCTGATACAGAAAATTAAGCCAGCGGAATGAACCGCCAAAGGACCAGTTCATGGCAAACCCATAGTCGAAGCCGTTCTTTTTGACCGCCTGCGCCACGTCGATAAATTCGCCCCACTGCCAGCTCTCCTCCAGAGTTTGAGGCGCTCGTATGCCGATCCGGTCGAACAGCGTTTTGTTGTAAAGAATGGCGCTCGTGTCGGTGTGATGCGGAATCGCATGGGGCCGTCCTTTGTATTGCACCGCCGTCCACACCTGCGGCGTAAACTGGTCGCCGAAATTTTGCGGAAGATACTTTGACAGATCGATTAATGCCCCGCTGGGCGCATAGCGTCCGACATCTTGATACTGAACCCGGAAAAGGTCCGGCCCCACTCCCGCCGCCAGCAGCGTATCAATTTCGGCCCGCTCCCGGTAGCTGATCTCTTCGAGATCAATCGCCATATCCCGGCGCTGTTCCTGATAACGTTTGATAATTCGCCGGAAAGCGGCCAATTCCACTTGCATGCCCCAGGACGCAAACCGAAGGTGCAGCTTTCCGTCACGCGGCTGAGAATTCCGGCGGCAGGCAGTTGCGGCAAGCGCGCTCCCTAATAAAGCGCGGCGCGAAATGCCTTTCATGAGAACGATAAAACTCGCGTTTCTCCCTTCTTCAACATAACCGGAAGGACTTGACGACCCGGCGCATGCAGCTCAAAACTGCCGCTGTGAGTCGCATGGAGAGTTGCTCCTTGTAAGCGGCCATTGCGCCAGGAAAAGTCAACCGTGAGTCCGCCGCGTGCTCGCAGTCCGGTCACGGTTCCATCCTTCCAGGAGGCGGGAAGCGCGGGCAGCAGATCAACCGTCCCGTTCCGGCTCTGCAACAGCATTTGCGCAATGCCGGCAGTTGCGCCCAAATTGCCGTCAATCTGAAAAACGCCGGGCGGGTGCAGATCAAACAGATTCGGCCAGGTGGATTGAGCAAACAACACGCGCAGACTATCGTCCGCCTTATCGCCCTCTCCAAACGTGGCCCAAAGGCAGACGACCCACGCGCGGCTCCAGCCTGTGCCGCCTCCCTTGTTCGCCAAACGGCGCTCGAGGGAAACGCGAGCCGCCCGGTAAAGGTCCGCTCGGGAAGAATTGATTTCATTGCTCGGATACACCGCGAAGAGATGCGACATATGCCGATGTCCAGGCTCAACTTCTTCGTAGTCTTTGCGCCACTCTTGCATTTGCCCGTAACGGCCAATTTGCAGCGGGATCAGCTTAGATAATGCTTGGGAAAGACGACTCCGCAGATCAGAATCCGTATGCAGGGTCTTGCTCGCTTCGATCACGCGCCCGAACAGCGCGGTAGTAAGCTCAACATCCATCGTGGGAGAAACATCGAGCGATGCTTTCCGATGCTCCGGTGTGTAATACGAATTTTCAGGAGATAAGGAAGGCCCGCTTACCAGATGCCCTGCCCCATCGTCAAAAAGATTGTTCAGCAGGTACACGGCTGCCTTCCGCAGAATCGGGTACGCCTGATCGCGCAGATAATTTTGATCTCGCGAGTAATCGTAGTGATCCCATAACGCCAGGCTCAGCCATGCCGCTCCGAAAGGCCACACTCCATATGGCACGCCGTCAATCGGCTCCGTGTCGCCCCAACCGTCAGTGTTGTGATGCGCAACAAAGCCTTCCGTGCCGTACATTTCGCGGGCCGTGCGCTCTCCGCTGCCAACCATTAGCCGCAGCAGATTATATAGGCCATCCACGGTTTCTCCCAAGTTGCAAACCTCCGCTGGCCAGTAGTTCATTTCCGTGTTGATATTGATGGTGTACTTGCTGCCCCAAGGCGGATCGAGCTTGTCATTCCATTTGCCCTGCAGATTAGCCGCTAAGGAATTCGAACGGCTGCTTGATTGAAGCAAGTAGCGGCCATATGCGAAGTACAAGCTCGTTAGCGCGGTATCATCGCCGCCCTCCTTTGCGCGTTGAAGCAACTGGTCTGTCGGAACAGCTTTCAGCGTGGATTCGCTATCGCCCAGTTCCAGCGAGACGCGCATGGACAGGCTGCGAAAATCGGCTTGATGCCGTCTCAAAAGATCAGGGTAGGAATATCCGGCGGCCCGCTTCAACTGCTCACGGCACCGTGCATCAGGGTCCGGCTCCCTGGCGTCCGTGGCGGCTGTGAATAAAAGCGTAGCTTCTGTCCCGCTTTTCACATGAAGCTGATTGCCGTTACCCGCCGTGATTTCGCCGTCAGAGATAACTTGCAAAGCGCCGGTAAATGCCGTTCCGGTTCGCTCCTCATCCGCGTACTGTTTGCCGAGGGGCGGCAAGGCCGCGCCACGCAGCGCGACCACGTTTTTACCGAACGAATCATCCAGCTTGGCCTCAGCATTTTCCGCCCGGCTTAAGCCCGCCGTAAAGGACAAGCTACGGGTGCGATCCGCCTTCAGATGCAGAACAACTACGCCATCCGGATACGAGGCGAAAGCAGTGCGGCTGTAATGAACGCCATTGAGATCGTACTCAATCGCCAGAACACCGTCATCGAGATGGAGCGAACGCCGATAGTGACTGGCCGGTGATGAATCCGCGTTATCGAATGTGATCGTTAAATCTCCTAACGGCTCATAAGGAGGCTGACGCCGTGGAATAGCCAGCAGCGCCTTTTCGGCGAGCGCCTGCGCCTCGATTACTTTGCCCTCCAGCAGCAGCTTTCGAACGACCGGGACATTTGCTCGCGCTTCTGGATTTACTCGATTCATCCGCTGGCCCGCATAGATTGTCTCCTCATTGAGTTGGAGATGCTCGGTATCGACTCCGCCAAACACCATTGCCGCCAAGCGGCCATTGCCAATCGGAAGCGCCTCACTCCACTGAGCAGCCGGCGAGGTATACCAAAGCTGCGGAGGATGGGCTCCGAGCATGGGAAGCGCCATGATGAAAAACAATGTAGCGGGTAAAAACGCAGATCGCATTGCGATTGAGTTTACCGTAAGGGAGGCAGAGCGGCCGGCTCGAAGCGCGGTCGCGTTTACTATTATGAAGTTGATGGGCCGCAGCGCTGTTATAACTAGTAGCGGCCAGCCAACGCTTTAGCAGCAACCAGCCCGGGTGGCGAAATCGGCAGACGCAAAGGACTTAAAATCCTTTTCGCCGCAAGGCGAGTGCGGGTTCAAGTCCCGCCCCGGGCACCATAATTTTTAGGTTATGGAGATGCTGAAATAATAGGCAGTTAACGGCGGCATAATCAGAATGCAAATACCGTCGCTAACGCTTGTGACCTCGACGGCTGATTGATTTGTCGAGAGGCACTCGCTCAAATGAAGTCGGCTATTTCCGTTAATATTCAGAAATTCAAGCGCCTGACCAGGCAACAGAACGCGCACGTTTGAAAGGCTATGGCGCTGATGAAAATTGGCGATGATTAGAAAACGCTGTTGCGAAGCCGGGTCGTATCGCAGAAAGCTGTAAAGCCAATGACCGCTGGCTTCTTCTCCCTCTACTCGGCCATATTCCGGATTATTCAGATTAGCTCCATTTAATCCGTAGAATTGGCCGTCGCGGAATGCGCTCTCGCCACACACAGCAACTAAGCGCGCATAGTAGTTGCGCAACTCGCGCTGTTTGTCGGATAGCTTGCCGCCGTCGTAAGCGTGGCCGTTTACCCACTTGCAGAACTCCGGCATGGACCAATAGTCGAAGATGGTTGTCCGTCCGTCCGCGCCGCTGAAGCCTTCCGCCTCTTGCGCTTCCTCACCTACTTCCTGGCCGTTATAGAAGAGTATGGGCCCACGGCCCAGGCCAAAAAGCACAGCGGTCACAACACGCCCGATTTCCTGCCCTACGCCCGCCCAAGCGCCGCTTGAGGCAAGACGCACTTCGTCGTGATTTTCAGCGTAGAAAACGTTGTTGCCTAGGATAAAGTCGCTTCGTATGGTTTTATCAATGTCGTTCGCCCATTGGGGACCATCGTAGATCCCCTTAATGGTTTGGTAGGTATCGTGACCGTAAACGGCATTGAATCCGGCGGTTAAAAGTCCCTGATAAAGCAGGTCTCCGCCGAGCGCCAACACCCCAGGATCTGTCGTGCTCACAACAAGCAAGTCATTGTACGCTTCCGCCATGAAGAAAACTTGCGCATTCCGGCTCCTCGCGCGGCTGATGCACCAGTTCCAAAATTCAGGCGGAATCATATGGGCCATATCGCAGCGGAAACCGTCAACTCCTAACTCTTGCCAGTAGGCAACAGCGGCATCGACCTTGCGCCAGGTATTCGGGATCGGCGCATCAGGAGCGTCCGCATGCGGAAAATGCCGTGACGGCTGCGTACGTCCGCTGAAATCAAAGCCGTAGTTCAGCTTGATCGTCTCGTACCAATCGTTAATATCCGGCGTCCAGGTAATCCGGTTGTTGCCGGTGACTTTTCCAACCGTCATCTCCCGGGAGAACAGTCCATCGCAATCGCCCCTTACCATGCAGGTGGAACTAATGGGAAGGTTGATTTGGCGATCAAACGAGGGAAGCTTGAGGGGAGCGCCGCCGCCTTCATCGGAAGAATTTAGATAAAAGAAATTGTTATGAAGCTGGAAAAAGTGGCTTGTGTCATCGTCCATTCCGAAATCCAGGTCGGGACGGGCCTGGGATTCGTAAGCGCGGGAAACGTGGTTTGCCACCAGGTCAATGATGACTTTCAGTCCGCGTTTATGAATGCGCCCGACCAGCGCGCGGAACTCTTGCAGGCGGCGGGCTGGATCTGTTGCAAGGTCCGGCCCAACATCGAAGAGATCCTTCTGGGCGTAAGGACTACCGGCTAAACCTTTCATCAGATCCGTGTCGTCGGCCGGCAGTCCCACGGATTCGTAAGAGGTCGTTGTGGCATGCCGCACCACGCCCATTAACCAAATATGCGTGAAGCCCATTCCGGCAATGCCGGCGATGGCGGCATCGGTGACGTCGTTGAACTTGCCGCATCCGTTTTCGGCAAGCGTTCCGTTCGGTTTGCGGCGCTCGTTGACATTGCCGAAAAGCCGGACGAAAAGCTCGTAAATGCGCTCACGAGATTCGGAGTAAAATCGGCGCTGCAAAGAGATCTTTGCTTCTTTACCGCTTGGCTGTAAGATCTCGTAAAAACGCCCAATAAATCTATCGCCAATTCCGGATGGCGCGCTGGGGTCGCAGGACTCCAGCAGCCGTCCCCAACCGGAATTATCAGCAATGTCCTTTATATAAACGACAAGGCCGAGCCGCTCTGAAACGGCTGTGTTCAGTTGCATGCGCAAGCCGGCATCGGTAACTTCTGTTTGCAGTTCCGGGCAGTCTGTGCTGCGCTCGCTCCATTGATAGCCGTCCCACGTTCGCCGGAATCGCTGACCATCGACGAGGAAATAAATCCGGTTCACCCGCAAAGGCAAA
>CAXUBB010000069.1:12434-15473 GCA_964249105.1 uncultured Bryobacteraceae bacterium | reverse complement strand
ACACGAAGCTTGTCGCGGAAATCCACTAGCAATAGCGGTTGTCTCGGATAGTTCAAGCTATACACACCCAGCGGCACAAGCGTAATCTGTTTGCTTCCCTCCTCACCTTCCGGCAAAAGCGCGCCGTTCTCATCCACAGCGCGTAAACGGGAGAGCGGTTGCCGCTGGCCGAGCTGACGATCCGCCCACGGATCTCTAATGTTTAATATCTTCCAGATTGGTTTGAGCGGAATACCGCCTGCTGGACGGGAGCTATCGACGGGGAACCAAAGAATTGCATGTTGACCCTTAGCGCCGGCCAGATCCATTGACTCGAAATAGAGACCAGTCTTCTCGGCAAGCTGCCGCAGAATCTCCCAGTTCCGGCTCCGAATTCGTTCATCCTCGTAGCTATTCTCTTCCCCAAATTGGGCGGCATGGCTATCACTTACTAAACCGCCGAGCATACTTTTACGAAGCTCCAGCCGTGCGATCACCGTGTTCAGTTCTGGAGAAGTCAGCGCTGACGAGTCATTTGATATGGGAGCTTTCCGCAAGTGGCTAATGGCCGCTTCGAGGTGCAGTCGTTCGTAATCCACTTGGTTGGCCCAGAAGTTTCGTGAGGTGGCTCGAACCTCCGTGGTGAGCGGATCGAAAGCGGTCCACTGTATCAGGTTCCGGCTCAGGGCCGACATGGCGGGATGCTGCGGCGCATTTAAATCCACTAGCGGAGTCAAGTCACGAGAACTGACTGATTTGGAACCATCTCCTACACGCCAATAGAAAAACGGAACAGCGGAGAGTATTTTTTGCCCAATGCCAAGCCGGCTTGAAGAGAGAAGCCACACATAAGTAACCCGATCATTCTCGGATGAGCTATCGCCCAGCGTATCGCGCAAGACGGAAACCAACGGCAAGTCCTCCCATCCATCCGTGCCGGGAACGCAGCCGCGACAGAACAAAGTAAGTAATTGGGATGTGTTAGCGACTGGGCTGGAACTCCAATAATACGCAGATTTTTTCGTAGAAAGTTGACTGGTGATTTGCAGCCGTTCCGGTGAATTTTCGGCGGCCCAAGCGATAGCGCAGGTATACAAAAGCACAACGCTAATCACACGGGAAATCAAATGCACGTAAACTCCTTGACCCTTTGATGAATCAAGTCAGCAATTTAGGTGCCACAAAACAAACAACCCTAAAATTCGTGTTACGTTAGAAATGGGTGCATTTCGATACAGCCTTAAATTTGGCTTGGTTCCTGCTCGGAGCCATGGCGCTAGTGACAACCCTAGCCCTGTCTCGCCGCGCTTCTTTTGGCAGCAGATGGCTTCACTTTATTGGTGTGGGCGCTATCGTCGTTGCGCTGTTTCCCTATATTTCAGCGACCGATGACGTGCTGCGGATCGAACACTTCAATGCTCAGCAGACGCATGAAAACGGGGGCAAGCACAAGGCCAACGATGACCTGCTCCGGCTTTACGAGACGCTCGATTCGCCGCTGATCTGCGGTCCTTGCCGTATTGCCTTTACCCTTATTTTTGTTTCGCTGCTGGCCGCTCCCGTCCTGCGTTTAGTCCGGCGCAGCATTCCGCTGGAAGCCGGCCGTTCACCCCCGCTGCCGTATCCGGCTTAAATAACAAACTTTCAAAAGCATAATTGAGGAGGACAGATGCAGCGCCGCCAATGGCGTGTATCGATCAGTCTCCTGTTTGCTGCCGGATGTGTAGCCCAAACTGCCGCTCCCCCGCGAGCCTTGACATGGCAGGAGACTGTAGAAAAATTTAGAGCAGTTAACCCGACGCTGCTTGCAGGAAAAGCCAATATTGAGGAAGCGCGCGCGGAAGAAATCACGGCTTATCTACGGCCTAACCCGGATCTTAATCTTGGGCTGGACCAGATCACGCCGTTTTCGACTGATCCCTATCGCCCGCTCGCCAATACCTACGCCTACGGCGGCCTTTCTTACCTGCACGAGCGGCGGCATAAGCGTGAACTGCGCCTGCAAAGCGCGAAACAGGCAACGCTGATCGCTACCTCGGCGCAAGGCGATTTGGAGCGAAATCTTTTATTCAGTTTGCGGGACGCCTTTAATCGGGTACTGTTAGCCAAAGCCGTGATGGCGATCGCGCAGCAAAACCTTGATTATTACGACCGCTTAATCAACATCAATCGCGACCGCTTCAATGTCGGCGCAATTGCCAAGGTGGATTTTCAGCGCGTGGAGTTGCAGCGTATTCAATTTATCAGCGACTTTCAAACCGCGCAGGTGAATCTGCGAACCGCTAAAATCGATCTTCAACAACTGCTGCGGGACCGGTCGCCTGTTGATCAGTTTGATATCAACCAGGCATTTGAATTTTCCGAGCCAGCCGCCACACTGGAAGAACTTCGCAGTCTCGCGCTCGCGACGCGCCCGGATCTGAAAGAAGCGGAGCAGACTACCGATAAAACTAAAACCGATTACCGCTTAGCGGTTTCCAATGGATCGACAGATCCGACCTTTGGCGTAAGCGGTTCCCACCAGCCTCCTCCGCTCAATACCTACTTCGGCCTGAGCGTCACTATTCCGCTGCGCGTGTTCGATCGGAACCAAGGTGAAAAACTGCGCACGCAATTAGACATCGGCAGAGCAGAAAAATTGCAGGATGCCGCGCAAATCGCTACGCTGCATGACGTAGACGCCGCCTACGCCACTTTGCAGAGCACGCTGACGCTGCTGCGGCCCTATAAAACTCAATATCTGAAGGAAGCAGAGGATATCCGCGGAACAGTTTCATTTGCCTTTGAGAAAGGCGCCGCATCGCTTCTCGATTTTCTGGATGCGCAAAGACAGTACCGGGACACGCAACTGTCGTATCTCAATCTGGTCGGGACTTATTTTTCGGCGGTGAATCAAATCAATTTTGCAGTAGGACGTGAGGTAATTCAATGAGAAGGACCATCCTTCTTGCCGTCTCAGTGTCGCTTGTTACACTGGCAGGCTGTCAATCAAAAGCGAAAGTGGACGAGGCGTCACAAGCGCCTCCCCAGGCGAAAGTTGTGGAAGAGCCTGACCTGAAC
>CAXUBB010000069.1:2810-12424 GCA_964249105.1 uncultured Bryobacteraceae bacterium | reverse complement strand
CTTTAGTAGCGGCGGACGAGCGCGAAGAGAGACCCCAGGTGCAGGCTACTGGCACGATCACCCCCGACGTGGACAGATCAGTTCCCGTGGTTTCCCTGGCCGCTGGGCGGGTGACTGCTCTCTATGCGAAGTTAGGCGACGACGTCAAGAAAGGTCAACTGCTGTTAAAGGTTTTAAGCAATGATATTTCCAACGCCTTTGAAACCTATGAACAGGCCAAAGCGGATGAGCAACTGGCGCGCAAACAACTGGAACGGGCCAAGCTTCTTTACGACCACGGCGCTATCTCGCTTAACGATCTGCAAATCGCCGAAGATACGGAAGAGAAAGCGGTGGTAACCGTGAATACCTCCGCTCAACAGATACGTACTCTGGGCGCTGATCCGGATAAAACAGATGCCATGGTGGGCATTCGCGCTCCGGTTTCAGGCACGATTGTGGAGCAGAATGTCGCGCCGGCGGGCAGCGTGCGGACGCCCGATAATCAGCAAAGTCTTTTTACCATCGCTGACCTTTCCTACGTCTGGGCGCTCTGCGATGTTTATGAAAATGATCTGCCCATCGTCAAGGTAGGAGACACTGCCGATATTCGCTTAAATGCTTATCCGGATCGCGTCTTTCATGGCCGGATCAGCAATATCGGGAAGGTTCTCGACCCTAACATTCGTACTGCTAAGGTTCGTATCGAACTGGCCAATCCGGATATCATGCGGGCCGGCATGTTTGTCACCGCCACATTTTACGGATTGCACGGACGCAAGGATGCTGTCGTTCCCACCGGAGCCGTTTTGCACCTGCACGACCGGGATTGGGTCTTTGTGCCCGACGGTCAGGGCCAGTTCCGGCGCACTCAAGTTACGGGCGGAGAGATTTCAGACGGCCAGCAAATTATTTTATCGGGCATTTCACCCGGCCAGCAGATTGTGAAAGATGCTTTGGCGCTATCGTCTGAAAGCGAACAGTAGTTTGGAACGGGAGAAGTAAGCGCATGATTCGAGCATTTGTTGACGCCTCGCTCCAAAACCGCCTTCTGGTGATTCTTGTGGGAGTATTCCTGCTGGGTTGGGGCGCTATCTCTTTTAAGAACCTGCCGGTCGAAGCATATCCGGACGTGGCCAACAACTACGTGCAGGTCATTACTCAATGGCCGGGCCGCGCCGCCGAAGAAGTAGAGCAGCAAGTGACTATTCCGATTGAAGTGCAGATGGCGGGCATACCGCATTTGACCAACCTGCGTTCAATCTCTGAATTCGGCTTGTCGGTCGTTACCATGATCTTCGACGAACAATCGCAGAACGATTGGAACCGCCAAAAAACTCTGGAACGGCTGACGCTGGTTTCGCTGCCCAATAATCTGCAGCCAAGCATCGGCCCGGATTACAGTCCGGTCGGACAAGTCTACTGGTACACGTTGAAAAGCACCAATCCCCGCTATGATCTGATGGAGCTGAAAACCATTGAGGATTGGGTTCTTGAAAAGGAACTGAAATCAGTGCCGGACGTGGTGGACGTGTCGAGCTTCGGAGGCACCACTCGCGAGTATCAGGTGCAGGTGAACCCCAATCAGTTGATCTCTTACAGCATGGCACTTTCGCAAGTCGAGCAGGCGCTTGCGAACAACAACATCAACGCTGGCGGCAGTTTCATCCAGGCTGGCGCGCAGCAGGTAAATGTTCGTGAAGTCGGGTTATTCCGCAACATAAAGGACATCAGCCAGACCGTTCTCAAAACTCAAAATGGAACACCCGTTCTCGTACGCGACGTTGGCCTAGTCACGCAAGGACCCAAGATCCGTTTAGGACAAATCGGCAAAGCCATCCACAAGAATGACGGCGTTATCTTCGACAGCGATGATGCCGTGGAAGGAATTGTTCTCCTGCGAAAAGGCGCGAACGCCGATGTCATGCTCGAACGGCTACACGAAAAAGTAAAGGACCTGAATGAGCATCTGCTTCCGCCGGGCGTTAAAATTGTTCCTTTTCTGGATCGCAGCGATCTTCTGCACCTCACCACTCACACTGTTCTGCACAATTTGACGGAAGGCATGCTTCTGGTTTCCGTCATTCTCTTTCTGTTCCTGGGCAATCTGCGGTCCGCACTTATCGTCGTGCTCACCATTCCGTTTTCGCTGCTCTTTGCCTCCATCTGCCTGGATTTGAGCCATGTACCCGCTAACCTGCTCTCGCTGGGAGCCCTCGATTTCGGCATGGTCGTGGATGGCGCGGTCGTTATGGTGGAAAATATCGTGCGTCACATGGGTCGTCAGGGCGGTCCCGAAAAAACCCCGCTCGAACGTATCCGTGAATCAGCTCACGAGGTGCAGCGCCCTGTTTTCTATGCTATCGCCATTATCATTACCGCCTATCTGCCGATTTTTACTTTGCAGGAAGTGGAAGGACGCCTTTTCCGCCCCATGGCTCTAACCGTGGCGTTCGCGCTTCTAGGAGCATTGCTGTTCTCGCTATCCCTGCTTCCCGTACTCGCCTCAATTGCTTTCAGTAAACAGATTAAGGAATGGCACAATCCGTTGCTCATCGCCTTAACAAAAGGCTACCGGTACGCGCTCGAGTGGACCATGAGTTCCCTGCCTACCCGCTTGGCGCTGGTGGGCACAGTCACCGCGCTGCTGTTTATTGCCGTTGCTTTTATGGTAACTGGACGGATCGGCTCGGAGTTTCTGCCGCACTTGGACGAAGGCGCGATATGGGCGCGTGGAACCTTGGCGCCTAGCACCGGTCCTGGCGAATCAGAACGCGTCGTCAAACAAGCGCGTCTGATCTTCTCCAGTTTTCCCGAGGTGACCCAGGTGGTAAGCCAAATGGGCCGTCCTGACGATGGGCTGGACGTGGCGCTTTTTTCAAATACTGAATACTTTGTCGATCTCAAGCCGAAGGAGCAATGGCGGCCTGTGTTTCACGAAGATAAGGAAGTGCTGGTCCGCGCCATGAGCCGTGAAGTGGAGCGCATCCCCGGCGTGTTATGGAATTTCTCTCAGCCCATCTCCGACAACATGGAAGAGGCAGTCAGCGGCGTAAAAGGAGAACTGGCAGTTAAAGTTTATGGAACAGACTTGACTGATCTCGAAAGCGCAGGCGAAAAGATCGTCAATGTGATGTCCAAAATTCCCGGAGTACAGGACCTTGGATTATTCCGCGTCATCGGCCAGCCCAATCTGAACGTGACAGTGGATCGCGAAAAAGCGAACCGCTATGGTCTGAACGTGACGGATATACAAGACGCCATCGAAAGCGCCGTAGGAGGCAAAGCCGTTAGTAGCGTGCTCCAAGGCGAGCAGCGCTATGACTTAGTAGTGCGCTACGAGCCGCAGTATCGCCTGACCCCCGACAGAATTAAGAATATCCGTCTCTTGTCAAGTTCCGGAAGCTGGGTCTCGCTGGATCAGGTCTGCAATGTAAGCCTGCGCGACGGAGCCTCTCAGATTTACCGCGAAAACAACTCACGCTATGTTGCCCTCAAATACAGCGTGCGCGGACGCGATTTGGGCAGCACCGTTCAGGAAGCGATTGATCGCGTTAACCGGGAAGTAAAATTACCCACCGGCTATCACCTGGAATGGGCGGGCGAGTACGCTAGCGAGCAGCGCGCCAATAAACGCCTTGCGGTCATCGTGCCCGTCACAGTAGCAGGTATTTTCGTGTTGCTCTACTCCATGTTCAGCTCATTCAAATGGGCGTCTCTCGTCATGGTGACGGTAGTGCTGGCCCCCATCGGAGGCATCTTTGCGCTTTATTTCTCGGGCACTCACTTCAGCGTTTCATCCGGTATCGGGATGCTTGCCCTTTTTGGCGTCTCCGTCCAAACCGGCGTCATCATGATCGAGTACATTAACCAGCTCCGGGCGCACGGTCATTCCGTCAGAGAAGCCGCTATTGAAGGAGCAGTCCTGCGCCTTCGTCCCATTATGATGACTATGCTGGTGGCAACCCTTGGACTTCTTCCCGCAGCTCTTTCGCGGGGTATTGGTTCCGATTCCCAAAGGCCCTTTGCCATTGTGATTGTTGGAGGACTCAGCGCCACTCTCGTTATGAGCATCTTCGTCCTACCGACGATTTATACTTGGATCGCCTCCGATGATGACGTTCTCCCGGCGTATGACCCGGACACATCAGAACCTCATTAATCTATGTTTAAATTTCGCGACGGAATCCTAAACATTGCTTGGTGAAGCGGAAGTTCACCTTTGGTCCTCATCCCTCAGTTTGCGGGAGAGCAGCCGCGATAAGTTCTATCGAACCCTGTCGGCGGAAGAACGCGAGCGCGCGGCAAACTTTCGCTTTCCCGAGCACCGCGACGCCTATATCGTCAGCCGGGGATTGCTCCGCGCCATTTTGAGCCAGTATTCGAACGAAGCGCCGGAACGACTCGTGATCAATTATGGCTCGAACGGCAAGCCGAAGCTGGCAGATTCTCCGGTTTATTTCAATGTTGCGCATTCGGGACAACGAGCTGTATTCGCTATAGCTCTCGAGCAGATGCTGGGCATCGATATCGAGCTTGTCCGGCCCATGCCCAACCTGGAAGAAATCGCCATGCAGTTCTTTTCCATAGCTGAATATGAGGATCTCTTGCAGGTTCCGGAGCAAGAAAGGGTAAATGCTTTCTTTTGCTGCTGGACAAGAAAAGAAGCGTATGTGAAGGCGACCGGAGATGGATTGCAGACGAGACTCGATCAGTTCCAAGTGTCGTTGAAGCCAGGGGAGCCGGCAAAGTTTGTCTCGATTGATGCTGGCCGGACCCATGCTGGGCATTGGTCATTATTTGACTGGAGCCCGGAGAAGGGGTATGCGGGTGCGATTTCCGTGTACGGTACGGGCTGGCAGTTGATAGAGATTCCCGCAGCGCGAGTTCGGAACTTAATCGACCCCTGAATACAAATTTCGAGTCTGCGTAAAAATAAGCATTGTTAACAAGCAGGCTCAAACGCCTGATTCTACTGCAGGTTCCGGGTCAAAACTTTCCACCTTTTCCGCCTTTTAGCGGCCCTCCATCGAAAGCTGCCTTTCCCACGTTAAACATCATTTTTTGCATAGGGTTGCGGGCAGGAGCCAACCGGAGTTGAAGTCGCCCGGAGCCGCAAAGCTCCCCGGCGGTTGGTAAGAAAACTAACCACTTTTCCAATCTCCCCGACTAAAGGTCTGAATTCAGCTAAAACCTACTTATCAGAGTGAGTTTGACGGTTCAGGCAAAAACAGCGGCAGCTTTGCTCAAGCAAACCTTATAGGTCCACAAGCGCCTTTCCAACTGAGCGGTCGGGCAAACAAAAATCGACACAAGGAGACTCCCATGGAGCAAGAAATAGAAGCTTCGCGGAACATTAACGATCTGCAAGGACTGGAAATTGAGACCTTCAAGATCGAGGAATTGGCTGAATTGGATGTCAACGCTGCCGAGGTTAGCGTATCTCTGTGCAGCAGCACCACCAGTTCATCCTGCGGTTGAGTTTTTAGGCAGTTCAGACATTAAATTTTAAGGAAACCAGACATTTAAGGAGAATTTATGAACCAAGAAATCGAAAGCACACGCATTGCAGATGATCTGCAGGGACTAGAGATCGAGACCTTCAAGATTGAAGAACTCGATCAACTGGATGTGAACGCGGCGGCAGCGGCCGATGTTACGGTGTCGCTCTGCAGCAGCACCACCAGTTCTTCCTGCGGGTAAAAACAATCCGGGGCTTGGGATTCGGAACTCAGCCGGATATTCCAAGCCCCCCATTTGATGTAAGCAACTGAAAATTTGTCCCCAACCGTTAGTCAACGTGAAATGAAATGAACTCTCCGGCAAACAAGAACAACAAATTTCGTGCGGCGATTGGGAAGCCAGTCTTTATTGCCGCTGCGCTGCTGGTCAGTTATGAAATAGCCAAAGCTGAGCCATGCCGCACAGCAAACTCTCCCGTCTCCGGAACAGTGATGGACCCAACCGGCATGGTTGTGGCGGGGGCGAAGGTCCATTTGCTCCTTTCTCCCGCGCAGAGCACGGTTACGGACAACCGGGGCGAGTTCTCTTTTCCTTGCTCAAACCGCGCCAAGTACCAGCTTCATGTAGAGGCCCGAGGCTTCTCACCGAAAACAGTGGACGGGCGTGCGGAAGGCAGATTGTCCATTCGCCTCGAAATCGCCGAATTTAAGCAGGTTGTGGAAGTAGGAGAAAACAGCGGCGTTTCTTCCGATGAAGATCACGGCATTGGCGCCAAAACTCTTACAGAAAAAGAAATCCGCGGCATGGCGGATGATCCGGATGATTTTCAACGCCAGTTGCAGGCGCTTGCGGTAAGCAGCGGCGGCACTCCGGGGCAGGCCATTGTAGCGGTAGACGGTTTTCAGAGCAACAGCAAACTGCCGCCGAAGTCATCCATCGCTTCCATTCGCGTGAACCCGGATCTTTTCTCCGCCGAGTACGCGAAGCCGCCATACCAAGGCGGACGGATCGAAGTGCAAACTAAGCCGGGCGGCGCATGGAACGGAGCGGTTTTCCTCTCGGAAAGCCCTTCGGCTTTTAACGCGACGGATTCGTTGTCGCAGAATGCGGCGGCGGCAGGCAAGCGCAATTACGGGTTTGAATGGGGCGGACCGATTCAGCAGGGAAAGAGCGACTTCTTTGCGGCGCTCGAAAGGCGCGATATTAACGAGTACAGCGTAGTTAATGCGGTGCAGTTGAACAGCCTGGGAGAAGCCGCGCCGTTTCATCAGAATGTGCCGGCTCCGCAGCAGCTTTGGAATGGGACACTCCGCGGCGACTGGCAGCCAAGCGCCGGCCAAACGCTGGTGGCCGCCTACACAGTGAATCGGAATGAGTCCGGAAACAACGGTATTGGAGGATTAGTGTTGCCCGAGGCTGGCTATAACACGACCTTAAGTGAGCAGTCGGTACGTTTGACTTACAGCTTGGTGCTAGGTCCGAATCTTTTGAACCAGGCGCGCGCAGGGATCACATGGAAGAGCACGGGGGAAACTCCAGATTCAACCGCTCCCAGCGTAACGGTGGCGGGCGCTTTTGTGGGCGGCGGGTCAACGGCGGGCGCTTTACGGGATCGCGAGCGCGACATTGAGGTGGATGACGACCTAGGCTGGACGCATAAGCAGCACACTTTGCGCTTTGGCGTTACCGCGCTGGGAGCGCTGGGAAGCAATTACGATCCGAACACCTTTAACGGATCGTATCTGTTTGGCGGGGCCGTTCTCCACGGTGGTCAGGGACAGCAAGTGATTAACGGACTCCAGCAATATCAGGGCACATTGCTCGGCGCGTCCGGGTTTTTCCCCACCAGCTACACGCTGACGCAAGGAACGCCACGGGTCTTATTTTCGCAGTGGCAAACGGCGCTTTACGTTCAGGATCAGTGGAAAGTGCGGTCGAATCTTTCTCTTGCCCTGGGCTTGCGCTACGCCTTGCAAACCTCGCCGGGCAGCTACGGAAACTTCGCGCCTCGCGTGGGTATCGCCTGGTCGCCGGACCGGAAGCAAAGTTGGACCATTCGCGCTCACGCCGGTCTTTTCTATGATCCCGTGGACACCTCGGTGATTGCGGAGGCTTACCGGCTAAACGGTTATAACCAGGCTCAGCAACAAATCTATGCGCCTTCGTTCGCCAATCCGCTCATTCCCGCCGCCGATACAATCGCGGTGCGGACAACACGCGAATTGAGCGCGGGAATCCGGGAGTCGCAATCGCTGCAATGGCAGCTTGCGGTGGAGCACCAGTTCCCCAAGCACTGGCACGGGCAGGCCAGCATTTCTTATGTGAATGCACGGCACTTGCTGCGGTCCAGAAACGTGAATGCGCCGGAAGTGACGGCGGACACCACTAATCCTTTGCTGGCGCCGCGCCCCATCACGCCGGGACAAAATATCATCGCCTTTGAGCCGTCGGGTAAATTGCGCGGTTCGGTTATTTTCGCTGGGCTGGATCAACATAGCTTCAAGCATTTCGGACTGTTTCTCGGCGACCTGATCTTTAATTTGCGGACCGATGCGGACACACCGACGCTGTTGCCGCAATCGAGCTATTCCAACAGCGGCGAAATGGCGCGGGCCTCCTGGGAACCCAAACAGCAGCTTTTTCTGATTGGAAGTATCAACTGCCCGTGGAAGGTGACGCTGAACACGCAGCTCACTTTTACATCCGGCATCCCTTACAACGTCGTAACGGGGTTTGACAATAACGGAGACGGCTCTTTCAACGACCGGCCTTCCGTGGCCTCACAAACTGGTCCCGGCGTTTACGAAACTCCGTTCGGATTGCTCAGTACCGCAGGCGTAAACGGCAGCCTGGCGCGCAATGCGGGAACCATGCCGAATTTGCTGCACCTTGATGAAAGCCTCAGCCGCACTTTCGCTCTGCGATGGCGAGGGATTGCCGCCGACCAGCATCAGACCATCACGCTGAACCTGCGCGTGGCCAATCTGATCAATCACACGAATGTCCAAAGCATAGGTACGGTTGTCGGCTCCCCTACTTTTACCCAGGCGTTAACCGCCGAGGCCGCTCGCCGCGTGGAGATTGGTTTCCGGTACACGTTTTAACGCCATTGCTTTAAGTCAAAGCTAATTAACATTTTCAGGAGAATCCATATGATCAAAAAACTCAGTAGTTATCTTTTTATCGGCGCCGCTCTCAGCCTGGGGAGCCAAGCCGCGGATGCTGTCCTACCGGCGCCGGTTCCGGCTCCGCAGATCATCTATCGCCATTGGCCGGAGCAGTTTGTGCAATGGGTAGGGCCGGAGTTGCCCTACAGCATGATCGAGCTGTATGTGGATCCCTCCATCGGGAAGCAGCCGCTCTATGATGCCGTGTTAACGGAACGGGCAACGGGCAAGCGGATTCACTACTCCGACCAGCCGTTCATGGTGGAGATCAATAAACGCATGGGCGCGGAGGCTTACCTCACCAAGATGCAACTGGACCGGCCGGCCAACGCGGGAACCGATGCGAATTACCTCCTCCGGTTCACGGATCATGCGGGACAGCCTGTGCTCTGGCAGTTCGTGCAGGGGTCTGACGTCAGCGAGCGCGGAGGCGGACTTTCCCCGGCCGGCGTACAGCCGCCGGTGCTTATGTATCGCGAGCAGTCCGCTGTCGCGGGACAAGGAACAGCGCTGAAAATCGGAAATGTCGTCAGCGCAGCCGATGTATGGAAGGAAATTGCGCAGCCTCCCTATTTTGTGCCCTATCATGGCGCTCTCACGGAAAATCTGGAGATTGCTGTTTTCGCTGACGGCAGCGATCAATGGACTGCTGTTGAGTCGCCCAGCAAGCTCGAAAAGGGAGCGAAGTGGAAGTTGAAGGCCCAAGATGGCCGCGACGTCACGCTGACTGTTACGGCGGTGGGAGGCGATACAGCCGCCTTTAGCGAAGAAGATCAGCGTCTGGCGGGACAGAAGGTCACTTTTGAGGCGCGGTTGGCAAACGGTATCTGGTCCACCAAGAAGGTGCATTTTGCGTCGGCGGGAGCAAACGCCGGAAAGGGACTTACGGTTGCTTTCGCGCCGGGCGTCGGCAGCGAGACCGGGCCGGCGAAATTTGAAGTATTCTCGGGCGCAAAGACGCGGATCGCCAGCGGCAGCGTGAGTGTTGATGCGAAGAACGGACAC
>CAXUBB010000069.1:0-2800 GCA_964249105.1 uncultured Bryobacteraceae bacterium | reverse complement strand
GGCTTACCGCCGCGGCGCTAACGCGGGCGCGGGCCGAGTAAGCCCGACGCCGATAAACGAAAGATGACGGAACAAAACAGAAAGAGGAATTTGTGACTGAACTCCTGACGGAAACACCAAAGACGGAATTATGGACAAGCACGGTCAGTGCAACGCAGGAAAAACCGCGGGGCCAAGAGGTGATTGCTTCGCTGCAAGCGGTAACGAAACGGTACGGGCCGCATACCGCGCTCAACGAGATTTCACTTGATCTGTATCGGGGAGAGGTGGCGGCGCTGCTCGGGCCGAACGGCGCGGGAAAGACAACCAGCGTGAGGCTGATGCTCGGCCTGACCACGCCGGATCGCGGCCAGGTTCGCGTATTCGACCGTAATCCCCGTAGCCGTACCGCGCGTATGCGTATCGGCGCCATGCTGCAGGTGGGCGTTGGCGCGGTACCCGAAGAGTTGCGCGTGCGGGAGCACATCGATCTGTTTCGCAGCTACTATCCGAATCCGCTGCCGGAAGATGAGATTATCGCGATCGCCGGTCTGAACGGAATTGAAGACCGTAAGTTCGGAAAATTGTCCGGCGGGCAGAAGCAGCGGGTGCTGTTTGCGCTTGCGATTTGCGGAGATCCGGATCTGCTGTTTCTGGATGAGCCGACGGTAGGCTTGGACGTCGAGGCGCGGCGGGCGTTATGGGATCAAATCCGCCTATTTCCCGCGCGCGGCAAAACGGTCCTTCTCACCACACACTACCTGGAAGAAGCGGACGCCTCGGCGGACCGCATTCTCGTGGTGCAGAGCGGCAAACTGGCGGCGGAAGGCACTCCCGCGCAGATCAAGGCTACGCAATCGGTTCGCAAGATCCGCTGTCGCACCGCGCTCAAGCCGGAATTTTTGCGCACTCTGCCTTCTGTTTCCGCCGTTTGGCAGGACGGCGCGCAGACGGTTATCGCGGCGGCGGAGCCTGATGTTGTCGTGCGGACCATGCTGGCGCATGATAGTGCGCTCAGCGGCCTGGAAATCACCAGTGTCGGTCTGGAAGACGCATTTCTGGCGTTGATCGGGCACAAGGAAAACAAGGATTGAGGAATTTTAGTCCCGGAAAAAATTGAAAGGAACAATCATTATGGAACTCGCAACAACCGCACCAATTATCAGCCGTGATCCGGGCCTTGGCCTCGCGTTCCGGGCGTATGTCAAGGAGACGCAGTACGAACTGCTAAAACTCCTAAGGGAACGTTCATTTACGTTCTCCATCATTGGCTTTCCGCTGGTTTTTTTCTTCCTGTTTGGCATTTCCAATCGCAATGTCATGTTCCACGGCCACACGGTTGCCCGTTATCTGGTGGCCAGCTACTCATGCTTTGGATCAATGGGCGCGGCATTCTTCGGCATTGGCGCAGGAATGGCCTATGAGCGGGGATTGGGCTGGCTCGAACTGAAGCGGGCGGGGCCGATGCCCGCGCCGGCATACCTGGTATCGAAGTTGATAGCCAGCATCGCCTTTGGAATCGTGATCACGCTGCTCCTCATCGGTATCGGATCGGCGGCCACCAATATGCACATCACGCTTTTTGAAGGTCTGCATCTGCTTCTCGTGATCGCGGGTGGGATATTAGCTTTCGCCAGCATGGGGGTGACGGCTGGGTTGCTGATGCCGGCAAATTCAGCGGCGGGTCTGATCAACTTTATCTATTTACCGCTGTCGCTTTGCGGCGGACTATGGATGCCCCTGGAGGCGTTGCCTCATTGGCTGCAGGCATTCGCTCACCTGCTTCCGTCTTACTATTTTTCGCGCCTGGCGCTGCATGCGCTTGGGTACTTCAACGAGTCCGAGACGACTGCGTGGCTTGTCCTGATCGCTTACTCGGCGGTTTTCACCGTGGCCAGCGTATACATTCTGCGCACACAAGATTCACGAAAGTAGGTAGGGACCATGCATAGCGCTGTCGAGCAGGAACTTGAGTTAGAAAACAGTCAACGACGAGCGGCGGGAATCATGGAGTGTTCCGCTCGTTCCGCCACGCCCGCTCTGTTGTCGCCCGCGCAACTGCGGCGGCTGGTTGAACCGGGAGCCAAAGCACGAATCAATAAGAGCCTGCTGATTTACATCCATGTTCCGTTTTGCAGTTCGAAATGTCACTTCTGCGATTGGGTGGTGGGATATAACAAAGCGGACCTGGTAAACACGGGCGAGCTGCGGGCGCGCTATGTGGATGCGCTCTGCCGGCAGATCTCCGCGTATGCCCCGGCTCTCGAAGAGATGGGATACCAGGTGACCAACATCTACTGGGGCGGCGGCACACCGACCCGCCTGACTCCGGCGCAGATGGCGCATATTTATGACACGCTGGCCCAGAATATTGATTTGTCAAAGGTGGTGGAGCACACAGCCGAGTGCAGCCCGGAGACAGTGACATCCGAACACCTCGAAACTTTAGTGGAGCGCGGATTGAATCGCGTCAGCGCGGGCGCGCAGTCCTTTGACCTTGCCATTTTGCGCCGAATGGGCCGGGCGCACTCCACCGACCATATCAACAAAGCAGTCCAGCGCTTTAAGGAATCCGGCCTCAAGAATTTCAACCTTGATCTGATCACGGGTTTCCCCGGACAGAGCGCCCAAAGCTCGCTTGACTCGATAGCGCGCACGGTTGACGCCGGAGTGCCGCACGTCAGCCTGTACATGTTCCGGGAATTTGCCGACGACTTGATTTCGGTTAAGCAGGTTGAAACCGGACACATTACGCAGCGCTCCAGAAGCGAGCGCTCCGCCTCGTATTGGGAGGCCAAGGCGCTGCTCGAAAAATCGGGCT
>CAXUBB010000068.1:15261-15484 GCA_964249105.1 uncultured Bryobacteraceae bacterium | reverse complement strand
ATTCCTGCTGCCGTTGTGAAATGTGATGAGAAGGGCTGGTGGAGACTAAAGCATGAACCAGCAAACTCAAAAGGCAAGCACCAAGAAAACTCGGAAGTCCTCCCAGCATCAGTTGACAGTCGGTATTGACCTTGGTGACAAGTGGAGTCACTATTGCATCCTGGATGAGGATGCCAATGTAGTCGAAGAAGGGCGCTTCCGCACGGTGGCCCGCTCCGTAGAA
>CAXUBB010000068.1:2937-15251 GCA_964249105.1 uncultured Bryobacteraceae bacterium | reverse complement strand
TCACTCAACAGTTGCAAGCGTACGGTCACGAAGTGCTCATGGCCAATGTCACGGAACTGCACGCGATCGTTCGCAACATCAGCAAGAGTGATCAGGTCGACGCCGAAAAACTGGCTCGTTATGCGAGATTGGATCCGCGGATTCTACGACCGATCACCCATCGAAGCGTAGAAGCACAACAGGCTTTAACCCTGGTTCGTGCTCGTGATGTACTGGTCCGCATGCGGGTCGTTGCTGTCAATGCCGTACGAGGATTGGTCAAACCCTGCGGCCATCGCCTGCCGCCTTGTTCGACGCCTTCCTTCGCCAGGCGCAGCCTCGAAGTACTTCCGGAGGAATTGCTGGCCATTCTGCGTCCTCTCCTGATACAGATCCAGGGCATGACGGAGCAGATCAAAGTATACGATCGGCAGATCCTGGAGCTGTCCCGCGATCACTATCCCGAAACGAAGATGCTCGAAACCGTGAATGGGGTCGGGAACTTAACCGCGATTACGTATGTTCTGACGATCCATGATCCCCACCGATTTCAGAAGAGTCGGGATGTGGGCTGCTATCTAGGTCTGCGACCACGGCGTGATCAATCCGGTGACCACGATCCGCAACTCGGCATTACGAAGGCTGGCAACGTGTACCTGCGGAAACTCTTGACGGAAGCAGCCAACTACATCTTGGGTCCATTCGGGAAAGATAGTGCCTTGCGGCGGTGGGGGCAACATCTCGCGGCCCGCGGAGGAAAGAATGCCAGAAAGCGAGCCGTGGTCGCGATCGCACGAAAGCTAGCGGTACTGCTGCATCACCTGTGGGTGACGCAGCAGCCGTATCAGCCCTTTTATGGCGCCACAGCAGCCTAAAATCAAACACAATCAGAAACTTTGCTTGTGATAACACCGTGATTTCGACGACTGCGGTCCCCACATGGCCTACGAGGCCGGCTGTGAAATAGCAGCGTCGAACCTCTCTATAGGAAGACCACCGGCACAGAGCATAAAACAAAGGCTCATGAATAGTGCGCATAGAAAGTCGGTGGAGAGCAAGGAAGTCACAACAAAGGAAAACAAATAATCAGAAATAGGTGTTGACAGTGGAGCCCTTCTCATAGAAAGTGGGGATTGCGGTAACTTGTCAGCAGTGCGCGAGAAATCCGATGAGACGGCCCTTGCCTGATGATCTGGGAGACGCCCTGCAAGCGCAGGCCCAAGCCCAAAGCATATCTGCTGACCATCAGCTTGGCCTAAAACGTTGTTTGATTAAAAAACCGTCCCCGACATCGGCGTACGCTGATTTGAGAAGAGCGCTTGCCAATCCCAACCGCGTCCTGAAAAAGGCTCCGTTCACATCTGAAGTGGTCGAAGCCATGCGCCAGATTCCCCGCAATTCCATGCCGGATATGCCCGACCGGATTATAGCCGCTACAGCGTTGTATCGCGGTGTGCCGGTTATCAGCCGTGATGGGCATATTCGGGCGTCCAACATTCATACCATTTGGTAAAGCTCGATCCCGATCCTTTTCCTGCTTTCCGAGGTGTCGCGAAGATACTACTTTTTCTTCATCTTCGTAAAGGCGAGCTTTTTGATCTGACCATCGACCAGCAGGCGGTCATCGGCATTGAAATAAGTTAGCTGCTGGCCTTTGGTGACGCCTTTATAGCTATCAACCATTTGCGGCGCTCCGCCGTTCAGCGTGACCCTGTCTTCTTTGGTCCAGTATTCAGCATGTTCCGACGTGCCGGTGCGGGTGCGATTGGGGCCTATGGCGTCGAACACCGTGACATTTCCGTTGGCGAAGGCGTGATCGAGGGAGGAGTCGTTCCCATTTTCCGCTGTTTTCGGGGAAAGGAAAGCAATCAACTCGTTGGAGGTGATAATCATTTTCTGGCGCGTGAGCTTTACGCCGCCGGTGTAGTTCGCGATCCGCTGGTCATCCCGGTACAGCATCTCCGGGGCGTAGATGGTGGTGAAGATAGGCGCTGCCGGTTCAGCCGTTGTCACGGATACTGTTTTCAGTTGCGGCCCGTTGGAGGCGGACTCGGGAGGGCTGTCTGTTTTATTGTCGAGAAGCTCGCTGACAACGTTTCCCTTCGCATGCAGGGTTTGCGCATCGCGATCAATATCAATCGCATTCGCAACCGTCCGGTTCGCGCCCTGCCAGATCACGGCATGCCCTTCATAGCGAATTTTTGTGTTGCTCTCGCGCGTGATCATCCGGTCGGCTTTTGCCTGCATCGTTTTTGTGGTGTCCAACATGGACGTGCCGGGCTTTTGATTCTTGTCCGGCGCGTGCGTGGAAATTACGCGGCCTTCCGCGTCCATATCGCCGGTCCCCTGATTCATGATGATTTTGTCCGCCACCGTTGATCCCGTATCGTCCAGGACGCGCGCCGCCTCCGTCAGCGTCATGCGATTGGCAATCTGATCCAGAAACGCCTTCTTGGCGGAGGCTTTGCGCAGCCCTTCCTGGTAGCGAAAATTGCCTGATTGCTCCACTGTTGCGACTTGATTGGTGTTGCTTTGGAATTTCGCGGTCAGTTCGTCGCTCCAGGTCAGAGCGGGCGCGGGCGGCAGCGGGGCGGTTTTGCCGTCCTTGACCGGAGCGGGCTTGTCCGTGTGGGTCGCTGCATTGGAGGCAAGAAATGTATCGACATAACTGTTCTCGCCATAGAGAACGCGGAGATGCGACGCGTCCACGGTGCGGTGCGGCAGGCCGGGGCGATTGGGTTTGAATTCAAGCTGCGCCTGCGAAGAAGTGCGGATCTCCTGAATATCCTTGCCGCCCGGCTTCATCTCCAATTCAATGTGCTCGCTTCGCAGAAAACGAGTGTCAGCCAGCAGCACGCCGGGCTGCGGCAGCGGGTCCGATTGCGCCACGGCACGACCGTCGGCCATTACTAAATGCAAGTCGCTGCTGTTCTGCGTCTCGCCATCCACTTCCTTGCTGGAAACGGCAAAACGAAGATCGGCCCGGTTTCCGGTCAAAGTGGTTTGCGAACCCGGCTGATTGGATGCCACCTTGGCGTTTCCATCGCCGATCATGTTGACGAGATCACCGTCCTCATTGAACAGGGCCGTCATCTTATCCGCCGAGTAGCTGGTGTGGCGGTCTTCGCGGTCATCAGCGCCTACGGCGTGGTCGCCGTCAATCTGGTGCAATCTGCCGTCCTGCAAGATTACGACTGCGTTCTGCGCCTGAATCGTGGTCGATTGGCGTTGCAACTTGGCGGAGGGCGTCAGGTAAACTTTCTGCTCCGCCTCTTTATAAACAAGATCGCTTGTTTCCACATGCATCTTGTTTGCGTTCGGCCCGTCTCCTACCCAGTTCAGCGATACCTGCGATTTCAGGTGCAGAATCTTCGTGTTCGGGTCGTACTCAGCGCCTATCGCTTTGCCGTCGCCGTCAGGGAAGGTGAAAAAAGCGGGCTGGTCCGTGGTGACTTTGCCAGTTTTCGTCTCATACGTAACGCCGGAAGTTTCCACGCGCACATGCTTCTCGGCTTCCGCCTGATCCTCCCCTTCCTTATCAGCGGGCATGTCCCGAATAATGGTGACCGGGCCATCTGACTTCAAAACGCCCGACCTCTCGTCAAAGAGCGCTTTCGGACTCTTGACATAGGTATAAGAAGCGGCGTCTTTATCATAAAGGCGCAGACTGAGGTCGTGCAGTTCAAAGGTGGAAGGGTCTTTGGTGGCCTGGAAAGAGGTGGCCTGGAAAGATTTGGCATTTACCCGGACAACGGGTTTATTGGCCTGCGCATCATCCTTTCCCCAGTACCATCCCGTTGAAGCCATGGCTTCAATGCCGACAGGAACTTTGGGAGGGCGCGAAACGCGCATAGCACTCGCTTTGTCGTGACGCAGCTTATAGGTATAGCCGACGACTGCCGAAAGGAGGACAACGGCGAACGCAATCAAAACCGAAAAACGCCGCATGGATTACAAACTCAACCTATTCCACGATAGCAGCGTCGGTATATGCAAGAGCAACAGAAGAAAACTTGAGTACAGCAATGTAAGCTATATAGCTGCTATAAAATTAATTCGTTTGAAATGAACAAGTTATAAATTTCTGTTGTCACTCTCGCTCTGAGTGTGCTAAAACAACAAGTGGGCAGTCAGGATTCAGATTGAAACCTGACGTTCCAAATCTTCAAAACTAGGCAAGTGTAACTCACCGGAGGTTTTAAGTATGGATATTCGACCGCTTCACGACCGCGTCGTGGTTAAACGGCTCGAGGAGAACGAAGACATGATCGGCGGTCTCTACATTCCTGATTCGGCAAAAGAGAAGCCGCAAAAGGGCGAAGTTATAGCAGTCGGCAAGGGCAAGCGCGATGACAGCGGAAAAGTGAATGCGCTGGATGTGCAGGTCGGCGACCGTATTCTGTTCGGCAAGTATTCAGGCAGCGACATCAAGCTGGATGGCACCGAGTACCTGATTATGCGCGAGGACGAGATTCTTGGCGTGCTGACGAATGGTGCTTCGAACGGCACCGCTGCAAAGAAGTAAGGGAGGAATTTGAAAAATGGCTGCAAAACAAATTGTTTATAGCGAAAATTCGCGTCAGGCGATTCTTCGCGGCGTCAACCAATTAGCGGATGCCGTGAAAGTGACGCTCGGTCCCAAGGGCCGCAACGTAGTTCTTGAGAAGAAATTTGGCGGTCCGACGATTACGAAGGACGGCGTCACGGTTGCCAAGGAAGTGGAACTGAAGGACCCGCTGGAAAATATGGGCGCCCAGATGGTGCGCGAGGTTGCTTCGAAGACCTCCGACATCGCCGGCGACGGCACCACGACCGCGACCATTCTGGCCCAAGCCATCTTCCGCGAAGGCGTGAAGTCGGTGGCCGCCGGCGCGAACCCGATGGCGCTGAAGCGTGGTATTGAAAAGGCCGTTGAAACGGTTGTTGACGAAGTAAAGAAGTTCTCTAAGCCGGTTTCCGGTGACGCGATTGCCCAGGTTGGCACCATTTCCGCCAACGGCGACAGCACCATCGGCAACATCATTGCCGAAGCGATGCAGAAAGTCGGCAAGGACGGCGTCATTACCGTGGAAGAATCAAAAACGATGGTGACCGAGTTGCAGACCGTTGACGGTATGCAGTTCGACCGTGGTTATCTCTCCCCTTACTTCATCAGCGATCCGGACCGCATGGAAGCGGTTCTCGAAGATCCGTACATCCTGATCCACGAGAAAAAGATCAGCAACATGAAGGACCTTTTGCCGCTGCTCGAGCAGATTGCCCGCTCTGGCAAGCCGCTTCTGGTTCTGGCGGAAGAAGTGGACGGCGAAGCTTTGGCTACCCTCGTGGTGAACAAGCTGCGCGGCACCCTGAATGCCTGCGCTGTGAAGGCCCCCGGCTTCGGTGATCGCCGTAAAGCGATGCTCGAAGACATTGCTGTTCTGACCGGCGGTAAAGCCTTAATGGAAGAAACCGGCATCAAGCTGGAAGGTGTTCGCCTGGAAGATCTGGGACGCGCCAAGCGCGTCACGATTGACAAGGACAATACCACCATCGTGGACGGCGCAGGTCAGCAGAAGGCGATCGAAGGCCGCATCAAGCAGTTGCGCGCACAGATCGAAGAGACCACTTCAGACTACGATCGTGAAAAGCTGCAAGAGCGTCTGGCGAAGCTTGCCGGCGGCGTAGCTGTGATCAAGGTGGGTGCTGCTACCGAGACCGAGATGAAGGAGAAGAAGGCCCGCGTCGAAGATGCCCTGCATGCGACGCGCGCGGCTGTCGAGGAAGGCATCGTTCCTGGCGGCGGCGTGGCGCTGCTCCGCGCCGGTAAGATCCTTCAGAACCTGAAGGCGGAAGGCGACGAGCAGATCGGTATCGATATCATCCGCAAGGCATCAGAAGAGCCGCTGCGCCAGATTTCCGGCAACGCCGGCTACGAGGGCGCGATCATTATCGAGAGAGTCCGCTCGAACGAAGACAATAATTACGGCTTCAACGCGGCTAGCGGCCAATACGAAGACCTGGTGAAGTCGGGCGTCATTGATCCGACGAAGGTGACTCGCTCCGCTCTGCAACATGCCGCTTCGATCAGTGCTTTGATGCTGACCACCGAAGCCATGATTGCCGAAATTCCCGAGAAGAAATCTGCGGCTGCTCCGGCTCCCGGCCACGGCCCGGACATGGACTACTAAGGTAAGTCCTTTTCGAAACTCGATTGATAGACCCGCCCAGCTTTCGAGCTGGGCGGGTTTTTTGGTTTTTATTTTCTACGGCACTAAGCGAGAGCGGCAAGCCCGAACAGTCCGGAACCGAGCAAAGTCATGCTAGCTGGCTCAGGCGTGCCGACTGGCACATAATTCACCTGAAAGGTTAATTCTGGCGCTGCGGCACAGCACACAGCATAGTTCAATACGAAATTGTATTGGGATCAAACCCATTCTGCTGATTTGTGAACGTCGGGTCATAAAGGAACCCCGCCGCCTCGACCCCGCCGAAATGGGCGTTGTAATCAATGTTATTTGTTGTGAAAGTGGCGTTGGGTAAGGTCGTTAAGGGTACTACGCTTGCATCCATTGCGTTTGGATCATTTTGATAGATGGTAGCTATGGTTGCCGCTTGAGCAGGGATAGCGAAAGCTGCGAAAGCAAACAACAGAGCAGCCGACGTCTGCCGGTGATTCTGCAAAATATTCATTCTGTTCCTTGTCAATGAGTAGATAGGCATAAGCCACAAACGGCTAGGTGTCGTTAGCATCATTAACATAAATGAAAACACTTTTTTCGCAGATGTTTTTCGGGCGCGGTTTAAGACTTGATTCAGCCGATTGGAGCAGCGTGGTAAGGCAGACTACGGAGCTTATTTCTTGCTGCTTAACTTCTTCATGGTTGTCTTTTGCGCGGGAGCTTTCTTGGCGCTTATTTTCGAAGCAGTTTTCTGCGTTGCTGTGTTCTTGGCGGTAGCCTTTTTCCCGCTGGGCGATGGAGGGATGCTCGCTCCTGAGCGGCGCGCTTCGCTCAAGCCAATCGCAATGGCCTGCTTTGGATTCTTTACCTCTTTACCGCTGCGTCCCGATTTCAACTCGTGCTGCTTAAATTCGTGCATCGTCTCTTGCATTTTGTTCTTCACGATTCGCCTTGATTTCGGATCTGATCCCGATGATTTCTTAGCGGTTTGTTTTTTGGTGGTGGTTGCCATTTTTGATTTTTCCTTTGTCAGGGAGAGGGCGATCCGGGGTATTTCGTTTCGCCTCCGAAACTAGAAAAGGCCGGTAATCTTGATATCCTGACTGTCAGAGGTTCATTATTGTCCCGTATTGCAGCCGCGTTTCGCAGCTTTTTTTCCATCCTGTTTTCGGGTGAACTGCCCGCTGATATTGCCAAGGAGTTCGGCTTCGAAAAACCGCAGCCCGCGCCTGTGGTCAAACCGGTCGAAGCGCCAAAGGTAAGCGATGGCGCGCTGCAAATGCTGAATATTCTGCAGCGTGATTCGCGATTGCTTGATTTTCTTATGGAAGACGTTGCGGCGTACGCTGATGACCAGATCGGAGCCGCGGTTCGCAGCCTCCATGCCGATTGCCGGGCGAGTCTTCTGCGCCACGTTGTTCTAGCTCCGGTGATTGACGGCGTGGAAGGCACTTTTCAGAAGCTAGATGCCTCAAAAACTCCTGATCCAAACCGGATCAAGCTGATTGGAAACGTGCCCGCGAGCGGGAAAGCCGCGGGCGGCACCCTGCGGCATCGCGGATGGCTGGCGTCCTCGGTAAACCTGCCCGCTTTGGGAAAGCAGGATGTTTTCGTGCTGACGCCTGCTGAAATTGAAGTTGAGTAATTCCCACGCTTTCATGCCGCAATACATTATTGGGATCGATCTTGGAACCACTAACAGCGCTTTAGCGTTCGCGCCTGCCAATGTGCCGGAAGAGGAAAAAGCGGAAGTTCGGATTTTCGGTGTTCCGCAACTGGTGAACGCGGGTGAAGTCGCGCCTCTTGATCTGCTGCCGTCTTCGCTCTACATTCCGGGGCCAAACGAGTTTGTGGAAGGCGCCCTGGCGCTGCCCTGGAATGAGCGCCCCGAATACATCGTGGGCCGCTTAGCGAGCACGCGCGGTATTGAGAATGCGAATCGTCTCGTAAGCTCCGCTAAGTCATGGCTGTCGAATCAGAGCGCCGACCCGACGCAGCCGTTACTACCACTCACCGCGCCGGAAGGCATCAGTAAGATTTCGCCCTTGGAAGCGTCGCGGCAGTATCTTCTCCACCTGCGCTCGGCGTGGGACGCGGCGTATCCCGAGGCCAAATTTGAAGAGCAAACTGTTCTTGTGACAGTGCCCGCTTCTTTTGATCCTGCTGCGCGCGAGTTGACGCAACGCGCCGCTCAACTGGCCGGATACCCGAGCGTCACGATTATGGAAGAACCGCAGGCTGCCTTTTACGCCTGGATTAACCGTAATCCGAATTGGCGCGAGCAGGTGAAACCGGGCGATCTCATTCTCGTCGTCGATATCGGCGGCGGCACGACTGACTTCACGCTGATCTCCGTGACGGAGAAAAACGGCGAGCTGCAATTGGAGCGCGTGGCCGTGGGCGAACACCTGCTGCTGGGCGGCGACAACATGGATTTAGCAACGGCGCGTTTTGCGGAAGCGCAGTTTGCGGCCAAGGGCACCAAGTTGGATGCCATTCAGTTTCACTCGCTTTGGCAGCAATGCCGCCACGCGAAGGAGGTTCTGCTTTCGTCTGACGCCAATGCTCCTGATGAACAGCCGTTAACTATTCTGGGGCGCGGCACAGGACTGGTAGGCGGAACCATTCGCGGCAAGATCACGCGCGAGGAGGTCCGAAAGCTGCTTCTTGATGGATTTTTCCCCGTTGTTGGACCGGATGCGGCTCCGCAGCGTCAACGCCGCGCCGCTCTGATGGAGGTTGGCCTTAGCTATGCCGCCGATCCCGCTGTGACGAAGCACCTTGCGCAGTTTCTACGGCAGGCGGCGGCCAATTTAGGCACCGAGGGGTTTGCCCGTCCTACGCACTTGTTGTTAAATGGCGGCGTTTTGCAGGCAGGCGCGATTGAGCACCGCATTTTTGAAGTGTTGAATGGCTGGTTGAGTAGCGCGGGCGCGCCCACGGTCATTGAATTGCAAAATGAGTCCAAGCAAGCTGATCTGATGCATGCTGTCGCCCATGGCGCTGCTTACTATGGTCTGGCAAGAACCGGAAAAGGCGTCCGCATCCGTGGCGGCGTGCCGAGAACTTATTATGTAGGCATTGAAAGCTCTTCACCGGCGGTGCCGGGCCTGCCTGCTCCGATGAAGGCGTTGGCCGTGGTGCCGTTCGGATTGGAGGAGGGATCAAAGATAGAGCTTCCTCAACGGCAGTTTGCTTTAGTGGTGGGCGAACCTGCCGAATTCCGTTTTTTTTCTTCGTTGTCGCGAAAGAAGGACGCCCCCGGTACTTTGGTGGAAGAAGTCGGTGAGGACCTGGAAGAATTAGCGCCCATCGAGGTCTGGCTTCCGCCGCATACGGACGGCTCACGCGAAGAGATCGTTCCGATCACGCTCGAAAGCAACGTAACGGAGACGGGCTTGCTGGAATTGTGGTGCGTGGCCGCCGATGGACGGCGCTGGAAACTTGAGTTCAATGTCCGGGAACGCTTGGCGGCATAATGAACGTCGGTATTGACCTGGGCACCACTAACTCCGCCCTTGCCTATATTGATCCGCAGGAAGCTGCCGATGCGGATTTTCCGCCGATTCACATCCTGCCTGTCGAACAGCAGATTGATGCAAATCGTACGGGTAGTCTGCGCACCTTGCCGTCATTCCTTTATCTAAGCGAGCCTCCGATTGTGGGCGCGTATGCGCGGGAGCAAGGCGCGCTGGTGCCGACGAAAACTGTTCATTCCGCTAAGTCGTGGCTGTCAAATTCAGAAGCGGATCGTACCGCTAAGATTTTGCCTTGGGATGCCCAGGAAGGCGGGCGCGTGCTGTCTCCGGTGGAAGCGTCCACTCGCTATCTGGCGCACTTAGCTGGGTCTTGGCAGCGCGCCAAAGGCGCGGCGCTCGCTGAACAAAAAATTGTCCTCACCGTCCCGGCCAGCTTTGATGAAGAAGCGCGCGAACTCACCGTCGCGGCGGCGCGTGAGGTGGGTATCGAGAGCTTAACGCTGCTTGAGGAGCCCGCGGCTGCCTTCTATGCCTGGATCGCCGGTCATCTTTCGCGCTCCAATAAGGAGTTGTTCGATGGCCAGACCGTTCTGATCTGCGACGTGGGCGGCGGCACCAGCGATTTTACTCTCATCCGCGTCCACCGGGAAGGGGACCGGGTCGAGTTCACGCGCACTCATGTGGGCCGTCACCTATTACTAGGCGGCGACAATCTGGACCTCACGATTTCCTGGCTGGCCGAATCGAAACTAGGAAAAACTCTGTCGTTGCGACAGAGAAGCGCCTTGCGACGGCAGTGCTCCGCCGCTAAGGAACTGCTGCTTTCTCAGGACGGACCGGCTGCTGTTGACATTACCGTAACGGGAGCGGGATCGGCGCTGATCGGCGGCACGCTCAAAACGAGCATTTCCCGTGATGAACTGCTTGAATTGGCTCTGGGCGGATTTCTCCCTCCATGCCAATTGAGCGATAAGCCGCAACAGGAAAAGCAAAGCGTTTTCCGGGAACTCGGATTGCCATACGTTTCCGATCCTGCTATCACCCGGCATCTGGCGGAGTTTCTACAGAACTCGCCTGCCGTGGAGCACGGGATTGACGCAATTCTGTTCAACGGCGGCTTCTTTATTCCGCCTGTATTTCGAGACCGCGTGCGTGATGTGGTGGAGCACTGGTTCCGCCGTAAGCCGGCTGTTTTTGAAAACACGGATCTCGATTTGGCGGTTGCCATGGGCGCGGCTTACTACTCCTATGTGCGTGCCTCCGGGAGCGGTGTTCTCGTGCGCGGCGGGTTGCCGCGGGCTTATTTCATTGGCCTGCAAGACAGCGGCTCGACGGCCCTGCAAACGGTTTGCCTGATGCCGCGCGGCACCGAAGAAGGGCAGGAGATCAAGCTGGCGCAACCCGAGCTGGAGCTGCTTGCCAACACGCCCGTTGCTTTTCGCCTTTACAGTTCATTAAGCCGGACGGATGACGCTCCAGGCGATGTGGTGGCCTTTACTCCTAGCGAGGACATGCTGGACCCGGCGAGTGATCCCCGGCTGCATGCGCCTCTTCGCGCTGTGATTCGCTTCGGCAAAGGCGGAGAACGCCGCGTTCCGGTGACGCTGGGCGCGCGTCTCAGCGAGGTCGGTACGCTGGAAGCCTGGGCGGAGTCTAAGATCAGCGAACATCGCTGGCGGTTGCAGTTTCAACTGCGAAAAACGGCAGACCAGGTGGAGTCAAACGCCGCTTTGTCCAGCGTTCGTTCGGGCGCCGTGGTGAGCGCGGAGGCGCAAGCGCAGGCTGAATCCTTTATCGAAGGCGTGTTCGGCAAGCTTTCTTCCGGCCTGCCTCCGGAGCAGCTTCCCACGCGCCTCGAACAGGCATTCGGGTTAGGCCGTCTGTCCTGGCCGCTTCCGACGATTCGCGCTTTGGCTGATAAGCTTTTGAATCTCTCAGATGGCCGCCGGAAGAATGCGCCCCATGAGGTTCGATGGCTGAACCTAACCGGCTTTTGCCTGCGGCCCGGCTTCGGCTTTCCGGGTGACGAGTATCGTATTGAGCAGGCCCGCCGCATCTATGCCGCTGGTCTGACGTTTGGTAATCAGGTTCAGAATGAGATTGACTGGTGGATCTTTTGTGGACGTATTGCCGCAGGCTTGAATCGTAACCAGCAAGGCGACATGTATCAGCGTGTCTCGCCTGTTCTGCTGCCGAAGAGCAAGCGGAACAACCGCGTCAACCAAAGCCTTTACCGGGAGATGTGGCGCACTGCGGCCAGCCTGGAACTGCTTCCGCAACAGACAAAAACTCAATTGGGCGACATACTTCTCGGATTTATCAGTCGCGGCGAAATGGTGGCGGTCGGCGTGTGGTGCCTTTCGCGCCTGGGAGCCCGCAAGCTGTTCAACGGTCCAATTAATCTGGTGATTGCGCCATCAGTTGTGAGTCGTTGGATAGACGCGATGCTCCGGTTTCCGCATACGCCGGCGCTTCTCGAAGCAGCAGTTCGCATGGCGCAGCAAACTGGCGATGGGGCGCGCGATTTGCCTCCGGTGACGCTGGAAGCCGTGCGCCTCGCCTGTGAAGCATCGCCTCAGGCCGCCGGTCTGCTTCGTGAACTGGCGGGCGAGACTGATCCGGCCTCCACAAGCCGCATTTTCGGCGAGGAACTGCCGGCCGGTCTCCTGCTTGTGCCGCATGCGTGAGATAGATG